>JBMOQZ010000175.1:0-2113 GCA_049322475.1 Myxococcota bacterium | reverse complement strand
CGTCGCGTTCTTCGTCGAGGGCGTGCACCTGCGGCTCCTGTGGGGGATCGACCTCGCGCTCGCGACGCTGCTCCTGCGCGCGCTCCTGCCGGCGACGCGCTGGCGCCTGCCCGATCGCGCCGCGATCCTCGACGCCTGGACCGGCCGGAACCTGCTCCGCGTCTTCCTCGTCGCGCTCTTCGTGGTGGGGCTCCTCCAGGTCCCGCTCCTGTGGTCCACCCTCGCGCTCGCCGCGCTGGCCACGAAGGCCCGGAGGCTCGCATGATCCCGCTGTACGCCGAGGTCGCCGTCGCCCAGGAGGATCAGCGCCAGCAGGCGGCCGAGTCCTCGTTCGACGAGGTGATGAAGCAGAACGAGGCGCTCGGCTACGTCGCCGGCGGCGGGACCCTCCCCGCGCCTCCACCGGTGACCGCCGAGGGCGAGGCCGTCGTCCCGCTGGAGCGCTTCGAGGCCGTCCGCGAGCGGATCGCGGAGGGGCGCGCGGCGGCGTCGCGGTCGTACGCGTCGCTCGTGGTGCTCGGCGCGTCGACCTACACGGGGCGGGCGACCCCCGGGGGCCTCGCGCTGAAGCTGCGGCTCACGGCGACCCTGCGGGGCGACGGCCTGTGGAAGGCCGTGCCGCTCGTCGGCGAGGAGGTGGCCGTCGTGAGCGCGCGCGTGGGCGCCACGCCGATCGCGCTGACGAACCAGAACGGGTACCAGGTGTGGGTCACCGACCAGACCGGCGAGGTCGCGCTCGATCTGGAGCTGCTCGTGCCGGCGCGGGGTCCCCGGGGCTCGCTCGAGTACGACTTCCTCGTGGCCCGCACGCCGGTCACGCGCTTCGACTGCGCGTTCGACGACGCGGGCCTCGAGCCCCGGCTTCAGCGCGCCGTCCGCGAGGACCTCGTCGCCGAGGGCGGCGGCACGCGGCTCACCGCCTGGCTCGAGCCGACCAGCCGCATCCACCTCGTCGGCTACAAGGCGCGCGGCGACGAGGACGGGCGCGCGGCGAAGGTGTACGTCGAGACGACGTCGTTGCTCTCGGTCGAGGAGAGCTCGGCCGACCTCTTCACCGTGTTGCGCTACGCCATCCTCGACGCCGGCACGCGGCGCTTCGACGTGCTCGTGCCCGAGGGGCTCGCCGTCGTGAGCGCCGAGGGGGCCGGCGGCTTCCGTTACACGCTGGAGCCCGGCGCCGAGGGCACGGTGCTGCGCGGCGAGACGGCGTTCCCCATCCGCGACAGCTACGAGATCTCGCTCCGGCTGTCGCGGACGGTGGAGAGCGCCTCGCCGTTCGACCTCGTTCCCCCCCGCGCGATCGGCGCCGAGCGCGAGCTGGGCTGGATCGGCGCGGAGGTGCTCGGGACCGTGCAGCTCGACGAGGTGGAGCGCGTGGAGACCGTCGCCGTGGACGTCGGGCAGCTCCCGGGCGAGCTCGTCGGCAACGCGGTGAGCCCCGTGCTCAAGGGCTGGCGCTACCACTCCGGGGGCGCGCGGGTGCGGCTCGCCGCCACACGCCTCCCCGAGCGCGAGCCGGCCGCGGGCTCCGTCGACCAGGTCGTCGCCACCACCTCGATCGCGCCGGAGGGCCGCGCCCGCACCGAGCTGACGATCACGCTGCGGAACCGCCTCCGCCACAGCTTGCGGCTGCGCCTGCCGGAGGGCGTCGAGGTCCTCGGGAGCCAGCTCGACGGCCAGCCGATCGTGCCGTCGCGCGCGGCGGACGGGGCGGTGCTCCTGCCCCTGAAGCGCTCGGCGGGCGCGGAGCGGCCGGTCCCGTTCACGCTCCGGCTCACGCTGGAGGGCGACGCGGGCGCGCTCGGGCTCTTCGGGACGGGGTCGCTGGAGCTGCCGGCGATCGAGCTCCCGGTGTCGAGCCTGCGCTGGGACGTGGTGGTCCCCGCCGCGTACGCCTACACGCGGCTCTACGGCGACGTCGCGCCGCAGGGGACCGCTCACGTGGGCGACCCGCCGTCGCCCGACAAGAAGGTCCTGCGCCACGCGCGCTACTGGGTGGGCGCCGATCGGCCCGTGCGCGTGCGGTTCGCGTGGCTCCGCGGCTGGCTCCGCGCGCCGCTCTCGCTCGCGGGGATCGCCGGCGTGCTCGTCCTCGCGCGGCGGCGGTCGCCGG
>JBMOQZ010000174.1:0-2113 GCA_049322475.1 Myxococcota bacterium | reverse complement strand
GCCGCGCGCGCGCCGAGCACGAGCCCGCTCCCGACGAGGACCGCGGGGAGCAGGAGCAGCGCGCCCTCGCCGGCGAGCGAGGCGAGCGCGTGGGTGGCGAGGTCCCAGAGCCAGGTCACGTCGACGAAGGGGACGTCGCTCGTGAAGCTGGGGGTCTCGACGGGCTGGAGCGCGCCGCGACGGGCCATGTCGCGCCCGGCGGCGAGGTGCCACCAGACGTCGGGGTCGCCGAGCGGGCGCAGCGCCAGCGCCGCGCCGACGGCGAAGAGCAGCGCGTGGGCCGTGCGCGGAGCCATCCGCGCGAGGGTAGCACCCGGCTACAGGGTGCCGGCGTAGCCCCAGGACACGGTGGAGCCGACGTGCTCGCCGTCGTTGGCCGAGACGTGGACGCCGGTGACCTCGTAGCGCCACTCGCGCTCGGAGGAGTCGCCGCCGAAGGCGGGGCAGTCCACCACGTCGACCTTCGACAGGGCGCGCAGCGTGCCGTCGAGCCCGCCGTCGGCGGTGAGCTCGCCCTCGAAGGTGCCCGACTCGGTGGCCACGTAGGCCTTGCAGTCCTCGGAGCTGTAGGAGGCCGAGAGCTCCTGCTCGAACGAGAAGGACTTGCCGTCGACCGCGCCCGTCATGAGGCCGTCCATCCCCGCGACCTGGGCGGCGGCGGTGCCGTCGGCCATCTTGTAGAAGACCGCGTACGACTGGCTGGGGGAGTAGGTGATCTGCGGGTCCGGGTTGCCAGAGTCCTCGGCGAGCAGCACCTCGAGGAGCCAGGAGCCCTCCCAGGTGGAGCAGCCGGACAGCAGGAGCGTGGAGAGCAGGAGGGTGCGCATGGTTCAGTCTCCCGCGATCTCTTCGCCGGTGGTGGTGCTGCGGACCGCGCGGTAGCCGCGGGAGGTCGAGCAGGTGTAGGTGTCGTTCCCGTCCACCTCGGACTCGGTCTCCGAGAGCTCGCCGGTGAGCTCGTTGGCCTTCAGGGTGCCGTCCATCTCGACCTTCGTCTCGTAGGACTCGTCGTCGCCGGTGGCGGAGTACTGCCAGGTGGCGGTGAGCTCGCCGCCCTTGCCCTCGCCGACGAGCGCGACCGAGCCCATGTCGACCGCGAGCCCGCCGTCGCCGGTGGCGTAGATCTCGACGAGCGCGTTGCTGGTGCCCTCGTACTCCCACTCGCCGCCGCCGGTGTCCGTGCCCGCGCAGTCGCCGCTCCGGGACTCCACGAGGTCGAACATGAAGAGCCAGGTGCCCTCGAACGCGTTGTCGAAGATGCACCCCGAGAGGAGGAGGAACAGCACGAGCGTCTCCGTGAGGTCGGCGCGCACTATCGCACGGGATTGCCGGCGCAAGTAGGTCAACGTGCGAGGATCACGACCTCGCGCGGGAGAAGCAGGCTGGAGGCCCGGTAGATCGAGACCCGGTCGGCCACCCGCCACTCGGGATGGGCCGCCCGGAAACGGGCGTCGGTCGCGCCGTAGAGGCCCAGCAGCGCGCCGTCGGCGGGGCCCGGGGCTCGCCAGGGCGGCGTCGCGACGAACTCCCACCAGTGGCGCTTGGCGTCGGGCGCGCGGGCGGACAGGGCGCCGCCGACCCGCACGGGGACGGGCGAGTAGAAGTCCACGAGCGCCGCGAGCGCGGCCGGCGGGAGCGTGGTGTCGGGCATGTCCGTCCACACCTCGATGGCCGTCGCGCCCCCCGCCACGAGCGCGCGCGTCGCCACCTGCACGTTCTTCGCCTGGTGGTGGACGACGAGCGGGCGGTAGCCGCCGAGCAGGAGCACGAGGCCGCTCCCGACGGCGAACGCGGCGACGCGCGGGGCCACGCGCGCGGCGAGGATCGCCAGCGCCGGCGCGATCGGCAGCGCGTAGCGGGCGGCGTGCTCGGCGGGGCTCCACAACACGATCGCGGGGATCGCCCCCAGCGCGCCGAGGGCGATCGGGTACGCGCGGGCGTGGCGGGCGAGCGCCCAGAGCGACGGCCGGAGGTGCAGCGCGATGGCGCCCGCGCCCGCGAGCCACGTCTCCGGCTCGCGCCACCGCGGCGGGTCCCAGAGGAAGAGCGCGCCGTACGCGATCGCGCCGGCGATCCACACCCGGCCGCGAAGGAGGAGGGCGGCGGCGGGCCC
>JBMOQZ010000173.1:0-18939 GCA_049322475.1 Myxococcota bacterium | reverse complement strand
GAATCTCGCCACCTTCCGGTCAGGTGCCGACTTTCCGGTCGTGGCTGCCGGAATCTCGCCACCTTCCGGTCAGGTGCCCGACTCTCCGGTCGTGGCTGCCGGAATCTCGCCACCTTCCGGTCAGGTGCCGAGTTTCCGGTCGAGCACCCGCCCGCTCCACCACGCCGCGGTCCGCGCGAGCGCCTCGTTGCCCGCGACCGGCGGCGTCCAGCCGAACGCGTCGCGCGCGGGGCCGAGGTCGTAGGTGTGCGTCGTCGCGAGCTGCTGCGCGACGAAGCGCGTCATCGGGGGCTCGCCGTCGAGGCCGAGCGACCACACCGCCTCGGCGAGCCCGCCGGCGGCGCGCGCGGCCCAGAGCGGCACGCGGCGCGTCACGCGCGGGAGGCCGACGTGCTCGAACAGCTCGTTGAGCCAGTCCCACACGCGCACGGGCTCCGCGTCGTTCACGAAGAACGCCTTGCCGGAGAAGGGCGCGCCGCGCTTGAGCGCGTCGCAGGCGGCGACGTGGGCGGACGCGGCGTTGTCCACGAAGGTGAGGCTCACGCGGTTCTCGCCGTCGCCGACGATCCGCAGTCGGCCGGCCTTCTGGCGGGCGAAGAGGCGGGGCAGGAGGTGGGGGTCGCCGGGGCCGTAGATCAGGTGCGGGCGGAGCGCGACCGTCGCGAGCTTCGGCCCGTTCGCCTCGAGCACGAGGCGCTCGGCGCGGGCCTTCGTCGCCGGGTAGATGGCCTCGTAGTGGTCGGGATAGGGGAGGTCGTTCTTCGCGTCGACGTGTTCGGCGCCGTCGAACACGACGCTGGGCGAGCTCGTGTACACCAGCGTGCGGACGCCGAGCCCGAGGCAGGCGGCGAGCACGTTCTGCGTGCCGACGATGTTGCTGCGCTCGTACTCGGCGCGCGGCCCCCACACGCCCGCCTTCGCGGCGACGTGGAAGACCGCGTCGCAGCCCTCGGCGGCGCGGCGCACGGCGTCGGCGTCCGAGACGTCGCCCCGTACGAGCGGCAGGTCGGGGTACTCGCCGCGCGCGAGCACCACGACCTCGTCGCCGCGGGCCTGCAGCATCTCCACGATCCGGCGGCCGAGGAAGCCCCCGCCGCCGGTGACCAGGGCTCTCATGCGCCGGGAGGGTACACCAGCTACTTCCGCAGGTCCCCGCTCACGACGTACCGCACCGTCGCCTGTCCGGCCTTCACCCAGTCCATCGTGCCGCTGACGTGCTCGCCGGTGACGGTCAGGCTCCAGCGCGCGGTGCCCTCGGTGGGGCTCGTGGCCTCGACGGTGACGACGCCGTCCTTGCCGACGGCGTACTTCGCGGTCGCGAACCCGTACGGCTTGCACATCGTGGACTCGAAGGTGTCGCTCGCGAACACCAGCGTGTCGGGATCGGCCTTCTTCGCCGGGTCGACGAGGGTGACGGCGAAGGTCTTGCCGTCGAGGGGGCCCGCGAGGGCGAGCGTGACGAGAGACGGGATCATGGCTTCCTCCTTGCGTGGACGTTGACGCCGACGACGCCGAAGCGCCGGGCGAGGTGCTCCTTGCTCGTCCCTCCGAACGAGTCGAAGCGGTGGGTGATCGCGACGTCGACGAAGCCGACGGCGTACAGGACCTCGACGAGCTCCGCCTCCGGCAGAGCGCCGGCGATTCAGCCGGTCCAGAGGTCGATGTCCGACCGGGTCTTCTCGGAGAGCTCCGTCGCGAGCACGATGTCGGCGAGCTGCAGCCGCCCGCCGGGCCGGAGCGCCCGCAGCACCTCGTCGAAGGCGACGAGCTTGTCGGGCGCGAGGTTGAGCACGCCGTTGCTGATCACGACGTCGACCTCCCCGTCGGCGACGGGCAGCGCCGAGAGGTCGCCCTCGCGGACCTCGACGTGGTCGAACCCGAGGGCGCGGGCGCCGGCGCGGGCCTTCGCGATCATCGGGGCGGTCATGTCGACGCCGATGGCGCGGCCGGTCGGGCCGACCGCGCGCGCGGCGAGGAGCAGGTCGGTCCCCGCGCCGCTCCCGATGTCGAGCACGCGCTCGCCGGGGCGGATCGGCGCGACGAGGTGCGGGTTGGCGACCCCCGCGAACGAGGCGGTGCTCTCCGCGGGAAGGGCGGCGAGCGCCTCCGCGTCGTAGCCGAGCCGCTCGATCGCGTAGGCGGGGCCGCGGTGGAAGTGGAAGTCGCCGGCGGGGTCGGCGGCGACGCGCTCGTACATGGCGCGGACCTCGTCGCGCAGGCGCGCGACATCGAGGCCGACGGGGCAGGACGTGGCCATCGGCTCCCCCTACAGGCAGATCGTGGAAGCGCCGTTCTGGACCCACTCCACGAGCGGGCCCGCCCCGGTGACCACGACCCGCTCGTAGTTCTTCTCCTGCTCGAGCCCGCGCGCCTGGTAGCAGGGCGCGCACGCCCACACGATGCCGCCCTTGCCGAGGAAGCCCTCGATCAGCTCGTCGAGCGGCTTGAAGGGCTTGTGGTGGGCGAGGTCGGCGGCGCCGTCGCGCGCGTTCTCGACCCCGTTCGTGGTGAGGAACACGGCGACCTGCATGCCGGCGGACAGCGCCGCGTTCGCGATCGTGAAGGCGACGGTCGCTTTTTCGTGGTGGGCGTTCTCGGTGAGGACGACGACGAGCTTCACGGGTGCCTCCTTGTTGGCACCCTCGTCATACGGCGGACCCCCTCCCGCGTTCCTTACCCGAGCTCTCCCGCGGCCGCGCCGAGCGCCGAGAACGTCGACCGCGCCTCGCTCATCCGCGCGTCGTCGCCCGTGACGGCGGCCTCCTCCGCCGCGCAACGTGCCGCGTCGTAGACCGCGTCCACCGCGAGCCACGCCGCCCGGGCCTCGCCGAAGGCCTCGCCGGCCTCCCGCGCGCGCCCCTCCGCGGCGAGCACGCGCCCGCGCGCCGTCCTCGCCATCGCGCGCCACGCCTTGCTGCCGAACTCGGCGGCGGCCTCCTCCAGCGCCTTCGCCCGCGTCTCCGCGTCGGCGACGTCGCCGCGCCGGAGCGCGACCCGGACGGCCTCCGGGAGGAGGAGCGCGTTGCAGGTGACGCAGTGGCCGTGCCGGGCGGCGTGCAGGTCGCCGACGGCGATCGCCTCCGTCGCGCCGTCGAGGTCGCCCGCCGCGAGCCGGTTGCGCGCGAGCGAGGCCTGCAGGCGCGTGAGGCAGTGCGACCGCATGATCGCGCGCTCGGCGACCACCACGCCCTCGTCGAGCGCGGCGATCGCCTCGTCGAGCCGCCCGCGGGCGGTGAGCAACACGCCGAGCCGCTGCAGCGACAAGGACTCGCCCGAGGCGGCGCCGATGCCGCGGTAGCGCTCGATCGCCTCGCGGAGATCGCGCTCGGCGACGTCCCACCGGCCCACCTGGAAGTCGAGCGCGCCCGAGAAACACTGGCAGAGCGCGATGGCCCGCGGCGCGCCCATCCGCTCCGCCTGGTCGCGCGTCAAGGCGATTGTCTGCCTTATCTCTCGATACTCTTGATCACCATACAGGTGATACTCCCACAGTCAGAGGTGGACGTCGAAGATGCTGGCGACGTCCACGGCGTGCCCGACGACCTCCTGCCGGCGCCGCTCGCTCGCGACGCCCTCCTTCCACGCGCCGAGCGAGTGGCACGCGAGCGCGAGCATCTCGTAGCCCTTCGCGAGCGCGTCCTTGTCGCCGTGGCGCTCGGCGACCGCGAGGCACTGCTCGGAGAGCGCGTAGGCGTCGGCGTAGCGGGACTCGTGCCAGCGCAGCTGCGCGGTCTGGTAGAGCACGTTCGGGAGCGCGGGGCTGTCGTCGGCGATGGCCGCGCGCGCCCGGGCGAGGAACGTGTCGGCGCGGACGAGCTCGCCGCCGGTGACCGCCGCGAGGGAGCCGAGGCGGAGCGCGTTCGCGCGCATCTCGGGCGTGGTCGCGACGGCGGCGGCGTCGTCGAGGTGCGTCATCGCGAGGTCGAGCTCGGACAGCGCGATCCGCATCTGGCCCATGCCGAGGAGCAGCGGGTAGCGGTCGCCGCCCACCGTCCGCAGGATCGCGTCGGCCTGCTCGAAGAAGCCGACCGCCTCGCGCAGGCCGGTGGTCGCCGCGGCGCGCCGCCCGGCGGCGACGAGGTGGGGCAGGGCGGCGGCGGGCTCGTCGCCGGCGAGGTGGTGGAAGGCGACCTCGGCGGCATCCCCCCCGGCGAGCGCGGCGGCGGCGCGGCGGTGGAGCTGGACGCGGCGCGCGCGGGTGAGCGTGCCGACCAGCGCCTCGCGGACGAGCGCGTGGCGGAACCGGACGTCGCCGTCGGCCTCCTCGACGAGGCGGGCCTCCACCGCGCGGTCGAGCGTCGCGACGGGGTCGGCCATCTCGGCGACCGCGGCGGCGACCGGCAGCGCGAACCGCGGCCCGAGCACGCTCGCGGCGACGAGCAGGCGCTCGACGTCCTCACCCGCGCGGGCGACGCGCGCCCGAACGGTGTCGGCGAGCTCCGCGGGCAGGTGCGGCCCCGCGCGGGCGACCTCCTCGACGTAGAAGGGGTTGCCCTCGGCGCGCCGGTAGACGTCGCGGACGAGGTCGGCGCCGGGGGGCTCGCCGAAGAGATCGGCGAGCAGCGCGGCGGTGGCGTCGCGGTCGAGCCGGTCGAGGGCGACGCGGCGGGCCGAGCGGTCGCGGTGCAGATCCGCGAGGAGCGCGTGCAGCGGCGTGGCACGGCGGACCTCCTCGTCGCGGCAGGTCGCCACGAGGAGCAGCGGCTGGGACCGCGCCGCGCGGGCGAGCCAGCGGACGAGGTGCAGCGACGACTCGTCGGCGAGGTGCAGGTCGTCGAGCACGAGGCAGACCGGCCGGCCGCCGCCGACGGCGAGGAGCTCGCGCTCGACGGACTGGAAGAGGCGGTGCTTGTCGTCCTGGATGGCGCCCGCGGGGTTGGGGCGGAACGTCGCGAAGGGGTTGTCGCCCGGGGGGCGCCCGGCGGCGCGCAGGTGGTGGGTCCACGCGTCGAGGAAGGGCACGTAGGGGCTCGCGGCCGTGACCTCGTGCGCGGCGCCCGCGAGGAGCACGGCGCCCGCGGCCTCGGCGAGCCGCGCGGCCTCGACCGCGAGGCGCGTCTTGCCGACCCCGGCCTCGCCGAGGAGCACGAGCGTGCCGCTCCCGCCGGCGACGAAGGCCGCGACGTCGGCGACCGCGGCGTCGCGGCCGCGGATGGGGGGAGGGGAGGCGCTCCCGAGGAGGCGGCGGGCGATCCGCGCGGCGGTCTCGGGGCCGGTCGCGGCCTGCGCGGGGCGGAGCTCGGCGATCGCGCGCGGGCACGGGCGGCCGAGCGCGACGGCGGCGGCCTCGGCGGCGCGGCGGGCCTCGTCGGCGTGGCCGAGGCGCGCGAGCGATCGCACGAGCGCGACGTGGCCGTCCTCGCAGAGGGGTTCCACGGCGAGCAGGCGGCGAAGCGTGGCGACGGCGGCCGGGTCGTCGCCGGCGGACGAGCGGGCGCGCGCGTGGGCGAGGCAGGCGTCCACGAAGCGGCGGCGCAGCTCGTCGCGGCGGGGCTCGAGCGCGTCGACGACGTCGAGGTCGCCCGCGTAGAGCGCGATCGCGCGGGCGGGGTCGCCGGCGGCGAGGGCCCCCTCGAACTCCGCGACGTCCACGTGCACGTCGGGGTCGAGGCGCACGCGCCCCTTCTCCAGCCGCACGACCTCGCCGACGACCTGCCGGAGGTCGTGCACGGCGCGGTGGAGGTTGTTCGCGCCCGCGTCGCGGTCCTTGTCGGGCCAGAGCAGCTCGACGACGGCCTCGCGGGAGAGGTCCCCGCCGCTCGCGGCGAGCGCGGCGAGCAGGTCCGCGGCTCGCCGGCGGCGCCACGCCTCGGGGGGCAGGGCGCGCCCCTCGATCTCGACCGTGAACGTCCCGAAGACCCGGACCCGCATCGCGCGGAGCATCGCACGAACGGCGGATGGATCAGAAGTCGGCGCCCACCCGGAGCCCCACGACGTTCACGTAGCCGGAGTACGTCCCGTTCGCGCTCGTCTTGTAGGGGAGCGCGGGGCTGAAGCGCTCGTTGCCGTCGCGCAGGTCCCACGCGCTGTCCGTGATCTCGCGCGTGAAGAGGAAGAAGTGGCTGTAGGTGAGGCCGAGCGTGAGCACGCTGCCCAGCTGGTAGCGGGCGCCGAGCTGGACGCCGACGTTCTCGAAGTCGAGGTTGACCGGGTTCACCGAGTAGCTGGGCGTCGCGTACTGGTTGTAGCCGGCGCGCGCGCCGACCCAGAGCGGCTCGACCACCTGGTAGCCGCCGTACACCGACACGGCCGCGGCGTTCCACAGGCGGCTCGGGTTGTACTGGTCCTTCGCGATGTCGATGGTGACGCCGTCCTCGGCGCCGATCGCCTCGCCGTCGGCGTTGGTGACCTGGATGTGGACGTCGCCGTCCTTCGTGCCGCAGCAGGCGTTCCACATCTCGTAGTCGACGCCGGCGCCGACCATCAGCTTCTCGTTGAGCTGGGAGGTCAGGTAGAGCCGCGCGATGGGCGGGAGCTTGATGGTGAAGTCGACCTTGCCCGGGATGGTGGCCGCCTGGGCGGTGGTGGAGAGCGCGGCGGGCACCTCGACGGACGCGTCGCCGGCCGCGCGGAAGGTGCCACCACTCGAATAGGACAGACCAATCTGCGCCTGGGGGATGCGGTCGAAGAGGACGCCGGCGTTCCAGGCCCAGTGATGCCCGGTCGCCTCGGCGTCGAGGTACACGTCGTAGGCGTAGGGGTTCTCCGGCGGGATGCTGGCGAGCTCCTCGGGGGCGATGCCCTCGGTGCCGAGCGGGTCGGCCGCCTGCAGCGCCTTCACGTGGTCGATCACGTAGGAGACGCCGGCGCCGGCGTGCAGCCCGTCGACGACCGTGACGCCGACCGCCGGCGTGATCGCGATCGTGAGGAGCTCGACGCTGATGCCGTGGTAGCGCCCGTGGGCCTCGTAGTCGGGGCTCCCGTCCGCCTCGAGGTACTTGCCGCCGCCGACGAAGGGGTCGTAGGCGGCGATGCCGACGGCGAGCCGATCGGGGATGACCTTCCACGTCACCCCGAGGATGCCGACCGGGACGACGACGTTCGCGGTAAGGGGCTCGTAGGCCTCGCCGGTGTTCGGGTCGATTCCGTCGTTGCGGGTCGCGGTCGCCGTGATGCCGATGAGCGAGGCCTGCGCGTCGAGCAGCACGTCCACGCCCTCCGTCGGCGCGATCGCCGCGGGGTTGTAGTAGATGGCGGACACGCCGGGGGTGGCCGCGCCGCCGTCCGGGCCCGCGTTGACGGCGGGGGCGGCGATCGAGGCGGCGTTCGCGGTGGGCAGCAGGGTGGCGAGCACGGCGAGCATCGGGTCTCCGGTGGACGGCGCGGCGGATAACCCGTGCGTCGCCTCGTCCACCCGTCGCAGGCAAAGAAATGCGTGCTCGTTTGCCGGGATGCGATATACGCCCGGCCGCCAAGGAGCCCCCCCGTGCGTTTCCTCCTCGCGATCGTTGCGCTGGCAGGCTGCCCCATGCCGGGGCGCGACATCTCCTACGAAGGCGGCGACGGTGGCGACGACACCGACGTGGTCGCCACCACGTGCGGCGAGGACGTGGACCGCAGCAAGGGGTTCTCGGTCGAAGGGACCACGCTCGATCTCGGCACCGGGGGGACGGCCACGGCCGGCCTCTGCATCTCGGCCGTCGATCCGACCCCCGCGATCACCGGCGGCGAGCCGACGGTGCTCGGCTCCTCCGAGGTCTGCGACGACGGCAACTTCGTGGTCGCCGGCATCGAGTCGGCGCCGAGCATCGGCATGTTCCTGCTCATCGACGACTGCGACGACGCCACGGGCGACACCGTCATGCTCACCGCGACGGGCATCCCCCCCGAGGCCATCGCCGAGCTCGGCGACGGCGACAGCCTCACCGGCGTCGAGGCGTTGTCCGTCTCGCTCGAGTGGCTCGCCGTCATGCAGGCCGACCTCGAGACCGTCGGCTGGTCCGGCGACCTCGGCGAGGCCGGGTACATGGCCGGCGTCGTCGAGGACGCCGAGGGCAACCCGGTCAGCGGCGCCCACGTCGCGAGCCCGGACCCGTACGTCACCTACTACGAGGACGCCACGGCCGAGGACGGCATCTACGGCGCGGGCGCCACCGCCAACACCGAGACGTCGGCGGACGCCGGTGGCCTCTTCATGATCCCCGACGCCCCGATCTTCACGTACACGTGCGAGGACGGGGGCGCCCACGAGTGGGAGTCGACGCTGCTCGGCAGCCTGCCGGGCTACGCCGTGTATATTCGGTTCACTGCGCAATAGCGCGCTTTCGAGGAGACACAATGGCCACGCTCACCATCCGCCTCAGCCTCGCGCTCGCCGCGCTCACCTTCGCCGGTTGCACCGGCGGCGGCGAGGACACCGGCAAGGACACCGAGGAGACCGACACCGACACGGACACCGACACGGACACCGACACGGACACCGACACGGACACCGACACCGACACCGCGACGACCTACAACGTCGCGGGCACGGCGATGGACTTCCCGACGATGGCGCCGGTGGCCGAGGGCCTCTGTGTCGTCGCGGTGGATCCGGGTCCGGCGATCACCGGCGGCGAGCCCACCGTGCTCGGCACCACCACCGTCGGCGCGGCCGGCGCGTTCACCCTGTCCGGGCTCGCCGAGAAGCCGAGCCTCGGCCTCGTCGTGATCGTCCAGGACTGCGCGGGCGAGGGCACCGTGTACGCCACGGGCACCGGCATCTCGTCGGCCACGATCGGCGCGCTCGGCGACGGCGAGACCTACTCGGACGCGCGCGCGTTCTCGATCGCGACCACCACGCGCGACGGCCTCGTCGCCAGCTTCGGCGCCGCGGGCGGCACCTGGGACCCGTCCACGCAGGGCATCCTGATGGGCTTCGTGTTCGACAACGCCGGCGCCCCCGTCGGCGGCGCCACGGTCACCGGCGCGGGCGCGACCACGTACTACATGGACACCGACTCCGCGGACGGCCTCTTCACCAGCAGCGCCGGCGTGAACGCCGCGACGGACGCGGCCGCGAGCGCGGTGTTCGCGATCCCGAACGCCCCGATCACGACCTACACCGCCGCGGCGGAAGGGTACGAGTTCGACACGCTCACCGGCGGCTCGCTGCCGGGGATGGCGCTGTTCGTGGCGTTCTACGCGCTGTAGGCGCGGGGGAACGAGGGCCCCGGCTCCCCGAGAGGGGGGCGGGGCCCTTCGTGTTTCGGGGGCGGGCTCGGGCTCGGCCTCGTGCGCGTGCTCGGCCTCGTGTTCTCCGTCCGTGCCCGGCGCCGCGCGGCGGAGCCGCTTTCGCTCCCGCGGAGATGGCCGGCGGGCGAAGACGCGTGCCGCGCCGCCTGAGCGCTTCGGTTCCCAGCTGGCGACACTGGCGCGGGCGATCGCCCAGCTGGGTTCTCGCCGCTGTCGTTTGTTCGACGTCGCCGTTTTGCCCTCGGTGTGTCAGACCGGCACGCGCACTTGCCCGTGCCGGGAACTGTGAGGAAATACCACCTCCGCGCCGGCCGCCCGCCCGTGTGCTACGATTTGCAAACACCCGGAGCTCCCGATGTACGTCAACCGCGCCCTGCTTCTCGCCTGCCTGCTCTCCGCCGCCCTGACCGGATTCCTCCTCAGCGCCGTCGTCGCCGGTCCCGCGCAGGCCGGCGATCGCATGGTCGTGTGTGACGAGCCGGTCTCCGGCATGATCGGCTCCGACAAGTGGCTCGCGCCCCACACCCAGTTCATGAACGAGCAGCTCGCGGCTGGCAGGACGAACTTCATGCCCATCGAGCTGCAGGGCACCCTGTCGAGGGTGTGCGCCTGGTAGGAGCCCGGACGCCCTTTCTCGGTGGGGTTTGCCTGAATGCAGGCCAGAATACCCGCACCCCCCATCGGACGCCGACCCGGTGGTACGCTTCTGGCATGCCTCCGCTGCCGACCGTCATCTCGACGCATCTGGCACCCGTCGCGAAGATTGCGGCCGTTTGACATGAGGCATTCGCGGCCCGCCGAGTGATGCGCCACCCAACTCCTTCGTCGGCCGGATTGCCGTGTGGCGGCTTCGGACCGTACTCCCGATCGGGGGCGCGGAGCTCCCCCCTGAAGGGACGGCCGGCCGCCCCCCCACCGCTGAGGTACCCTCCCACCCCATGCTCCTCCTCTCCGCCGTCGCGCTCGCCGACGCGCCCTACACCCGCCTCCACGACCGCCTCGCCAGCGAGTTCATGGTCGTCGGCCCGAGCGTGGGGGAGAGCATCCCGGCGACGCGCCGCGTGGACTCGACCGCGTCGATGAAGTGGGCCGACGCCACCATCCAGCTCGGGTGGTACCTCGGCGCCCTCGCGATCGAGGAGGCCATCCTCGCCGACCCCGACGTGCTCCCGGGCTTCTCCGACGGCCGCACCCACGAGCAGGTCGTCGAGGAGCTCGCCCTCGCGCTGGCCGCGGTGGACCGCCTCGACGACCACGCCGGCGACGGCTTCCCCGACTGCGCGGGCCCCTGGGGGATGGACGGCTTCTTCGTCCGCGACGACGTCCCCGCCGACTTCGGCGCCCGCTTCGACGGCATCACGGTCGTCGAGTCGGACTGGATCGACCCGACGCTCACCAACAAGGAGATGAGCCAGGACCAGGTCATCCACGTGCTGGTCGGCCTCGCCCTCGTCGCGAAGTACACCGACCCGGCGCTCGAGGTCGACGGCGTCGCGCTGCGGCAGCAGGCCGTCGACGCCGCGCTCCGCATCGGCGAGCACGTCGCGGCTGGCGGCGACTGGGTCATCGTCAACCCCGGCTGCGACGACCGCCCGGTCAACCGCGGCGAGGCCGCGCAGTTCTACTCGACCGCGTTCGTCGCCGTCGTCGAGGCGATCACGGGCGAGGTCGTCGCGGAGGACCTGTTCCCCGACGCCTGGCAGGAATCGGCCGACCCCGAGTTCGTGGGTTGGGAGAACGCCAACAACCTCCACATGGCGATGGCGCTCGCCGCGGCCGGCGACGCCTGGGGCGACGACACCTACGCCGACCTCGTCTGGCTCGCCGAGGCCTACGGCTGGGAGGCCTACCCCGCGCTGCACGCCGCGCTGTGGGGCCTCCCCGGCGAGGCCGACGCCGCCGCGCTCCGCGACCGCCTCGACGCCCAGCTCGAGGAGATCGGCGACGGCGAGCCCGCCTCGCCCTGGCCCTACGGCCCGAGCCCCAACGGCTGGACCACCTGGCACCGGTACATCACCCCCGCCGACGAGCACTACCTCGGCTCCGAAGGCACCGAGGACTTCCGCTACCCCGGCACCGACTGGCTCCTCGCGCGGATGCTCTACGCGGCGAACTTCGAGGCGGACTGGCCGGAGGACACACCCGACGCCGGGTCGCCGACGGGAGGGGGCGCGTGCGGGTGCTCCGGCGGGTCCGCGCTCCTCGTGCTCCCCTGGCTGTGGCGGCGTCGCTACTCGTACCCGACGATCCGCCCGCCCGGCGCGAGGTAGTCGGCCGGCACGTCCGGCACCCCGTCGCCGTCCTCGTCGGCCTGCAGCTCGGCGAATTGGACGAGCGCCTGCCAGAGCTTCAGCTCCTGGATGCCCTCGGCGGAGGTGTCCGCGTCGAACAACATGTCGTCGGTGCTCGTGTAGGGGTTGCCCGCCGCGTCCTTCGCGGTGATGACGATGGCGTCGAAGGTGAGGTCGCCGAGGATGCCCATGAGGCTCGCGACGTAGGAGTCGACGGCCACGTGGTAGAGCTCTGTGTTGGACGCGCTGCTGTCGATCTCGACCCACGCGCCGCCGTCCCAACGGTCGATGCTGCGCGCGCGGTTGAACATGCTGCGGCTCATGTCGAGGTTGCAGCGCAGGTTCGCGTGCTCGATGAAGTAGTTGCAGCCGTACGACGGCGAGATCGACGCGGTGACCTCGCACACGTCCTTCAGCTCCGCGGCCGTGACGTAGAAGTCCACGAGCGCATAGCCCGGCACGTCGTCGGTGCCGTAGCCGAGGGGGAGGACGCGGAAGACGTCGCTGAACGCCTCGATCCCCGTGGCGCCGGCCACGAGGTCGTCGCGCACCACGCCCTGGCTCTCGAAGGCGAAGTCGATGGGGTCGGCCGGGTTCGTGGCGTTCATCGCCGTGAGGTAGGCGTCGGTGATGAGGTTGCCGAGGCCGGACTCGCCACAGGCGATCGTGGCGACGTCGCCCGGGATGGACAGGATCGGCTCGTCGAAGGTGTAACCGAGCTCCTGAAGAGGCCCGCTCTCCAGCGCGTCGCGGAACTCCTCGATCTTCGCGGTGGCCTCGGGGTCGCCCGGAATGTCGTCGGTGAGCTCGTGGAGCGTGTAGCTCTCCACCTCCAGCGTGGCGCCGTCCCACGCGAGGTGGAGCTCGCCGAGGTAGCGCGTGTAGGCGCCGGCCTGCAGGATGATCGTGTCGCCCTGCCGCTCCGTGTCGGGCAGCGGCAGGTGGCTGTGGCCGCCCACGATCACGTCGATCTCGGGCGCGGCGGCGGCGATCTGGTGGTCGGGGGAGGTGGCGGGGTCGTCGGTGACACCCGCGTGGGTGAGCGCGACGATCACGTCGGGGCCCTGCGCCTCGAGCGCGGTCACCGCGGCGATCGCCGCCTCGTCCTGCGCCGAGAAGCTGGCCGGCGACACGCCGGGCGTGATGCGGGCGGCCTCGTCGCCGAGCAGGCCGAGCAGGCCGACGGTGAGCCCGTTCTCGAGCTCCAGCACGTGGGTCTGTTGGATGCGCCCGCTCGCGAAGTGGGCCTCGAGCGAGTCGTCCGCCGCGTCGGTGGAGCTGGGGACCGTGTTGGACGCGACGATGGGCACGGTGACGCCGAGCTCGTCGGCGCGGGTGATCATGTCGCCGAGCACGCCCGGGCCCCAGTCGAACTCGTGGTTGCCGAGGGTGATCGCGTCGTAGCCCATGAGCTGGAACATCTGCAGCTCGGCGGCGTCGCTCGTGGCGAGGAGCTGGAAGAGGTCGCCGGCCATCCAGTCGCCGCCGTCGAAGAGCAGCACGGGGTCGTCGCTCTCGGCGCGGACCTGCTCGATCAGCGTGCGGGCGCGGGCGAGCCCGCCGACCGTGGTGTCGTCGCCCGTCGTGTCGGGGGTGTACTCGGCGTTGGGACCCCAGCCGAGCATGTGGCTCTGCCAGTCGTTGGTGTGCAGGATCACGAAGCGCTGCTTGCCGTCGCCGGGCGTGCCGGTGTCGTCGGCGGGGTCGGTCTTCTCGGTGTCGTGGCGCGAGCCGCCGGTGCAGGCGAGGGCGAGCAGGAGGGTCATGGGCGCCGCACTAACGCAGGCGCGTCAAAGCCGCCCCTCCGCCCACTTCCCGAGCTGCAGGCGGTGGATCTTCGCGTTGTGCCGCACGTCGACCGGGAAGCGGGGGTGGAACAGGACGGCCTCGACGGGAAGCGTCGCGCGGAGGTCCTCCGCGAGCTTGTCGTCCTCGTCGCCCTCCACGATCAGGACGGCCTTGCCCTTCGCCGCGACGAGCGCGGTGCGGCGGCCCTTCCCGTTGGCGATCCCCTCGACCTTGTCGGTGAAGAGGGTGTCGCCCGCGGTGCGCACCCGCTCGGCCTTCCGGCCGCAGAACCAGACGCGGCCGGACGCGTCGCGGTAGCCGACGTCGCCCATGCGGTGCCAGCCGCCGGGCACCTTGGCGAGCCGGGTGGCCTCGGGCTTGTTGGCGTAGAGCTGCGTCACCTGGGGCCCGCGGACCACGATCTCGCCCACCTCGCCGTCGGGGAGGGGCTCGACCGTGTCGATGGGCTCGTCGGTGATGGGGACGACACACAACTCGACGACCGGGCGCCCGACGCAGGTGCCCGCGCCGGCGAGCGTGCGCGCCGCCGTCTCGCCGAGGATCTCGCCGCCGGAGATGGTGGCGACCGGCAGCGCCTCGGTGGCGCCGTAGGGCGTGTGGACGTCGCCGCCGATGACCGCGCGCAGCTCCTGCACGAGCGAGGGCGGGACGCTGGCGCCGGCGATGATGACCCGCTCCACCAGCGGCAGCTTCACACCCTGCTCGATGCACCAGGGGGCCACGCGCTTCCAGATCGCGGGCGAACCGAACGCGGTCGTGCACTTCTCGTCGCGCAGCGCGGCGACGACCTTCGCGGGGTCGCAGGAGCCGGGGCGGGACGGGTCGAGCTCGGGGATCACGCTCGTCATGCCGAGCGCGTTGTCGAAGAGCGAGAAGAGCGGGAACGCGGCGCAGTCGACCTCGCCGGGGCGGAAGCCGTACGCCTCGCGCAGCGCGACGACCTGCGCGTCGAACATGCCGTGGGTGTAGACCACGCCCTTCGCCGGGCCGGTCGAGCCGCTGGTGAAGAGCACGGCGGCCTCGGTGTCGGGCGTCACGTCGGCGAGCTGGGGGCCCCCGGAGGTCGCGAGGCCCTTCAGCGTGGGCCCGCCCCAGAAGAGCCGCGTCCCGACGGTGACGTGGCGCTTCACGCTCCCGAAGCTCGACGGCATCAGCACGCGGAAGGCGTGGGCGAGCGGGATGCCGACGAAGCTCGTGGGCGCCAGATCCTCGACGCACTTCAGGAAGGCCTTGCGGCCCATGCCCGGGTCGATGAGCACGGGCACGGCGCCGGCCTTGAAGAGCGCGTAGGTGACGGCGATGAGGTCGATGCCCGCCTTCACCATGAGCAGGGTGCGCTCGCCCGGGCCGATGCCGTGGGCGCGGAGGCCCGCGGCGTAGGCGTCGGAGAGCGCGTCGAGCTCGCGGAACGAGAGCCGGCTCGCGCCCGCGACGACCGCGAGCGCGTCCGGCATCCGCGCCGCCTGGGCGGGGAGGTGGCGGGCGATGTTCACGCGGGGCTACTTCGTGAGCACCAGCGACAGGGTGGGCGCGCCCTCTTCCGAGGCGGGGATGGACACCCACAGCTCGTTCCCGGTGACGCAGAACTGGTTCTCGGACGGCTCGCTGCCGTCGTCGGAGGTCAGCGTGAGCGTGGTGCCGTCGACGCTCCAGGTGCCGCCGTCGGTGTCGCCGGTCTGGACGATGGTCGCGGAGCAGAGGCAGGCGCCGGCGCCGTCGTCCGCGCACGTCGCGCCGTCCATGAAGCCCTCGAGGTCGTCGCAGGTCATCTCTCCGAGGCAGGCCAGCGGGTAGTAGACCTGGACCTCGACCGAGAGGCTGTCGAAGGCCGCCGTGTAGGTGCCGTCGCCGGCGATGTTCACGCCCCCGACGTACTCGATGTCGGTGTACGCCATGTAGGCGTCGGGGCAGTCCTCGCTCACCGGGAACGTGCCGTCGTCGATGCAGGCCTCGGTGATCGTCCAGTCGCCGACCGGGTCGCCGCCGCACGGGGAGCCTTCGCAGGTGTCGACGTCGGTGTCGGTGTCGGTGTCGGTGTCGGTGTCGGTGTCCGCGTCGGTGTCCGCGTCGGTGTCCGCGTCGGTGTCCGCGTCGGTGTCGGTGTCGGTCTCGTCGGTGTCGTCCTTGCTCTCGGTCGGGCAGCCCAGCAGCGTCACGAGGGCGAGGAGCGGGAGCGCGCGCATGTCTTCCTCCGAAGGTGGCGCACGCTAACACGGCCGCCGCCCGGGATCCTCGGCTTCATTGCCGGCGCCCGGTCATCGCGTACGTGTCGCTCTCGTGGCCGTCGGCGTCGCGTACGACGATCTCGATCGTGTAGCTGGAGGCGTCCGCGCACGAAACGCCGGTCTGGTCCTCCCGGAAGCTCGTCTGGCACTCGCCCGTCAGCGGATCGCAGGCGAGGAGCCCGGCGTAGGCCTCGGCGCCGTCGAGCAGGACGGTGTAGGCGCCGCCGCGGGCCAGCGTCTCGGTGCCCTGCGGGTCGGTCGCACTGCACTCCGCCACCCAGCCCCAGAACGTCTCGCCCGTCTGGTGCTCGTAGCAGTAGAAGTCGCCGCCGGTGACGACGGGACGGACGGGCGGGCCGCCGGTGTCCGTGTCGATGTCGGCGTCCGTGTCGGCGTCGGCGTCGGCGTCGTGGGGGCGGTCCTTCCCGGCGTCGTCGGAGTCGCCGCAGGCGAGGAGGGCGAGGAGGAGCGGCATGCGGGCGAGTCTACCGCCCGGATCGGGCCGCGGGGGACGTGCGTCCGGCGGGGCCGGCGGGGTAAGAGCGGCGCGATGGCGTCGTGGTGGTGGTGGATTCATCCGGTGGTCGGCATCGCCGCGGTGGCGGGCATCCTGTGGCTCGGCACGATGGGCGTGCGGTCGCGGCACCGGAAGCCGTATGCGGGCGAGTCGCGCGCGCGTCACCGGCGCTGGTCCCGCGGGGTGCTCGCGCTCTGCGTCGGCGCCGCGATCCTCGGGACGGCCTCCGTCCGGTTCGCGCGGCCGGAGCTCGAGCTCTCGCGCTCGCTGCATTTCTGGCTCGGCTGGTCGACGGCGGGCCTGATGGTCGCGCTCGCCCTGACCGGCCCGAAGATCCACGGCGACCCGGACAGCAAGCGCATCCACCCGCCGACCGGCATCTTCGTGCTCCTCCTCGCGACGGCGACCGCCACGTTCGGGATGAGCCTCCTGCCCTGACGGCTACCCGCCGAGCACGAACACGCTGACGAGCTGGTCGCCGATGCCGGTGAGCGCGGCGCCGGCGACGATGCCGGCCGCGATGGGCTCGGCGCTCTCCACCCACAGGCCGTGCCCCAGCGTGCCCGGACGCTTCGCGTAGCGCTTCTCGAGCCACCCGAAGAACAGGGCGCCGGCGAACATCATGAGCGTGGAGTCGACGGGGATGACCACGCCGAGGCCCACGGCGACGGCCGAGATCGGGAACGTGCCTTTCGTGCGCACCCGCAGGACCTCGAGCAGCACGCCGACGCCGGCGGCGATGCCCATCGCGACGGCCGCCGAGGGCTTCAGCGCCGAGCCGCCGGAGGCGATCAGCATCGCCACGCCGCGCCAGATCTCGACGCCCGGCATCGGGAATTTCTCGGTCATCACCTGCGGCCCCAGCGGCGAGGCGGGATCGTAGTGCGGGAGGAACAGCGGGAAGAACAGGAAGGTCGCGGCGATGCCGCCGGAGACGATGCCGATGACGTGGCCCCACGCCTGCTGCCGCGGCTTGGCGCCGAGCATGTAGCCGGGCTTGATGTCCATGAGCAGGTTGGAGGCGTTGCCCGCGACCTCGCTCGTCATGCCGGCGGTGATGAGGTTGGTCGCCGGGTTGGCGCGGTCGAGGGCGCCGAACGTGAACTGGGTGATCTTCGACAACGAGCCCGTCGGCGTCGTGCTCGTCAGGCCGGTCGCGTTGGCGGCGATGAGGGTGAGCACGACGATGAGCGGCAGCGCGAGCAGCCCGAGCCAGGGGTTGATTCCGAACCACGCCCAATTCATCGCCACCGCGATCGCGCCGACGACCGGCACGCCGACGAACGACACCTTCAGCGGGAGCTCGACGTGGGCGAGCACGTCCTCGCCGCTGCCGCCCCGCTTCAGCGCCCCGCGGAACGCGCTGACGAGCAGCTCCGGCTTCGCGAAGAGCCCGGTGAGCGAGCCCGTCACCATGATCGCGACGCCCCACCACAGGCACCAGGTGTTGAGGAGGTGCGCGCGGCCGAAGGTCCCGTCGGGCTTCGGCACGATCTCGCCCATCGAGATCATCAGCGGGGCGAGCACGAACCAGTTGAGGAAACACCCGAGCAGGAGCGAGCTCGCGGTGCGGACGCCGGTGAGGCCGCCGGCGCCGAACATCGTGAGATCGAGCATCGGCTGGATGCCGAGCTGCCGCAGATCGGTGCCGAGGATCTTCGGGAGCGGCCAGCCGTGCTTCGCGACGCCCTCGTAGTACCAGCCGAAGAGCTTCTCCGGCAGGTGCCAGACGTCCTCGGCGGCGCGCCCGAGGAGCTTCGCCTGCAGCAGCACCTGGTACCCCTCGAGCTTGAGGAACTCGACGAGCCCGGCGATGGCGGCGGACCCGAACAGGGCGCGCGCCTTGAGCTCGCCGAGGGCGTGGTCGGCGGCGGTGGCCTTCGTCTCGGCCGCGGTGGCCTTCGTGCCGCCCGGGGGCGCGTCCGGGTAGAGCGAGTCGAGCACGACGGCGCAGGCGCGGCCCTCCGGGAAGGGCTGCTGCTCGTCGTTCACGAAGCGCCGCTTCATGGGGAACGCGACGAGCACGCCCAGCACCGAGGTGACGGCCATCCACCAGAAGATCTGCCAGCTGGGCAGGACCCGGTCGGTCATCACCATGAACGCCGTGAGGCTCGAGATCAGCGGCGCGGTCATGTACCCGGCGGCCGTCGCGACCGACTGGACCGCGTTGTTCTCGAGGATGGTGAACTTGCGGGCGAGCCCCACCTGCGAGAGCCCGCGGAACGCCGCGTACGCGAGGATCACGGAGGTGACGCCGACCCCGAGCGACCACCCGGTTTTCGCGCCGATGTAGAGGTTGGTCGAGGCGAGCACGCCCCCGAGCAGAAACCCGGTCGCCGCGGCGCGGAACGTGAGCTGCGGCATGTCGCCGCGGTACACGTTCTCGAGCCACCAGCGGTCCTTCTGGGCGCGGGTCCAGGTGCGGATCTCTTCCGGGGTGAGGTGGGGCAGGGCCAGGGGCGCCTCCGGGCGGCGGGGGAGCATACGCGAGTCCCGAGTCGCGTGGGGCTCGTCCGCGGAGTAGGGCGCCGCATGCTCGCCTCGCTGCTCGTCGCCTGCGCTCACCGGCCCGTGTCGGACCTCGAGCACCTGCCCGACACCACGGTGGCGGTTTCGTGCGGCGAGATCTCGCTGGACGAGGCCCGGAAGATCGCCAGCGTCGCGACGGAGGAGAGCGAGCCCGACTGGCTCCAGATCGTGCAGTGGTACACCGCGCCGGACTTCCATCGGCTGGTGGAGCTCGCCGAGCGCGGGGTGGACGTCCGCCCGCGCAGCGCGTGATCGACTCGTTCCTCGACGTGCTCACGCTGAAGGACAAGATCACGTTCGCGGGCATCGAGCGACAGATGCCGGCCCCCTCACGCTCGGCCCGTCCGGGGCCGAGCTCCGGGGGCGGGCTCCGGGCCTGGGGCGCCATCCTGGG
>JBMOQZ010000172.1:2254-18998 GCA_049322475.1 Myxococcota bacterium | reverse complement strand
ACCCTTTGGCCGGTGGCGATAGCGGAGGGGTCACACCCGTTCCCATTCCGAACACGGAAGTTAAGCCCTCTGGCGCCGATGGTACTGCAGCGGCAACGCTGTGGGAGAGTAGGTAGCTGCCGGCCGCCCCTTCGGGGGGCCGCGACCCTGGCCGGTCGTGGCGAAACCCCCATCACGCGCCCCCGCGAACAAGTCTCGCGGGGGCGTCGTGCTTTTGCCGTCGGCGAGCCGCTCGGCCTCGTGCTACCTTGCCGCCGCCGTGCTCCTCCTGCTCGCCGGATGCCAGGACTACAGCCTCAACGGCCCGGAGGCCCAGCAGGGGAAGTACAACCCCCCGGACCTCGACGCGGAGGTTCAGGTGGACCGCATCACCCAGGTCACGCGCCCCTCGGTCGACGTGCTCTGGGTCATCGACAACTCCTGCTCGATGGAGGAGGAGCAGGTCGAGCTCAGGGGCAACTTCATCGAGTTCATGGCCTACTTCGCGGACTCGGGCCTCGACTACCACGTCGGTGTGATCAGCACGGACATGGAGGCGGGCGACCAGCGGGGGCAGTTGGTCCTCGACGACAGCCAGGAAGCCGACCTCCCGGCCCGCTACATCGACACGACCTACCACCCCGACGACGCGGTCTCGAGCTTCCGGCAGCGCGCCGCGCTCGGCACCGACGGCGCCGACGACGAGCGTGGGAAAGACGCCGTCTACGCCGCGCTCACCACGTACGCCGACACCACCAACGCCGGCTTCTACCGCGACGACGCCGCGCTCGACGTCATCCTCATCTCCGACGAGGTCGACCACTCCAACGTCGGGACGGGCTCGTTCGTCGCCTGGCTGGAGGGGCTCAAGCCCGATCCCGCGTTCGTGAGCTTCTCGTCCATCGTCGGCCTGTCCGACGACGACTGCGACACCGCCGCCCGCGGCACCGGGTACCTCGAGGTCACCGACGCCGTCGGCGGCATCGCCTGGTCGATCTGCACCGACGACTGGCCGGGCCTGCTCGCCGAGCTGGGGCAGGAGGCGGCCGGGCTCAAGCACGAGTTCTTCCTCTCGCGCGTCCCGGTCGAGGCGACCATCGAGGTGAAGGTGGACGGGGAGGCGTACGGCGCCGGGGACTGGACCTACAGCCGCACCCGCAACAGCGTGACGTTCCTCGACTACACGCCCGAGCCGCTCTCCGTCGTCGAGATCCGGTACGAGGTGCTCGCCTCCGCGCTGGACCCGACGGCGAGCGAGTAGGCGCCTGCTCGAACGCTGGTCCGCGCGCGCCGTGGTGGGCGCCGTCTACATGGCGGTCGCGTTGTGGGTGTACGCCTTCATCAACGCCGCGCGCGAGCCCCGCTTCGACTACTACACGCCGCTCGACGCCGCGATCCCGCTCCTCCCGTGGACCATCCTCGTCTACGTGAGCTTCTACGCCGTGGCGCTCCTGGCCATCCCGCTGCTGTCGCCGGCGCGTTTCCTCCGCACCCTCCAGTCCGCCTGCATCACCGGGCCGGTGGCATGGCTCTTCTTCTGGTTCGCGCCGGCCCACTACCCGCGCCCGCCGCTCGAAACGTCGAGCGCGTTCGCGCCCGTGTTCGAGTGGCTCTACGCGATGGACGCCCCCGGGAACACCTTCCCGAGCCTCCACGTCGCGTCCTGCACGTTGCTCGGCCTCGGCCTCTCGGAGCGGCCGGAGCGGGCCTTCTGGGTCGCGTGGACCGTCGCGGTCAGCGTGTCCACCCTCACCACCAAGCAGCACTACGTGGCGGACGTCGTCGGCGGCGTGCTGCTGGCGCACGGCGCGTGGTGGATCACCGGTCGCGCAGGCGCTTCGCCCACCACTCCATCCGCTCCCGGATGAGCTTCTCGTTCCCCTGCGCGGTCGGCTCGTAGAAGCGCCGCCCGCGCAGGTCCTCGGGCAGGTGCTCCTGCGCGACGAGGTGGTCGGGGAAGTCGTGGGGGTACTTGTAATCCGCGCCGTGGCCGAGCTGCTTCGCGAGGCCGGTGGGCGCGTTCCGGAGGTGCACCGGCACGGGAAGCGCCCCGCTCGCCCGCACCTCGGCGATCGCCCCGTTGATCGCCTTGTACGACGCGTTGCTCTTCGGGGCGGTCGCGAGGTAGGTCGCGCACTGGCCGAGCAGGATCCTCGCCTCGGGCATGCCGATGCGCGCGGCCCCGTCCATCGCCGCCACCGCGACCTGGAGCGCGCGCGGGTCCGCGTTGCCGACGTCCTCGCTCGCGAAGATCACCATCCGGCGCGCGGCGAACACCGGGTCCTCGCCGCCCTCGAGCATGCGGGCGAGCCAGTAGACGGCCGCGTCGGGGTCGCTCCCGCGCATGGACTTGATGAACGCGGAGACGACGTCGTAGTGGGCGTCGCCGTCGCGGTCGTGGAAGACGGAGACGCCGAGGGCCTTGAGCGCGTCGAGCGTGACGGGGCCGCGGTCGGCGAGCCGCTCGAGCATGCCCAGCGCGCGCCGGGCGTCGCCGTCGCAAGCCGCGGCGATGGCGCCGGCGACGCCCTCGCCCATGGGCACGCCCGCGCGCTCGAGCAGCCGAGCGACGTCCTCCCGCGCGAGCCGCTCGAGGATGAGCAGCTCGGTGCGTGACCGCAGCGCCGGGATGAGGTGGAACGCGGGGTTCTCGGTGGTCGCCCCCACGAGCGTGATCTTCCCGCTCTCGACGTGCGGCAGGAGCGCGTCCTGCTGCGCCTTGTTCCACCGGTGGATCTCGTCCACGAAGAGCAGCGTGGGGCGAGGGTCGAGCGGAGGGACCGACTCGATCACCTCCTTGAGCTCCTTGACCCCCGACAACACCGCCGAGATCTGCACGAACCGGAAGCCGCCCGCCTCGGCGAGGCACCGTGCGAGCGTGGTCTTGCCGGTGCCCGGCGGACCCCAGAGGATGCAGGAGCGGAGCCGCCCCTCCTCGAGCGCGCGCCGGAATGGGGCGCCGCGCCCGACGAGGTGGTCCTGGCCCACGATCTCGTCGAGGTTACGGGGCCGCTGGCGCTCTGCGAGGGGAGTCATCGTTGCGTGTCGCTCTCCTATCCGACGCCCACCTCGCGGGTCCCGACGACCCGAACCAGCGACGTCTCGTTTCGTTCCTCGCCACGCTCGAAGCCGACCGCGTGTGCCTCCTCGGGGACGTGTTCCAGCACTGGTGGCACTGGGGCGACCGCCCGTTCGCCCGGTACGCCGAGGTGATCGCGGCGCTCCGTCGCTTCGAGCTCTCGTTCGTGGCGGGAAACCACGACTTCCACGCGGTCGCCTTCTTCCGCGCAATGGGCGCCGACGCGGGCGACACCCTCGACTACGAGTGGGACGGCCTCCGCGTGCACCTCGAGCACGGCGACGCGGTCGACGGCTCGCTCGGCTACCGCGCGCTGACGGCGCTGCTGCGGGGCAGGGGGTTCGCCGCCGTCCTCGACCGTCTCCCCGAGGAGCGCGCGTGGACGCTGCTCGGTCGGCTCGCCGGCCACGGCGACGTTCGGACCGACCCGAAGCTCGTCGCCGCCCAGCACGCCCGCGCGGCCTCCCTCGACGCCGACCTCGTCGTGATGGGCCACACGCACGCGCCCGAGCTGTCGGGCCGCTTCTGCAACCTCGGCGCCTCTCCCGCCACCTGGCTGCTGATCGACGGCGGCGTGCCGTCGTTACAGCGCCATTCGCTTGAGTAGCTCGGGGCTCTCGAGGATCGCGCCCGCGCCCATCGCCACGCACCGGAGGGGGTCCTCGGCGATCACCACGGGCAGCCCGGTCGCGTCGCGCAGCACCTCGTCGAGGCCGGTCAGCATCGCGCCGCCGCCGGCCAGCACGAGGCCCTGGTCGACGATGTCGGCCGCCAGCTCGGGGGGCGTCTGCTCGAGCGTCCGGCGCACGGCCTCGATCACCTGGGCGACGCAGTCCTGCAGCGCCTCCGCGGCGTCGTCGCTCGTCAGCTCGAACTGGCGGGGGATGCCGCTGCCGAGGTCGCGCCCCTTGACCGTGATGCTGCGGACCTCGCGCGTGGGCGCCGCGCACCCGACCGCGAGCTTGATGTCCTCGGCGGTGCGCTCGCCGACGAGGCAGTTGAACTTGCGCTTGACGTAGCTGGCGATGGCGTCGTCCATCTGGTCGCCGGCGACGCGCAAGGACTGGGACGTCGCGATGCCGCCGAGAGACATGACGGCGACCTCGGTGGTGCCGCCGCCGATGTCGATGATCATGCTGCCGAGCGGCTCGGTGACGGGCAGGCCGGCGCCGATCGCCGCGGCGAGCGGCTCGGGCACGAGGAAGACCTCGCGCGCCCCCGCGGATCTCGCCGACTCCTGCACCGCGCGCTTCTCCACCTCGGTGATCCCGAACGGGATGCACACGACCATGCGCGGGTGCACGAGCTGCCGCCGGCCCAGCGCCGTCTGGATGAAGTAGCGGAGCATCGCCTCGGTGATCTCGAAGTCGGCGATGACGCCGTCCTTCAGCGGCCGTACGGCGACGATGTTGCCGGGCGTGCGCCCGACCATTCGCTTGGCCTCGAGCCCGACGGCGAGCACCTTGCTGACGACGTTCGCGGGCGTCTTGGTGACGGCCACCACGCTCGGCTCGTCGACGACGATGCCCCTCCCCGTCGCGTACACCAGCGTGTTCGCGGTGCCGAGATCGATGGCGATGTCGTTGTTGAGCAGTCCGAGCGCCTGGTCGATCACGACGTGCGCTCAGTTGCTCTTGATCGTGGGCATCTCGATCTCGCCGGTGACCGCGAGAGGCTTGTCGAGGAGCTCGGCGAGCTGCTGGGCCTGGAAGTCGAGGGGATCGTCGCCCTGCTGGTAGACGTAGCGGGCGCCCTTCGTGGTGACGATCGCGATCTCGAACGGGCGCGGCTGCGTGTTCTTCGCGTACTCGACGTTCGTGATGTCCTTGAAGAACACGCGGTCGGCCTCGGTGCGATCCGCGTACTTCGTCGTGAAGACGATGGACTCGGTCTCCTGGTCGACGGAGATCTTGAACGTGCGGTTCTGGCTGTGGATGTAGCCGAACGCCATCGCGGACACGATGGCGCACCCGAACGCGAGGAAGAGGATGGTGAACAGCGGCGACTTCTTCTTCGGCACGACCATGTTGAAGTCGTGGAAGCAGTGCTTGCAGAGGTTCGCGATCTGCGGCACCTCGGCGTTGCAGTTCGGGCAGACCTTCGAGTTCACGCAGTCCTCCGCGCCGTCCACGTAGAAGCCCGGCAACGGCGTGTCAAGGACGTTGACGAGCCTCTTACGCGACCGGTCGCGTGTGGATAGGTCGGAGGGGATGGCCGCGCTCCCGCTCTCTCCCCGCCTGCTCGCCCTGCCGCTGTGGGGGATGCTCTCGCTGCGCGCGTGGATCGCCGAGCGTCGGCGCCCCCTGCTGGAATTGCGCCTCGGGGGCCGCCGGCCCTCGCCCACGCCGCGCGACGTCCGCGACGTGGCGGACTCGCCCGAGGTGCGCGGCCTCCGCGTACGCGTGCAGCACGCGCCCGGCGGGTGGGCGAACCTCGCGTCGCTGCGCGAGGCCTTCGCGGCCGTGCGTCGCGCGGGCAAGCTCGTGGTCTTCGAGCTCGAGCAGTGCGGGAACGGCGAGCTCTACCTCGCGTCGGTGGGCGACCGGGTGTGGATCCGTCCGATGACGACGTTGCACGTGATGGGCGTCGGCGCGTCCATGCGCTTCGCCGGCGCGGCCCTCGCGAAGCTCGGCCTGCGCTTCGACATGGAGGCGGCCGGCGCCTACAAGAGCTTCGGCGAGACCTTCACGCGCAGCTTCGCCACGCCGGAGAACCGCGAGGCGATCGGCGAGCTGGTCCGCGACATCCAGGACGAGCTCGAGCGGGGGATCGCCGAGGGGCGCCGGATCGAGGTCGCCGCCGTGCGCGAGGCGATCGCCGACGCGCCGCTCGATCCCGAGGAGGCCGTCGCGCGCGGGCTCGTGGACGGCGCGCTCTACCCCGACGCGGTGCTCGCGGAGCTCGAGCGCATGTTCGAGAAGGACTTCGCCCGCATGCCGTTCTGGGCGTGGCACCGCGTCCACGCCGGCAAGGCGCGCCTCGAGTCGTGGATGGAGGGCCAGAAGCAGGTCACCGTCGTGCACCTCGAGGGGCCGGTGGTCGACGGCGACGGCGTCCCCGGACAGCCGTCCATCGCCGCCCGGCCGGTTTGCAAGGCGCTCGAGGAGCTCGCAGAGGACGACGAGGTCGCCGGCGCGGTGCTCGCGATCAAGTCGCCGGGCGGCAGCGCCACCGCGAGCGACCTCGTCTGGCGCGCGGTCCAGAAGCTCCAGGAGAAGAAGCCGGTCGTCGCGGTGTTCGGCGACGTGGCGGCGAGCGGCGGCTACTACATCGCGGCGCCAGCGGCCGAGATCATCGCCCGGGCCAACACGCTCACGGGCTCCATCGGCGTGGTCGGCGGGAAGCTGGTGGTGGGCGCGGCGCTCGCGCGGCTCGGCGTCCACACCGAGCACGTGCTCGGCGCCCCGCACGCGGACTACCTCTCCGCCGAGGTCCCCTTCGACGACGTCGGCCGCGCGCGGTTCCGCGCGGGGCTCGAGCGCTTCTACCGGGGGTTCGTCGAGCGCGTGGCGGCCGGGCGGCGGCGCCCCTACGACGCGGTCGAGCCCTTCGCCCGCGGGCGCGTGTGGACGGGCCGGCGCGCGCTCGAGGTCGGGCTCGTCGACCGGCTGGGCGGGGTCGAGGACGGCGTGGCCCGCGTCGCCGCGCTCGCCGGCGTGCACGTGCCGCGCCGGGTGGACGTGTTCCTCGCGACGCCGCCGTCGCGGCTCATGCGCCTCGCCCGGTCGGCGATGGAGGCGGCCGTCCCGCAGCTCCGGCTCTTGCCCACGTTGCCGCCGGAGGCGATGCTGCTCGCCGAGAGCCGCGGGGCGCCCCTCGTGCTCCTGCCCTGGGAGATCGACGTCGAGTGATCGAGACCGTCGGCGCAGTCGTCGTCGCCGGCGCCACCGTCGCGCGCGTGTACCGCGGGGGCACCACCGCGAACGATCACGCCGTCGCCGCCGTGGTCACCGGGTGCGTCGCGATCTACCCGTTGCTGTGGGTGTTCGCGGAGCAGGCGGGCGCGGCGAGCCCCGCCCTCGGCGCGGCGCTCGCGGTGGCCGCGTCGAGCCTCTACGGGCTCTTCCACGTGCTCGACGCGCGGCGCGATCCCGGCGCGTGGATCTGGTGGGCCCGGCTCGCCCAGCCGGCCTACGCGTTCTCGTTGTGGACGGGCCTGCTCCTGCTCCTCCGCGCGCCGTTCTCGTGGGGCTGGCCCGGGGGCTGGCTCCTGCTGCCGCTCGGGCTGTCGCTCTGGGGAACGGTCTGGACCTACGCGCGGAGCGGCCACCTGCGCCGCCACGTCGTCCCGGCGGCGGTCCCCGGGCCGGTGCGTCTCGTCCACCTCTCCGACCTCCACGCCAGCCCCACCACGCCCGCGCGGGACCTCGACCGCATCGTGGCCCGGGCGAACGCGCTCGAGCCCGACGTCGTCGTCGTCACGGGCGACCTGCTCATGCCGTTCTCGGAGGCCGACCACGACTTTCTGCTCGACGCCCTCGCCCGTGTCCGCGCGCCGGTGTTCTGCTGCCCCGGCAACCACGACCTGCCCGTGCTCGACCGCCTCCGGGCGGGCCTCGTGAGCCGCGGCGTGACGATGCTCGTGGACGACGTGCGCGTGGTCGACGTGCGCGGCGCGCGCATCGAGATCGCCGGGGTGAGCTTCCACTGGCGGGACGCGCACGCCCGGCTCGCGGAGGCCGTCGCCGCCCTTCCGCGCCCGGAAGCGCACGCGCGGGTGCTGCTCGCCCACGATCCGCGGCTCTTCCGCTCGCTCGACCCGGAGCGGTTCGACCTCGTGCTCTCGGGCCACACCCACGGCGGGCAGGTCGGGACCGACATGTTCGGCATCGGGTGGTCGATCCTGCGGCCGCTCGGCGTGCTCGATCAGGGGTGGTGGCGCCGCGGGCGAGCGCACCTCTACGTGCACCGCGGGAGCTGGGACACGGGGCTGCCGCCGCGGATGGGGATCGCCAGCGAGATCGCCGTCCACGAGCTGGCGGCGGTCAGCGGCCGGCTTTCGGCGAGGGAGGTTCGCTGAGCTGCCGGTCGGTGGACGGGACGCAGCCCGCGGGCCAGCCGCCCCAGGGCGCCCAGATCCCCAGCGTGTCGTCCTGGTAGACCGGAGGCCCCGCCAGCGCGCGGAGGCGGGAGAGCGCGCCACGCCGGAGGTGGCTCGTGCCGGCGCGGTTGTTGGGCTCGGCGAAGCGATCGAGCCGAACGACGACGAAGCGATAGCCGAGCGCGCGCGCCTGCGCCTCGTCCTCCTCCGTCCACGGGATCACCGCGCGCGGGTCGGTCGTGGACGTGAGCAACGCGTCCATCCACGCGTTCTCCCGGCGGAACGCGATCGCCTCGGCGGGCACGAGCGAGGTGGAGCGCTCGTGCATGCCGTTGAGCATGGGGCGGTGGTGCACCGTCTGCGCCACGAGCGGCACCTGATCGAGCCCCCACGGCAGGACGATCACGGCGCCCTCGGCCTCGGCGAGGCAGGCGAACGCGGGGTGGACGGTGGGCCTCCACGCCCCCACCGGGAGGACGCCGCGCGCTGCCGGCTCGGCGATCGCCAGCGCCACGACGCCGCCGGCGAGCCAGCCGCGCCACCGCTCCGGCGCACGGGCGAACGCGGGGCCGATCCCGACGATGCCGGCGGCCATCACCAGCGCGAGCCAGCGGACGGGCCAGTACAGCCGCTCCATCGGGGGCGCGACCGCCGTGAGCGCGAGGTACGCCGGGTTCGGCACGTCGCCGGGGAAGGGGCCCACCGAAAGCACGAGGCCGAGGACGGCGACGGCGATCCAGCGGGCGGGCGCGAAGGCGGCGGCGGCGAGCCCGAGCGCGCCGAGCGTGAAGCCCTCGGCGACGAACCGCCGCGAACCGACGAAGCCGGCGACGCCCCAGGGCCCGAGCGCGCCCAGCTGCACCTCCGTGCCCTGCGCGTTCCGCCACGCGGGCTCGCCGGCGAGCCACGTCTGCACCGGCAAGAGGCCCGGGACGTCCCCCGTGCGCAACGCCGACAGCATCGGCACCACCACCGGGGCGGTCAGCGCCATCGACAGCGCGCCCATCGCGGCGAGGCGCGCGAGCCGGGGCCCGAAGGGTCGCCCGACCGCCAGCACGCACAGCGCGACGGCGCCGAAGCCGGCCGCGTACCAGTAGATCCACCCCTGCAGCGCGAGGGCCGCGCCGGCGAGCGCCGCGTCCCGCCACCGCAGCTCGCGGAGCGCGCGGTCGCCGAGGGCCAGCGCGACGAGGAGCGGCGCGAGGATCGCCTGGGTGGGCCTCCCCAGCGCCAGCTCGTGCAACGGGAACGGGTTCAGCGTGGCGATCGCGACCGCGGCCACCGCCGCCGAGTCGCCCGCACGACGGGCCCACCACCCCGCCGCGAGCCCGTTCGTGGCGAGCGCCCCGAACGCGAGCAGGTTCCAGGCCGCCTCGGGTCCGAGGGCCCGCCGCACGGGGAGCACGAGGAGCGCGTCCAGCACGTTCCCGCCGGTGTGGGCGAGCACGTCCTTGCCCCACGGGAAGAACAAGAGCGACGTATGACCGAGGGACGCGCCCTCGCTCACCGCCTGCGCGACCCACCAGTGGAACCACCACGAGCCGTGGGCGTCGACCGTTTCCCGGCCTGCGAGCAGGGACGTCGGGGACGGGAGCGCGTTCGCCACGGCGACGGCGGCCAGGGTGCTGGCGAGCAGGGCGAGTCGAAAGGGCACGTTCGGGGGCTCGTTCAGCACAAAACCGCTTGACGGACGGGGGGGCGAGAATGTAATCAGGGTCGCCTTTTGTGGAGCCACGCGTGACCCGCCATCTGCTTCCGTCACTCCTCCTCCCCCTCGTCCTCCTCGGCTGCCCGGGCTCGAAGCCCGAGAAAGAAGACACCGGCAGCGGGGACATCGACGGGGACGCCGACACGGACGCCGACGCCGACGCCGACGCGGACGCCGACGCCGACACCGACTGCGACACCTGGTACCGCGACAGCGACCGCGACGGCTACGGCGACGACCAGGACACCGAGGTCTCCTGCGACCGCCCCACCGGCTACGCGAGCGAGAGCGGCGACTGCGACGACGGCGACGACACCGTCTACCCGGGCGCGGACGAGCTCTGCGACGAGCTCGACAACGACTGCAACGGCGACGTCGACGACGGCGCCTCCGCCACCTGGTACAAGGACTCCGACGGCGACGGGGTGGGCGACGACGGCAACACCCAGGAGGGCTGCGACTCCCCCGGCGCGGGCTGGGTCCTCGAGGGCGGCGACTGCAACGACGACGACCCCTCCGTCACCGAGGGCAGCGAGGAGATCTGCGACGAGATCGACAACGACTGCGACGGCGAGATCGACGAGGACGCGGTCGACGGCATGGAGTTCCCCGCGGACGCCGACGGCGACGGCTTCGGCGACCCCACCGCGACGGTCATCTCCTGCGAGCCGACCGTCGGCAACTCGCTCGACTGCGACGACAGCGACGCCCACGAGCCCCAGGTGGTCGACCTGAACACCACCGGCACGCCGAACGGCACGCTCGCCCACCCCTGGGAGAGCATCCAGGGCGGCATCGACGCGGCCGAGCTCTGCGTCGCGGTGTTCCCGGGCAGCTACGTCGAGAACGTGGACTTCGGCGGGCGCGACGTGGAGGTCTTCTCCATCGAGGGCGCGGCCACGACCTCGATCGACGGCTCGGCCACCGGGCCCACGGTCACGTTCTCCAACGGCGAGAGCGCCGCGGCCGAGCTCCGCGGCTTCACGATCTCCGGCGGCTCCGGCTTCGTCGAGACCGAGACGACCACCACGTCCTGCGGCTCCGGCACCTCCTGCACCACGACCTACATCCGCAGCTACGGCGGCGGCATCTTCGTCGACAACGCCTCGCCCACGCTCACGGGCCTGTGGGTGCACTACAACCAGCTGCCCGAGTACTCCTACACCGACGGCACCTACGAGGACGTCTACGTCCAGAGCTACGGCGGCGGCATCTTCGTCAACAACGCCGTCGGCCTCACGATGATCGACGTGCAGGTGGAGAACAACACCGCCGACTCGGGCGCGGGCATCTACATCGGCGACGCCGCCAGCGTCACGATGTCCCGCGTGCAGGCCAACTACAACGACGGCGACCACGGCGGCGGCATCGCGCTCGTCGGGGGCACGCTCTCGGCCGAGAACGTGCTCGTGATCTCGAACCACGCCGAGCTCGAGGGCGGCGGGGTCTACATCGCGGGCACGGCCGACGTCACCAACGCCACGATCGTGGGCAACCGCGGCGACTCCGGCGGCGGCGTCGCCGTCCTCGACGGCGGCACGCTCACGCTCATGAACTCGGCCGTCACCGACGGGCCCGAGGGCTTCGGCGTCTTCGTGGAGTCGGGCTCGACGTTCACCGGCTCGTACAACAACGTCCACCGCAACCGCGGCGGCGAGTACAGCGGCGTCACCGACCCGACGGGCTCGCAGGGCAACGTCTCGGTCGAGCCCGGCTACATGAGCTGGACCGACAACTCGACGGCCGACGACGACCTGCACCTCGACTCGTCCAGCGCGATGATCGACGCGGGCAACTCGGCCCGCGCGTACAACGACCCGGACGGCTCGGCGAACGACATCGGCGCCTACGGCGGCCCGCTGGGCGGCTGGTAAGGTTCGGATCCGTGGGCGGCCCGCCCGGCGGCGCACCTCCGTGCGGCGACCGGCGTCTCCCCTGAACGCGCTGTCCCGCCGACTCCCCCTGCTGATCGCGCTCGCGCTCGGGCTCCTCGTGCTGGGGCCCGGGCTCTGGCGCGGCACGACGATGTTCCTCGGGAAGGAGTACGTCGACGCGTGGGGCACGCAGTGGTTCTACTGGTTCGTCGGGCGCCAGATCGAGCACGGCGAGGGGATCGGCCACACCGACCTGCTGTTCTTCCCGTGGGGCAAGGAGGTCTACCTCCACACCGGCGCGAACGTGCTCGACGCGATCCTCGCGTGGCCGATCCGCTGGGTGCTGGGGCCGGTGGCCGGCTACAACGTCTGGGTCCTCGTCATCCTCGCGACGAACGGGTGGGCGATGCGCTCGCTCTTGCGCGACCGCGTCGGCGAGGGCCTCGGCGTCGACGTGGCGGCGGTGCTGTTCGCGTTCAACCCGTACGTGCTCTTCGAGCTGCGCGACGGGCGCCCCACGCAGGCGCTGCTCGTGTTCTTCGTGTTGTTCTGGCGCGACTACCTGCGCCTCGGCGAGGACCCCTCCCGGCGCCTCGCCCTGCGCGCGGGGCTCTGGCTCGCGCTCGCGGGGCTCGTGTACTGGTACTACGCGTTGTTCGCGGGGCTCGCCGCGGCGGCGGTGGCCGTCGTGCGGGCGGCCCGCGATCGCCCCGCCTGGCGCGAGCAGATCGCGCGGCACGCCCTCGCCGGCGTCGCGGCGCTCTGCGTCGTCGCACCCTTCGCGTTCCCGATGCTGCGCGCCGAGGAGGTGCCCGGGCTCTTCGACGTCTCGACGTGGACGCTCACGAAGTGGGCGCCGGTGACGCTCGAGGGGAAGGACGTCGGCGTCTACGTCTTCGACCCCCGCCGGTGGGTGTCGGGCTTCTACGGGCTCGCCGACGACGACACGCTGAAGTTCATCCCCGAGGACCGGACGATCTCCTTCACCCAGGCCGCGCTGGCGGTCGTGGGGCTCCGGTTCGCGCCCGCGGCGCTGCGCGGGCCGCTCGTCGCGATGTGCCTCGTGTCCGGCGTCGTCGCGCTCGGGCCCTCGGTGAACCTCTGGGCCGTGGACGTCCCCAACCTCCCGTACCTCGCGATGGTGTGGGCCACGCGCCTCTTCCAGCGCCTCTGGTGGCCGTCCCGCGCGCTCGCCGTCACGCAGGTGGCGCTCGCGGTCCTCGCCGCCGTCGCGCTCGCGCGGATCACGCGGCCGGGGCTCGCCGTGCTGGCCAGCCTCGGGATCGCGGGGGCGTGGGCGTACGAGCTGCGCGCGGGCGATCGCGTGGCGCCGATGGCGGTGTGGCCGGCGGGCATCCCGGAGGGCTACCGCTGCCTCGCCGAGGCCGACGAGGGCGCCGTCATCGAGCTCCCGTACGCGCACACGCAGGCGCATCTCTACTTCCAGACCATCCACGGGCGACCCGTGTTCGGCGGGATGGTGGAGGACAACCCCGTCTTCGCGCCCGCCGAGCAACGCGAGCTGCGCGAGAAGAACACGTTCGTCGCGGTCCTGATCGACCAGGCCAGCGAGGGCGAGAAGGCGCGCGTCTACGACCCCGCGGACCGCGCGGCGGTCGAGGCGCTCGGCTACGAGTGGGTGCTGCTCGACAAGCGCGCCTACATGACGCCGGGCGGGCACCTCGCGCGCGTGAACCCCGCCGCCGAGGGCCGTCCCCGCTGGGTGCGCAAGGTGATGCTCGATCTGCTGGGCGCGCCCGTCTGGGAGGACGACATGACGGCGATCTACGCGCCGTGGGGCGCCACCAACCCCTGCCCGGACCGCAAGCGGGTCGCGACGACCCCACGCTGACCTACGGGGCGGCGACCGTCTCGCCGGCGAGCGGCCAGAGCTCCACCTCGTCGTCCGCGTGCCGCGCCGCGCCCCCGATCTGCCGGCGCGCGCAGGCGCGCTCGCTCTCCGCGAGCGATCCGAGGTGCAGCACGACGAGGTCGAAGCCGTCCTCGAGGAGCTCCTCGCGGCCCTCCGCGACGCGGGACTTCACGGGTTTCTGCAGCCACGCGTCCAGCGGCCGGCCTCCTTCGCGCGGGATCGCGGTGAGGACGGGCTTCTTGAGGCACTGCATCATCGCGCGGACGAAGTGGTTGTCGCGCCAGGCCTCGGGCAAGAAAGCGTTCACGCCGTACGGGACGCGCTTGCCGTGCACCGTCTGGAGCATCTCGTAGCGGCGGTTCGCGACGTGGTGGTTCGGCGGGAAGTCCCAGATCGTGTCGACCGTGGCGTCGCGGGCGAGGGCGGCGATCGCGGCGGGGGCTCTCGCCGGCGCGGTGGGGAGCGGGAAGACGGCGGGCGAGAGCAGCAGCGTCTCGGCGAGCACGAGCCCCCCGGCGACCGCGGCTACGCGGGGACGCGCGGCGAGCCCGGCGGCGGCGGCCTGCCCCGCGAAGAGCATCAGCAGGACGACCAGCCGGAAGGGGTGGTGCACGAAGCGGAACGGCGAGCCCGGCAGGTACAGGAGCGACGCGGGCAGGGGCAAGGGCCTCCCCGCGACGAAGACGAGCTGCCCGTCCACGCAGAGCGTGGGGCCGAGCGCGAGCACCGCGGCGACGGCGAGCGGAACCCGCCACCGGGGTTGCCGCCACGCGCCGAAGAGCGCCAGCGCGAACGTGACCCACCCGAGGTAGTTCACGTGGATGATCCCGAAGTTCCCGGTCTTCCGGTTGTCGGGGAAGTAGTGGTCGCCCGGGCGGAGGAACGTGGTGAGGTCGGTCGCGGGCAGCGCCTCGTAGTTCCACCCCGGCGCGCTGGCCGCGTCGACGACGGCCTCGGGGGACGTGAGCGTCCAGCCGGCCACGGCGAGGATCGGCGCGGCGACCGCGGCGAACACGAGGATGACCGTGGCGGCGCGCTCCAGCACCACCCGCCAGCCCAGCCCGCGGGCGAGCCAGACGGCGACGAGGAGGAGGAGCCCGGTGAAGGCCGCGTAGTAGAAGTTCCCGAGCGTCGCCGAGGCCCACGCGCCCGCGGCGAGGCCGACGTCGCGGCGCGAGCCGCTCGCCAGCGCGCGCTCGAACGCGAGCCACGCCAGCGGCAGGGGCGCGAGCGCGAGGTACTCCATCGTGCCGCTGTGCAGGAGCGAGAGCACGAAGGGGCTCGCGCCGTAGATCACGCCGGCGAGCGCGGCGGGGACCCGTGCCCCGGTCTTCGTCCACGCCAGCGCGTAGGCGCCGAGCATGCCGCCGAGCACCTGCAGCATCGCGACGCAGCTGTAGGCGCCCGCCGGGGAGAGCACGAGCTGGAACGGCAGCGACAAGAGCGCGCCCAGCGGATCGATGAACCAGAGGAGCCCGCCCGGCGGCCAGTGCGAGATCTCCGTCCGCACGGGGAGCTCGCCGTTGCCGATCTCGTGGGCGTACCACCACGCGCCCCACAGGTGGTCGTACGCGTCCGACGTCGGCTGCCCGGGGATCGCCGTCCCGATCGTCGCGACCGTCGGCCACGTGACGAGCACCGTGACGACGAGGAGCACGGCCACCACGGCCGCGTGGCCCGAAGCCCGATGGCTCACCGGTTCTCCACGAGCATCGACGCCGGGAGGTCGTCGGTGAGCCGGCTCGACCCGTCGGCGACCGGCACCTCCTTCGGCCAGCTCCACGCCGGCGCCTCCACGACGCCGGTCCCGCCGAACTTCGCGAGGTCGTAGACCTTGAAGCCCTCGTGGGAGACGACGGGGTCGCCGAACAGGCGCTGCAACAGCGTGTCGAGCGCGGTGGGGAGCTCCTTGATCGGGCCGGCGAAGAGCTCGTGCCACACGACGACGTAGCGGAGCCCGTCGTCGCGGAGCGCCTGTACGTCGGCGGGGTCGAACTCGAAGCGGTCGACGCGCGCGGGGTCGTCGGGCTCGGGCTGGCCTCGCTCGAAGCGCTGCAGCTCCGTGAGGAAGCTGGAGGCGGCGACGCGCTCGTCCCAGGCGTCGGGCCGCACGCGGTCAACCCACATCGCGTGGCCGTCGAAGAGCCGGTGCGCGTGCATGCGCTGCAGCGTGAGGTGCTGCTGGCCGATCCAGATCTCGGGCGACATCGGCAGGTCCACGACGACGCCGTCCTCCAGCGCGGCCATCTCGGCGACGAACGCGGGCTCGTCCTTCAGCCCGCTCGCCGCCACGGTCACGAAGGCGCCCCGCGTCTTGAGCTCGACGGGCACGAAGACGGCGACGGCGCCGCACAGCAGGAGCCCGAGTCGCGGCGGGAGGTCCTCGAGGAGGCGGGAGAGCGCGCGCGCCCCCAGCACCGCGACCGCGAGGGAGACGAGCACGGCGTGCCGGTACGGCCACCAGAAGCGCGACAGCACGGGGTGCGCGCCGTAGAGCCACCAGAACGGCAGGTGGCTGCCCTCGGCGGCCCCGGCGGGCGTGTTCAGCTCGGGCCCGAGCGAGAGCGCCCACCCGAGGACGCCGACGGCGACGAGCCCGCGGGAGGCCCAGCCCCCGCGCCGCCACTCCCAGACCGACAGCGCGAGCAGGAGCAGCGAGACGTGCTGCGGCACCATCGTGCGCACGTCGCTCCAGACGGGCCAGCTCCACGGGAGCGAGGACTGCGTCATGAACGGGTGCGGGAAGGTGCTCTCGGCCTCCGAGGCGCCGACGACCGTGCTCCAGCCCTTCAGGAACAGGAGCAACAGCGGCGCGACGGTCACGACGGCGCAGAGCCCGCCCACGACGATCGCGCCCGTCCAGCGGCGGTCCCGGAGCCGCGCGGGCTCGCGCCACGCCGCGGCGATCGCCAGCACGCCCGCCGCCATCCCGGCGAACCAGCCCTGGTAGAAGTACTCGACGCCGGCGAGCCCGATGAGCACGCCGGCCCCCGCCGCACGCGCGATCGACGCCCGCTCGAGCGCGGAGATCCAGAGCGCGAGGCCGCCGGCGAGCTCCCACGCGGGGACCTGCGCGAAGCGGCCCGCGGAGAGCGGCGAGACGTCCACGAACGGCTCCCGCCCGAGGACGAGGTCGCGCACGATCTCGCCGATCGCCGGCCCCTGCAGGAAGCCGTGGCCCGAGAATCCG
>JBMOQZ010000172.1:0-2244 GCA_049322475.1 Myxococcota bacterium | reverse complement strand
GGAGAGCTCGGTGAGCAGGTACGGGCAGAGGCCGAACGCGGTCCCGCCCACCGCCGCGGGGAGGGGCCGCGCGCCGAGCACGCGGGCGAGCGCGGCCCCGGCGACGACGTTGGCGGCGAGCACCCCGAGGACGTAGACGTTGAGCCCCAGCGGGTGGCCGAGCGCCCAGAGGAAGGGCGCGGCGAGCAGCGCGCCGGAGGCGTTGCCGGCGAGGAAGGGGGCGTCGCCGATCGGGTGGTAGTAGCGGTCGTTGTGGAGCAGGGTCCCGCCCGACCGCAGCTGGTCGGCGACCCACGCGTACACCCAGTGGTTCGACAACATGTCGGGGTGCATCCAGTCGCCGAGGAGCCCCGACGAAGGGTCCCGCCACACGCCCAGCGTGACGACCGCGGCGCCCACGAGGCCCACGACCGCGAACAACGCGGCGGCCGCGCGCTCGGAGGTGGGGGGCTGCGCGGCGTCCGCCATGGGGCGGCGAGGTTATCGTGGCGGCGTGTATTTCGCGCTGCTCCTCGGCTGCGGGGGGGACGACCCCCATCCCTGGGTCGACGACTCCGGCGTCGCCGACGACACCGCCCCCGACTGCCCCGCTCCGCCCGACCTCGTCGCCGCCTTCGGCGCCGCGATCGAGGGCGAGGCCGACGCCTGCGACCGCGCCGCGCTCGCCGAGTGGGTGGCCGCCAAGAAGGAGGAGCACGGGCCGTGGAACCAGGACGTCCGGCGCGCGACCTCGTCCGACGGCGACACGTTCGAGGCGATCGACGACGTGAACGTGCTCGCCACCGCCGGCGTCCCGGAGGCCGTGATCGGCGACGACGGCCGGACCTACCTGTTCCACGTCGTCGGCGACATCGACCGGATCGAGGCCCTCGCCGAGGCGGGCGATCCGTGGATGGCGACCCACGGCGTGCCCGGCCTCGGCGCGCTCGGGCTGGCCGTGTCGGACGACGGCGTGACCTTCGAGGAGGTCGAGGAATTCGAGGTCGAGGGGCTGACCGCCGGCATGGTGGTCGACCCCGACGTGACGCGCGCGCCCGACGGCACCTGGCGCCTCTGGTACGTCGCGATGACGATGCAGGAGTACCTCGAGCGCTACACCTGGGAGGAGGGCGAGGAGCACGACGTGTGGGTGGCCGAGTCCACGGATCTGGTGCGCTGGGTGCAGCGCCCCGAGCCCGTCGTGCACGGCCCCTACGCCGACCCGTCCGTGTGGTGCTTCGACGAGGCCAACTGCGCGATGTCGAGCTTCGGGCTCGACTGGTCGGAGTCGACCGACGGCGGCGAGACCTTCACGTACGCCGGCACCTGGGAGACGCCGGGCTTCGCGCCCGAGTTCACCGAGCTCTCGGACGGCGCGGTGCGCCTCTACTACAACAGCAAGGACCGCGGCGCCCCGCTGCGCAGCTACCGCCACGAGCCCGGCGGCGCCTGGGAGCCCGAGGACGGCGTGCGCATGGAGACGTACGGCGAGGCGGTGACGATCGTGCCGGCGCCGGAAGGCGGGTGGAACCTGTACTACCACACGTTCAAGGACGCGGACGACATCCCGATTTGAGGCTTCGGGCTTCGGGCCGGCTCGGAGCCTTCGGCCCGCGCGGTGGCCACCCTCGGCGGGTGGTGGCTTCGGCGGGTAGCGCAGCGGCGGCGCCGCCGCCCGTCGCTCCTGAAGCCCGAAGTCTGCAGCCTGAAGCCGGCGGCGGCGAGGCCGACCGCCTCACGGGCACGCGTACACGTCGATCCCCGGCGACGTCCACCGGAACCAGAACCCCGCCTGCGAGGTGTGGCGCTCGGCCATGTAGAGGTCGAGCTCGTAGACGCCCGCGGGCAACGTCACGGCGAAGGTGGTCGCGGAGACCGCGTGGATGCCGCCCAGATCGGCGACGAGCACGCCGTCGACGAAGGCCCAGCCGTCGTCGTCGCTGCCGAGCTCGAAGACGCCCACGGTGTCCGCGGGCACGTCGAGGAACGCGTGGAAGTGGACGGCGTAGTACTGCGGGTCGCCGGCGAGCCCCTCGTCGACGGGCCACCAGTCCTCGCCGTACTCGAGCGCGGGCTGGTGCTCGCGCCGCACGAAGAACGGGGCGTCGTACCAGTCGTGGTTCGTGGGGAGGTCGCCGGTCTGGACGCCCGTGATGGCGCCCTCGACGTCGGGGTGCGTCGCCGGGAGGTTGTAGAAGTCGGCCCAGTAGCCGTCGTCGCAGTCGGTCCAGTCGGGCCCGTCGGGCTCGGGCGGCGGGATGTCGC
>JBMOQZ010000171.1:0-19018 GCA_049322475.1 Myxococcota bacterium | reverse complement strand
GCCCCGCCCGCGGCCGAGCCCGCGCCCGCCCCCGCGCCCGCGCCCGAGAAGAAGGCGGTCGCGAAGCTCGAGGCGCGCTCCGGCAGCACGGTCACCGGCACGGTCACGCTCACCGAGGCGGGCGACGCGGTGAAGGTCCGCATCGAGCTCGCCGGCGCCACGCCCGGCGATCACGCCGTCCACGTCCACGAGAAGGGCGACTGCTCCGCGCCGGACGGCAGCTCGGCGGGCAGCCACTTCAACCCCGGCGGCCACGCCCACGGCGCCCCCGACGCGGGCGAGCACCACCCGGGCGACTTCGGCAACGTCACCGTGGGCCCGGACGGCACGGGCACCAAGGAGCTCGAGACGTCGGCCTTCAAGCTGGCGGGCGAGGGCGTCGTCGTGAGCGGTCTCGCGATCATCGTGCACGAGAAGCCCGACGACTTCTCACAGCCCACCGGCAACGCGGGCGGGCGCCAGGCCTGCGGGATCATCGCGATGTAGTGACGCTCGGGTGACTCGCACGCCCGTGCCTACATTCATGCCGTTCCTACTCGAACAAGGAGGAGTGGCATGCTTCTGGCTCTCGTCTTGGCCTGTGCCAAGCAAGGTGGCGTCGACGAGCCGTACGCCTGGGAGTACGAGGACCGCGGGACCGACGAGGCCGAGGACAAGGACGAGGTCGCGCGGCGCGACGACGCGACCCCCCGACCCCCGGCGCCCGGCGCCACGCAGGTCCAGCCCCCGACGGGTGTGATCACGCGGATGGCGACGGCGAGCCTCGAGCCGAAGGGCGGCAGCCGCGTGACGGGCACCGTCACGTTCACCGAGACGTGGCAGCACCCGCCGATGGACATGGACCCCTACCCGGGCCGCAGCGACGACGCGGGGGGCATGGGCGGCGACAACCTCTCGCCGGGGAGCGGGCCGTCGGGGACGACCGGCGACCCGGGCGACGCCCCGTCCGGGACCACGGCGGGCACGCCCTCGCCGGGCACTCCCGCGCCGACGGGCCCGAGCGCCGGCGAGCCGCCAGCCGGCATGGGCACCGAGGGGATGGACCACCACCGGATGGGCCACCAGGGGATGGGCTACGGCACCGTGCGCGTCGTGATCGACCTGCAGAACGTCCCGAAGGGCGACCACGCGATCGTGATCCACGAGAAGGGCGACTGCAGCGGCGTGGACGCGGCCAGCGTGGGCAACCGCTTCGACCCGCTCTCGCAGGGCGGCGTCGCGCCGGGCGGGCAGCCCGGGCAGATGGGCGACATGCAGCCGGGCGGCACGCAGCCGGGCGGCATGGGCGGCCAGCCCCAGGGGACGGGGCGCTTCGCCGGCGACCTCGGCTACGTGACCGCGGACGCGAACGGCAACGCGCACAAGGAGCTGACGACCGCGGGCTTCACGCTCGGGGCGGGCGGGCCGCGCTCGATCGACGGGCTCGCCGTGGTGGTGCACGAGAACCGGGACGACGGCACGTCGCCCTCGGGGAACGTCGGCAAGGCACTCGCGTGCGGGGTGATCAGCGCGCAGGTGGCGACGAAGTAGGAGAGAAGGCCCCTGTCCCCCGCAGGGGGAGAGGGGGAGGGGTGAGGGGTTCGGGGAGGATCGCTCCTTTGCGGACCCCTCACCCGGCCTCCGGCCACCCTCTCCCCGCTCCGCGGGGAGAGGGGCATTCGTTCAAACGACCACGCTCTCCCGGTACTCGCCGAACACCGCGCGCAGCGCGTCGGCGATCTCGCCGAGGGTCGCCTTCGCCTCGACCGCCGCGAGGATGCGCGGCATCACGTTCTCGCTGCCGCTCGCGGCCTGCTGGAGCGCGTCGAGCGCGTCGCGGGCCGCGCCGGCGTCGCGCGAGGCCCGGAGCGCCCGCACGCGCGCGACCTGCTCGACCTCCAGCGCGGGGTCCACGCGCAGGATGCCGGCGGGCGGCGGCTCCTCCTCCACGAACTCGTTGACGCCGACCACGATCGCCCGCTTCTCGTCGACGGCGCGCTGGGCGGCGTAGGCGGCGTCCTGGATCTCGCGCTGCGGGAAGCCGCGCTCGATGGCGGCGACCATGCCGCCCATCGCGTCGATCTCGCCGATCAGGCGGAGGGCCTCGGCCTCGAGCCGATCGGTGAGCTCCTCCACGACGTAGCTGCCGCCGAAGGGATCGACGTGTTGGGCGACGCCCGACTCGTGCGCGATCACCTGCTGAGTGCGCAGCGCGAGCTTCGCGCTGGCCTCGGTCGGCAGGGCGAGCGCCTCGTCCCTCGAGTTGGTGTGCAGCGACTGCGTGCCGCCCATCACGGCGGCGAGCGCCTGGAGCGTGACACGCACGACGTTGTTGTCGATCTGCTGCGCGGTGAGCGTGCTCCCCGCCGTCTGCGTGTGGAAGCGCAACGTCTGGCTGCGGGGGTCCTTCGCGCCGAAGCGGTCGCGCATGACGTGCGCCCACATCCGGCGGGCCGCGCGGAACTTCGCGACCTCCTCGCAGAAGTCGTTGTGCGCGTTGAAGAAGAACGAGAGCCGGGGCGCGAAGTCGTCCACGGCGAGCCCGGCGGCCACGGCGGCGTCGACGTAGGCGATGCCGTCGGCGAGCGTGAACGCGACCTCCTGCGCGGCCGTCGAGCCCGCCTCGCGGATGTGGTAGCCGCTGATCGAGATGGTGTTCCACTTCGGCGCGTGCACTTGGCACCACGCGAAGATGTCCGTCACGATCCGCATGCTGGGGCGTGGCGGGTAGATGTAGGTGCCGCGCGCGATGTACTCCTTGAGCACGTCGTTCTGGATGGTCCCGGTCAGCGACTCCGTCGGGATGCCGCGGGCGCGCGCCACCGCGGCGTAGAGCGCGAGCAGGGTCGACGCCGTCGCGTTGATCGTCATGCTCGTCGACACCCGGTCGAGCGGCAGCTGGTCGAGCAGGACGTGCATGTCCTCGACCGAGTCGACGGCGACCCCGACCTTGCCCACCTCGCCGGCGGCCATCGCGTGGTCGCTGTCGTACCCCATCTGCGTCGGCAGATCGAAGGCGACGGACAGGCCGGTCTGCCCGCGGGCGAGCAGGTAGCGGTAGCGCTCGTTGCTGCGCCGCGCGTCGCCGAAGCCCGCGTACTGGCGCATCGTCCAGAGCCGGCCCCGGTACATCGTAGGGTGGATGCCGCGGGTGAACGGGAACTTGCCGGCCTCTTCCATCACTCGATCCTCACGAGCTTCGTGCCCGCCTCGACGGCCTGCCCCTCGGCGACCAGCACCTCGGCGACCGTGCCGTCCACCGGCGCCTTGAGCTCGTTCTCCATCTTCATCGCCTCCACGACGATGACGGGCTGGCCCTTGCGGACGGCGTCGCCCGCCTTCGCGAGGTGCCGGACCACGCGCCCCGGCATCTGCGTGGTGACGAGCCCGCCGGCGGCGCCCGCGCCCAGCCGCAGCGCGCGGCGACGCGGATCCACCACCTCGACGTCCATCGCGACGCCCAGCACGTCGACGAGGAAGCCGTCGGGCCGCGCGACGCAGCCCGCCTCCCAGCTCTCGCCGTCGATCAGCATCTGGAAGGCCTCGGGCGTGGGGCGGAGGAGGTCGACGTCGTGGTCCTCGCCGTCCCACCGCACGCGGAAGCGCCCCTCGCCCGCGGGCTCCACGTCCACCACGCGCAACACCCCGCCGATGGTGATCTCGTACTTCATGGCGCGGGCGTCTATCCCGACTACGGCGAGCCGACGTACCCCGGGTCCGGGACCACGCCCTCGGCGAGCGTCCGCGACGTGCAGGCGAGCCCGTCGATCTCCGAGCAGTCCACGCGAACGCGCCCTGCGCCGCCGTCGCCGCCCACGCGGATGTGGGAGGACTCGCCGAACCCGCCGCTCGCGTCGATCGCGTCCGCGGTGAGCGAGACGCGGTCGGCGTACACCCACACGCTCCCGCCGGCGCCGCCGCCCGCGCCGTACGTCCACGAGCCCGAGCTCCAGCCGGTCGTGGAGCCGCCCGTCGCGGTGACGCCCCCGGCGCCCTCGATCACCACGTCGCGCGCGGCGAGGAACACGATGCCGCCGCCGTCGCCGCCGTCGTCGGGCGTGGCCGTGCCGTCGTTCCACACGCCGCCGCCGCCCGAGCCGAAGAACAGCAGGGAGAGGTCGGCCTCGCCGTAGGTCTGGCCGGGCTCCGGCGCCGTGGCCGTGCCGCTCCAGGAGTCGCCGCCGGTGGCGCCGCCCGCGTGCTCGCCGCCTCCGCCCGTGATGTGCGCGCCGCCGCCGCCGTAGTTGGCGGCCCAGCTGCCGAAGGCCTCGTTGTAGCCCTCCCCGCCGGCGTGGTCGCCGTCGCCCTCGCCGGCGTAGCTCTCGCCCTGCCGCGCGTCGTGGTCGGAGGAAGAGCCCTTCGCGCCGCCCGCGTACCCGAGCGCGTCGACCGCGATCGCGCCGCCGTCCTCGACGAGGACGGTGTCCTGCACGCGCAACGCGAGCACGCCGCCCGACGCGCCGTTCCACGCGTTCGCGGTGAGCACGCCCCCGGCGGCGACGACCACCTGCTCGTACTGCCACACGCGCACCACCTGGACCGCCTGCCCGGTCAGGTCGGCGTTCGTGGTCTCGCCGTACGTGCTGGCGAGCGCGTCGAGCGTCACGACGCTGTCGGCGACCGCGGTGACGAACGCGGTCTCCCAGCGCCCGACGGCGGCGTGGGCGGCGTCGCTGCCGTGGGAGCCGAGGATCAGCACCTCGTCGCCGACGTCGAGCGCGGGGGCCGAGGCGAGCGTGACCACGTTCCCGGCGATCGACACGACGCCCCAGGCGCGGTCGAGCGCGATCGTCTCGGTCACGACGAGGGTGTCGTCGGCGCCGGAGCCGCCCCACGCGGGGACGTCGACGTCGCCGTCGCAGTCGGGGTCGTCGTCGTCGACGCGGCCGTCGCAGTCGTCGTCGACGCGGTCGCACAGGTCGTCGGCCTCGGGGTTGATCGCCGCGTCGCCGTCGTCGCAGTCGAGCCCGTTGCGGACGCCCTCGCAGGTCTCGCTGGGCTGCCCGGCGCCGTAGCCGTCGCCGTCCTCGTCCGGGTACGACACGGCGCCGACGTCCTCGTCGATCTCGCCGTCGCAGTCCTGGTCGACGCCGTCGCAGGCCTCCTCGGCGTCGGGGTGCACGGCCGCGTCGTCGTCGTCGCAGTCGCCGCCCTCGGCGATCACCGGGTCGTCGCAGGTGGAGAAGGCCTCGCCGCCGAAGCCGTCGCCGTCGGCGTCGATCCAGTCGGTGGCGGAGACCTCCTCGTCGATCTCGCCGTCGCAGTCGTCGTCGTCGCCGTCGCAGACCTCCTCGGCGCCGGGGAAGGCGTCGGGGTCGCCGTCGTCGCAGTCGGTCTCGGGCCCGAAGCCGTCGCCGTCGGCGTCGGAGACGACCTCGGAGTCGGTGTCGCCGGGCGCCGGCTCCTCGGGGCGGGGGCCGATCTCGAAGCGCGCGGGGGCGCAGGCGGCGAGGAGGATCAGCATGGCCCGGATGTTACCGCGGCCTCCCCGCCAGCTTCCACGGGCTCTCCGTCCGGCGCGCGGCGTTCACGCGCGTGGGCTTCGTGTCCGCCTCGTACTTCGCGATGGCCGCGGCGATGGTCGCGATCCGCTCGTTGCGGGCGGCGTCGGCGAGGCGGGCCGTGCGCTCCGGCGACAGAAAACCGGTGGAGTAGGTGCCGGCGACGAAGTCGGGGTCGCGCAGGAGCGCGTTGAAGAACGGGATCGACGTGCGGATGCCGCGCACTCGGTACTCGCGGAGCGCGCGGATGCAACGCGAGACGGCCTCCTCGCGCGTGGCGCCCCAGCACACGAGCTTGGCGATCATCGGGTCGTAGTGGATCGGGACCTCGTAGCCGGCGTACACGCCCGAATCGACGCGGACCCAGGGGCCGCCGGGCTCGCGGAGGCCCTCGATGCGGCCGGGCGCGGGCGCGAAGTTGTTCGCCGGGTCCTCGGCGTAGACGCGGCACTCCACCGCGTGGCCGTTCTGCCGGACGTCCGCCTGCGTGAACCACAGGGGCTCGCCCGCGGCGATGCGCAGCTGCGCGCGCACCAGATCGATGCCGGTCACCATCTCGGTGATCGGGTGCTCGACCTGCAGGCGCGTGTTCATCTCGAGGAAGTAGAACTGGCGCGTGGCCTGCGAGTAGAGGAACTCGATCGTGCCGGCGCCGACGTAGCCGACGGCCTCCGCCGCCTGCACCGCGACGCGCGCCATCGCGTGGCGGGTCGCGTCGTCGAGGACCGGGCACGGCGTCTCCTCCACCACCTTCTGGTTGCGACGCTGCACGGAGCAGTCGCGCTCGAAGAGGTGGACGGTGTGGCCGTGGGCGTCGGCGAGCACCTGGATCTCGACGTGCTTGGGGTCCTCCACGAACTTCTCGAGGTAGACGGCGTCGTCCTTGAAGCTGCGCGCGGCCTCGGAGCGCGCGGACCGCCACGCGCTGGCGAAGTCCTCGGCGCGATCGACGCGGCGCATGCCCTTGCCGCCGCCGCCGCCCGCGGCCTTGAGCATCACGGGGAAGCCCATGTCGGTCGCGATGCGGAGGGCCTCCGCCTCCGTCTCGATCGGGGTGGTGGTGCCCGGGACGACCGGCACGCCCGCCGCGACCATGCGCTGGCGAGCCCCGGTCTTGCTGCCCATCGCGTCGATCGCGGACGGCGGCGGGCCGATCCAGGTCAGACCGGCGTCGAGCACCATCTGCGCGAACTTCGCGTTCTCGGAGAGGAAGCCGTAGCCGGGGTGGATCGCCGTCGCGCCCGACCGCTTCGCCACCTCGAGGATCGCCTCGCCCTTGAGGTAGCTGTCCGAAGAGGGCGCCGGCCCCACGCAGTAGGCCTCGCCCGCGTTGCGCACGTGGAGCGCGGCGCGGTCGGCCTCGCTGAAGACGGCGACCGTGCGGACGCCGAGCTCGTGGCAGCCGCGGATCACGCGGACGGCGATCTCGCCGCGGTTGGCGACGAGGACCTTGTGGAGCGGGGGGGTCATGGGGCGGCGGCTTAACGCGCGCCGCCCCGTCCCCGGCCGCTGGCTACGCGGGCGAGGCCCCCGTGTCGGTGGCGCCGGTGTCGTCGCCGCCGCCGGTGTCGCCCACGCCGGGGTCACCGCCGGTGTCGACCGGGCTCGTCTCCTCGATCGGCGCGTCGGCGACCCGGAAGGGGTGGCAGAGCTCGGCCTCGCAGAGGGGGTCGCACTCCTCCTCGCAGTCCTCCGGGTCCTCGGCGTAGTAGCAGTACTCGTCGCAGAGGATCTCGCACTCGACCTCGCACCGCTCGCAGAAGCACTCGCACTCGACCTCGCACACGGACTCGCAGGCCTCGTCGCCGTAACAGTAGGACTCGCAGCCGACGTCGCACTCGTCCTCGCAGGAGGGCTCGCTCGGCGGCCGGCTCGGGAGGTCCGTGTCGCTGTCGGCGTCGGCGTCCGCGTCGGCGTCCGAGTCCGTGTCGACGTCGGCCTCCGGCACGCGCGCCTCGATCCCCGCGGCCGCGCCCGGCGTGGGCGCACGAGGCGGCTCGCCCGGGACCGTCACCACCTCCTCCTCGGCGTCCACCGGCTCGCCGACCTTGCCGTCGCCCTGCGCGACGGTCGAGCACGCGACGAGGAGCGCGGCCACGCCCCCGAACACCCAACTCTTCATGGCTTGTACCCCCACCCCAAACATGTACACAGGGCTGGGTTGCAAACGGGTGGGGGGGTGGGGAGTGGTTCACGTGTGCGGCAGGTGCACGGTCGCCTCCCTGGTGAGCTTGCGAGCGAGACACCCACACGGGCGACCTCCTCCACGCATGCCACAAAAAAAGCACGCCCGACCAACTGGCCGGGCGTGTGGACTCCAGGGTGTCACGTCAGAACGGTCGCAGGCGCGCTCCTCCTCGGTTGCGCGAGGGTCTCCCCCTCCCCCGAAAGGTAGACACGGGGCTCGCCGATCTCGCTGGGGAGCGGTTCCCGGCGGCGCGGGAAATTCTCACCCAAAAATGCGAGGGCCGGCGCGAGGCCGGCCCTCCACTGGTTCGGCGCCCGCCTTTCAGGCGTGCGCTTCCCCCCCCGCCGCCTTCGCCGCCTTGCGCGCCTCGAGCTCGGCGCGCAGGTCCGCCTTCTTGGCGGCGAGCGCCTCCTCGCCGAAGGCGTGGGCGAGCACCTCCTCCATGCGGCCGCAGAAGTGGAAGGTCATCTCGTCGCGGATCTCCTTCGGGACCTCGACCAGATCCTTCTTGTTCTTCTCGGGCAGGAGCACGGTGCGGATGCCGGCACGATGCGCGGCGAGGACCTTCTCCTTGATGCCGCCCACGGGGAGGACGGCGCCACGGAGCGTGGCCTCGCCGGTCATCGCGATGGTCGGATCCACACAGAGACCCGTGAGGAGCGAGACCATCGCGGTGAGCATCGTGACGCCGGCGCTGGGGCCGTCCTTGGGGATCGCGCCCGACGGGACGTGCACGTGGATGTCCACCTGCTCGAAGATGTCGGGGTCGATGCCCAATTCCGGCGCCATGGCGCGGATGTAGCTGCGGGCGACGCCCACGGACTCCTTCATGACGTCGCCGAGCGAGCCGGACAGCTGCACCTGGCCCTTGCCCTTCATCTTCGTCGCCTCGATGAAGAGGATGTCGCCGCCCGCCGCGGTCCACGCGAGGCCGGTCGCGACGCCGGGCACGCTGGTGCGCTCGGCCACCTCGGCGAAGTAGTGGATCGGCCCGCGGATCTCCTGGATCTTCTCGGCCGTGGGCACGAGCTTCTCCGCGAGCTTGCCGCTGGCGACCTCCTTCGCCGTCCACCGCGCCACCGCCGCGATCTCGCGCTTGAGCGAGCGCACGCCGGCCTCGCGGGTGTACCCGCCGATGAGGAACTTGAGCGCCTCGTCCGTGAACTCGAGCGAGTCGGTCGTGAGCCCGTGCTCCTCGAGCGCCTCGGGAAGCAGGTACTGCCGGGCGATCTTGAGCTTCTCCTCCATCGTGTAGCCGGGGATCTCGATGATCTCCATGCGGTCCTTCAGCGGGCCGGGGATGGGATCCGCGAGGTTCGCGGTGGCGATGAAGAGGACCTTCGAGAGGTCGAAGGGCACGTCGAGGTAGTGGTCCGCGAACGTGTCGTTCTGCTCGGGGTCGAGGACCTCGAGCAGAGCGCTCGAGGGATCGCCCCGGTAGTCCATGCCGAGCTTGTCGATCTCGTCCAGCACGAAGACCGGGTTGTTGGTGCCGGCCTTCTTGATGCCCTTGATGACCTTGCCGGGCAGGGACCCGATGTAGGTGCGCCGGTGGCCGCGGATCTCGGCCTCGTCGCGCACGCCGCCGAGCGAGATGCGCACCATCTTGCGGCCGAGCGCGCGGGCGACGGACTTCGCGAGCGAGGTCTTGCCGACGCCCGGCGGACCGACGAGGCACAGGATGGGCCCCTTCATGTCCTTCTTGAGCTTCCGCACCGCGAGGTACTCGAGGATGCGCTGCTTGACCTTCTCGAGGCCGTAGTGGTCCTCGTCGAGGATGCGGGCCGCCTCGTTGACGTCCATCAGGTCTTCGGTCTGGACGGCCCACGGGAGCTCGACGAGCCAGTCGAGGTAGGTGCGCGAGACGGTGTACTCCGCGGCGCCCGGCGACATCCGGGACATGCGCTTGAGCTCCTTGAACGCGACCTTCTCGACCTCCTTCGGCATGCGGGCCTTCTTGATGCCCTTCTTGAGCTCCTCGAACTCCTCCTGCCGGTCGTCGGTCTCGCCGAGCTCCTTCTGGATGGCCTTGAGCTGCTCGCGCAGGAAGTACTCCCGCTGAGCCTTGTCCATCTCGCCCTTGACCTCGGTCTGGATCTTGTTGGAGAGCTCGAGGACCTGAATCTCCTTGTTCAGCAGCGCGATGACCTTCGTCATGCGCTCCTTCGTGTCGAAGGTCTCGAGCAGCTCCTGCTTCTCCTCGACGCCGATGCTGAGGTTGCTGGCGACGATGTCGGCGAGGATGCCCGGGTTGTCGATGCTGCGGACGAGGAAGCTCGCCTCGGACGGGATGTGAGGCGAGAGGTCGATGATCTTCTGCGCGAGCTCGCGCATCGTGCTCATCAGCGACTCGAGCTCGGGCGTGGACTCGGTGCCCTCCTCGAACACGCGCACGTGCGCGCGCAGGCACGGCGCCGTCTGCTCCCAGCGCTCGATCTTGATGCGGGACAGGCCCTGGATGATGACGTTGAGCTTGTTGCCCGGCATCTTGACGGACTTCAGGATCTTGACGACGGTGCCCGTGTTGAAGAGCTCGCCGACGTCGGGGTCCTCGTTCTTCGCGTCCTGCTGGGCGACGATGCCGAGCAGCTTGTCACCCGCGAGGGCCTTCTCGACCGCTTCGAGGGACTTCTCGCGACCCACGTTGATCGGGAACGCCAGGACCGGGAAGATCACCGTGTTCCGGATCGCGAGGATGGGGATGCTGAGCTCCGACGGCAGGTTCACGGGAGCGCCCTGGTCGTAGCTCGGGGGGTCGAAGGCCATTCACACTCCGGTTGGGGGGCGCCGGGGTAGGCGCGGTTGAGAGTCAAGCTATCCACGAAGGTCCGCCGGGCAAGCAGGCTGGATGGGCGCGCAGTCGCTACCGTGGACGCTTGGGGTCCGTACGCTCGCGAACTTTTCCGGTCCTCCCGAGATTCTCAAGTTGAGTCTCGTATTTTGGCCTGTCGTTCGTCCGCCACTCACGCTGCCGGAGCCGCGCCTCGTCGAAGCGCGCGTCGGGACTGGAGGGTTGCCAGCGACCGTCGAGATCCCACAGCAGCGCGTCGCCGTCGAGGCCGGCGGGCGGCCTCCCCACCACCACCGAGAGCGCCTGCACCGACTCGGCGAGCGCGCGGTCGACGTCGAGGGCGATCTGCTCGTCCTCGATGCGCCGCTCGACCTCCTGCTCGAAGAGGCCGACCCGCAGCACGATCCAGCGGAACCCGAGCTTTCGGAACGTGGCGCGGTCGGCGGCGCGCGGGGGCGCGGTGAGCGGCGGGGTCATCGCCGCGCCGCGCAGGGCGCGCACGTACGAATTGTTGAGCCGGTCGCGGAACGGCTTCGTCCAGAAGATCATCGCCGACTCCCCCATGCCGCCGAAGGTCGGGAGCTGGAACTCGGTCTGCCACATCAGCCCGTCGTGCTGGATCCGCAGCGGCAGGAACATGACGGCGCCGCCCTGGCCCTTCAGCTCCGCCAGCATCTCCGGCGCGCGCGCGTGGTGCCAGTTGAACGGGAAGATGCCGGCGACCGCCTGGCCGGCGAGCCCGACGGCGACGAGCCCCGCGAGGACCCACTTCGGGCGCGTCGCGCGCAGCACGAGCGCCGTCACGAGCAACGTGGCGGGGACGAAGGCGACGACGACCATCCGGTACGGGAACCACAGGCGGTTGAAGAACGGCAGGTGACGGTACGCCGCCATGTACCAGGGCGACACGGCCGGGGGGCGGCCCGGCAGGTGGATCATCGGGCCCAGCGCGAACGCGATCACGACGAGGAGCGCCACGATCCAGGGGGCGCGCCCGCCGGGGAGCTGCGCCTTCCGCCAGAAGAGCGCCACCAGCAGCGGCAGCCCCCAGGCGGGCTGGGAGAAGAGCGGCGCGCCGTGGGCCTCCATCAGCCAGAGCCCGTGGAGCTCGGAGGACACGTTGTTCCCGGCGGGTTTCGGCGCGGTGAAGATGCTGCCCTCGGTGTCGGCGAGCCCCGGGACCACGCCGGCTTCGTGGGCGCGCGAGATCAGGTACGCGCCGGGCGCGACGAGGGCGGCACACACCGCGGCGGCGACCAGCCAACGGGCGAGCGCCCCCCGCCACGAGGGCGCCGCGCGCAGCTCGAACGGCGCGAGCACGACGAAGAGCAGCGCGAGGAAGTATCCGTTGTACCAGTAGCTCCAGCCGGCGACCCCCATGGCGACACCGAACCGCACGGGGTTCCCCCACCCCTCCTCGCGCGCGGACTTCAGGAAGTAGAGCACCGCGATCGGCACGAACCAGGCGAACGCCTGGGTGGGTCGCCCCGCGGTGACCTCGAACAGGAGGAACGGGTTCACCTGCCACAGCGTGGTCGCCACGAAGGCGGCGAGGTCGTCGCCGAGGACGTAGCGGGCGAGCGGCCGGAACGCGAGCGCGTTGCCGACGAGGATCACGACGACGAACAGCGGCTGGTACAGCGTCGGCCCGAACACCCACTGGAACGGGATGGACAGGACCGCGTCGACGAAGTTGTTGCCCGTGTGGGCGAACACGTCCTTCCCGTCGGGGAAGAAGAACATCGGCGTGTGGGACGGGTCGCCGAACCGCTCGAGGCAGAAGCGGATCCACCAGTAGAACCAGTGGGTGCCGAACGCGTCGACGCCGTCGCCCACGGTGGCGCCCGGGTGGGCGAGCGCGGGCGCGACGCCCAGCACGGCCAGCGCGACGTAGACGGCGAGTTCTCTGCGGGGAGGCACGCGCCGTTCTAGCGCGCGCGTGGCGCGCGTGCGCGTCGAGGCGTACAGTGCGCCGATGATCCGCCTCCTCGCGATCCTGGTTGCCTGCACCGGCGGCGACGAGCCCGTCCCCGACGGGGAGAACCCGCCTCCCTTCGGCATGATCCTGAAGGAGGACGGCCAGCTCTACGCGGGCGTGGCGCGCGTCGCCATCACGCCGACGAACTTCGAGACCTACACCGACGAGGACGGCGACTACTCGTTCGACGGCTGCCTCACCGACCCGACCGGCACGCGCACGGGCTGCGACGAGCCCTTCGACGACCTCAACGGCAACAGCTACTTCGACGGCGTCTGGATCGCCGGCTTCGGCGAGCTCCGCGCCGCGCGGACCGTCCACGACGACATCACGGTCACCGCGGTCGTGCTCTCGCTCGACGGCGAGTACGTCGCGCTCGTCGGCGTGGACGCGCTCGGCATCCTCGAGAACCGCATCCGCGACGCGAAGGACGCGCTGGAGGCCGAGGGCTTCGACCGCGACCGCGTCGTCGTCAGCTCCTCCCACACGCACCAGGGCCCCGACACCGTCGGCATCTACGGCGCGGCGGAGGACTACCTCTCCGGCATCTACCCGCCGTTCATGGAGGAGGTCTCGCCGGGCCTCTTCGACGCGATCTCGACCGCGGCGAGCGAGATGGTGCCGGTGTCCCCGCGCCAGGGGCTCGTCCGCATGTCCCAGCTCGGCGACGACACGCTCAACGGCGAGCCCTTCGGCGGCATCAACCCCGATCCGAGCGTGGTGGGCGGCATCAACGACATCCGCGACCCCGTCGTCGAGGCCGACCACGTGCTCGCCATCGCGCTCGACGGCGCGGACGGCGGGCGCGTCGCCACCATCGTCAACGCCTCGGGCCACCCCGAGGTCGTCGGCGACGAGAACGACGCCATCTCCGCGGACTACCCCTTCTACGTGCGCGAGTACGTCGAGTCGACCGCGGGCGGCACCACCGTCTTCCTCTCCGGCGCGCTCGGCGGCATGCAGTCCGCGCTCGGCGCCACGCTCCCCACCGTCGACGAGAACGGCGAGCGCGTCGTCGACGACCAGGGCTCGCCCGTGTGGCAGTCCGACTCCAACTTCGAGTTCGCGCAGACCTGGGGCACGCTGGTCGCGCAGGCCGCCGAGGCGGCGCTGACCGACGACACACCCTGGACGGCGATCCGGGTGCGCCACGCCGAGTTCCTGATCCCGGTCGACAACATCAGCTTCAAGCTGGCGTTCCAGGTTGGGTTGCTCGACACGCCGGACAGCTACGTGGTGATGGACCACAGCTGCCCCGGCTACGGCAGCGACCCCGACAACTTCGGTTGCGTGCCGGGCGGCGTCTGGCAGATCGAGCTCGGGCCCACCACCTTCGGCAGCGTGCCGGGCGAGCTGTTCCCGGAGCTGTTCTGGGGCGTGCCCGACGAGCCGGCGATGGCGGACGCGTCGCTGCGCACGGGCGATCCGCGGTGGGTCCAATGGGATCCCGACTGCGCGAGCGTCGACTTCGAGCAGTGCCGCGGGACCGACGACGAGCGCGACGGCTGCGATTGCCTCCAGCACCACGTCGTGCCCTACGAGCACAGCTACGCCAACGCCACGATCGAGGCGATGCTCCCCGGCACGTTCAAGGCGCCCATCGGCATCGCCAACGCGTACTGCGGCTACGTCGTCCCCGAGCCCGACTTCAACACGCACGTGAGCGTGCTGACGGACGACGGCGACCACTACGAGGAGACCAACTCATGCTCGGTGAGCTTCGCGGAGCTGGTGCTCGACGGGTTCGCGGAGCTGAACCCGTAGGGATCAGGCCCGCCGCCAGGGCTGGATCCGGTAGGCCACCTCCGGCAGCGGGCCTGCCTGCGCCGCCACGTTCACGCGCGTCGCCACGCAGGCGCCGTGCATCATCGCGTCGGCGACGGCGACGACCGAGCGCGCCGACATCGGCTCGAGCCAGCTGCCCTTCACCCAGTCGTTGAAGAGGCCCATCGCCGGGCCACACCAGACCTGGTAGTCGCGCTTGCGGCTCGCCTCGCCCGTTCGCGCCCAGCGGCTGGTCATCCCGAGGTACCAGCGGAACGCGAGCGCCATCCGGTGCCGGCCGTCCTTCTTCGCGCGCGCCACCTCGCGGGGATCGCGCTTGGCCCAGTACGCCTCGGTCTCCGCCCACACGTCGGCGAGCGGGCGCTGGAAGATCTGCTTCTCGAGCTTGTCGCGGTCGCCGGTCGGGATCTCGTCGAGGCTCGCGTGGGCCTTGTAGATCTCGTAGAGCTTCGCCGCGCGCTGGGCGTACATCGTGCCGCGGCCCAGCACCTGGACCTGCGCGCCGATCTCGAACATGTCGGGCGCCGGGCCCATCGTCACGTCGGCGAACCCCGCGGCGAGGAGCATGTCCTTCACGGCCGAAGACGTGCCGGCCTCGTGGGTGGCCTGGTTGATCGACCCGGTCATCACGTAGTCGGCGCCCATCGCGAGCGCGGCGGCGAGCGCCCAGGGGTCCCCGATGCCGCCGGCGGCGCCGATGCGCGGGCGGTGCGGGTAGCCGATCTCGGCGGCGACGCGATCGCGGAGGCGCCGGAGCAGGGGGATCAGGACGGGGAGCGGGCGACGGTCGGTGTGGCCGCCGGAGTCGGCCTCGGCGGTGATGTCCTCGGCGACGGGGATGCGCCGAGCCAGCTCCGCTTGCCGCTTCGTGATCGCGCCGCGGGCGAGCAGCTCCTCGAGGATGCGCTCCGGGGCCGGGCGCAAGAAGTGCTCGGCGACCTCGGGCCGCGAGACCTTCGCCGTCACCCGGTTGGTCGTGACGATGCGGCCGCCGTCCTCGCGGATACCCTGGAGGCGGTAGCGCACGACGGCGGGCGTGAGGTCCATGTAGGCGCTGGCGTCGACGTTGGTGCACCCGTTCGCGAGGAACAGGTCGACGGTCGCCTCCTCCACGGCCGGCTCCGCGGGGTTGTGGAGGAGGTTGAAGCCCGCGGGCGCGTCGCCGAGCTCCTGCTTGATGCGGCGGATGCCCGCCTCCACCTGGTCGACCGGCAGCCCGCCCGCGCCGAAGAACCCGAGGTAGCCGGCGCGGCTCATCGCGATCACCAGCTCGGGCGAGGCGATGCCGCCCGCCATCGCGCCGGCGAGGTAGCTGTAGCGCACCCCGTGCGCGGCGCGGAACGCGGGCGAGCCGAGGCGATCCGGCGCGATCGCCGGCACCACCAGCTCCGCGCCCAGCATCGGCGGGCCGTCCCACCAGCGCCCGTCGCGCAGGTGGATCACGCGCAGGGGGTCCTGCAGCGCCGCCGCGAGGTCGTCGACGGGGGAGGCGCCGTCGCCGCGCGGCACGGCCGTGAGGTCGAGGTCCTCGGTGACCTGCTCGCCGCTCGACCACCGGGTGACCAGCCGGGCGACCGAACCGACGCGCTCCAGCCGCACGGCGAGGTCGTTGTCCTCGAGCTCCACCGCGTCGTACCCGGCGAGCAGCGAGAGCAACGCGCCGCTCCCGCCCGCGTCGAGCGCCCGGGCGAGCCCCGATCCGCCGACGAGCTTCTCCTCGACCTTCCCGCCGCGCGTGAAGCGCGCGCTCCACGCCGATGCCACGAGATCCATGGGCCGGGGGATTACCGCGTCGCGAGCCCGGCGGCGAGCGTCAACGGGCGATCGCGAGCGGGACCGTGCGCAGGAGCGACATCACCGCGAAGACGCCGACGAACGGCTCGGCCGCGAGGATCGCCACGAGCCCGAGGCCCACGCCGACGACCACGCTGGCCCGCGCCGCCCACCGCGTCGCGTCGCGCGGACCCAGCCACAGGGTCAGCCCGTGCAGGGTCACGATCCCGCCGTCGAGCGGGAGCATCGGGAGCAGGTTGAACGCGCTCCAGAACAGGTTCAGCGACGTGGCGACCGCGAGGACCTTCGCCGCGGGCCCCGGCCCCACGAGCTGGCTCGCGACGAAGCAGACGCCCGCGAGCGCGAAGCCCGCGAGGGGCCCCGCGAGCGTCACGATCACGCCCGGGCCGGGCGCCGGCGGGCGCCCGAAGTGGGTGAGGCCGCCGAGCGCGTTGAGCGAGATCCGGATCGGCCCGAGGCGGAAGCGCCGCGCCACCACGGCGTGTCCGAGCTCGTGGACGAGCACCGACGCGAAGATCGCGACGGCCACGAGCACGCCGCCGACCATCGAGCCGGGGCCGTCGCGCGCGCCGAGCAGGGCGAAGAGCGCGAGCAGGAACAGCGCGCTCGGCTCGACGACGGTGGGGAAGCCGAGGATCCGGCCGATCTTCAGGGGGGCTCCTGTTCGGTGGGGACGGGCGGGGCCCGCTCCGGGGAGAAGGGCAACACGCCGAAGGCGGCGAGCCATCCCGCGATCGCCACCGCCGCGAGCAACACGCCGACGAGCGCGGCGGCGTCGGCGGTGCGGACGGCGCCCGCGCGCGCGGCCACGGCCTCGTCGAGGCGCCGCTGGAGGTCGCGGGCGTGGCGTTCGGCCGCGGCGAGGCGCGCGCGCAGCTCCTCGCGCTCGGGGTCGTCGCCGGCGGGCTCCACGCCGCGCGCGCGGAGCCACGCCTCCACGTCCGGTCGGAGCGGGTGGCGAGGGGCGTCGCCCAGCGCGTCCGCGACCGCGTCGGGGTCGTCGCGGACGAGCGCGTCGTAGAGCGGAAGCGAGCCCCGGACCTCGCGGTGGCGCTCGAGCGCCGCGAGGAGGGGGGCCGTGTCGGTCACCCCTGCGGGACGAACAGGAGCCAGGTCAAGAACCGCGGCGCGATCTCCGTCGCGGTCACGACGGCGCCGTCGGAGGTGGCGGTGCCGGCCGCCTCGAGGTTGCCGTGGTCGTCGACGTCGTAGAGGTCGTAGGTGCCGGCCGGGAGCGCGGCGTCCACGGTCAGGTCGAAGGCGGCGAGCGGCTCGGCGCCGAACGGCAGGAAGGCCACCGCGAGCGACGCCGTGACCGGGTACATGCCGGCCGGGATGTCCTCGCCCGCGACGACGCCCACCCAGAACTGACCCTCGTCCGCGCCGAACGGGAGCTCGATCTGCGCCGGGTCGACGGTCCAGGTGACGGCGCCGATCTCGTAGGTGCCCGACGAGGCGATGGTCTCGGGCCCCACGACCTGCGGGACGAAGACGGGCGCCGGGAGGACGTGCTGCTCGCTCATGGCGAGCTCGACGTGGACGCGCGAGTGGCCGTAGTCGCCGCTGCCGAACGCCTCGCCGAGGACGTCGAGCTTGTAGCTCCCCTCGTCGAGCTCCTCGAAGAGGATGCCGCCGCCGTCGAGCGTGACGCCGGAGAAGCAGACGGTCTCGCACAGCTGGACGTCCATGCCCGGGGGGGCCGTCCCGTCGTACAGGACGACCCCGCCGGTCACGGTGGCGTCGCTCGGATCGGTGTCGGTGTAGGTGCCGGTGTCGTCGACGTCGGTGTCGGCGTCCGTGTCGGCGTCGGTGTCGGTGTCGGCGTCGGCGTCGCCGCCCGCGGAGTCCTCGGGGGAGCCGGCGCAGGCGAGGAGCAGGAGGGGGAGGAGCTTCATGCCGGCAATCCTATCCCCGCCGGAGGACGATCCGCACCCTGCCGACCGCGGCGTCGGCGACCGCCCGCGCCTCCGGCGTCACGTCGGCGTCGCCGGCGCCCGCGAGCGCGATCCAGCCGCGCGCGAAGCCGGCGTCGGGGGCGTAGCGGAGGTCGGCGAGGTCGTGGCGCTCGCCGCAGTCGCACGCGAGCGCGCGCGGCCCGCCCTCCCGCCACGCCGGGTACGCGCGGTTGAACGCGGGCACGAGGTTGCGGCCGTCGCGGGGGCAGCCCACGCGGAAGCCGCCGCGCTGGTTCGACGCGAACCCGTGCCCGTCGAAGCGCTCGACGCGCGCGCGGGCGAACCCGCCGGCGACGAGCGGGCGCGCGCCGTCGAGGAACTCGCGCCAGGCGGCGACCAGCGGGTCGACGGGGTCGTCGACGCCGGGGGGCAACACGTGGAGGGTCAGAACCATTCGGGGATGCGGATCTCGACGTCGCCGAGGACCTGAGCCTGGCACGCCAGCCGATCGCCGCGCGCGGAAGCGTCGCTCCCGAGCACCATCTTCTCCATCCCCTCGGGGCGGGAGAGGTTGCGCGCGCCGGACACGATCACGACCCGGCACGTGCCGCAGGAGCAGTTCCCGCCGCAGTAGTGGCGGAGGTCCACGCGCGCGGCCTCGGCGGCCTCGAGCACGGTCGACCCGCGGCGGACGCGGGCCACGTTGGCGCCGAAGCGGACCTCGACCGGCCCGGCCTCGCGCTTGCGCGCCGCGGGCTCCTTCAGGCGGGGGGGCGCCAGCGAGACCTCGCTCTTGAGCACGCGGTCCACGACGGAGGCGCCCGCGCGGCTCGCGGCCTTGAGCCCGAGGCGCAGCATGCGCAAGGCGAGCGCGGTGTCGTCGGCCATCGCGGCACTCTCACGCCGGTGGCCGGCGCGGCGCAAGCCCCACTCGGGGCGGCGGTAGTGCGATGCACAGGTACAATGGGCCCGGAGGGCATGGGAAGCGCGCTGCCGGGCAGGAAGGGCCGCCGTGCGGGCATGGAGCCGCTGCGCTTCGGCGTCTGCCTGCTCGTCTCGCTCGCGGCGCACGCCTCGCCGTGGGTCGCCGAGGCCCTCCTCGAGCCG
>JBMOQZ010000170.1:0-19210 GCA_049322475.1 Myxococcota bacterium | reverse complement strand
GCGCCGCGCCCCGCCCCCCCCCCGCCACGGCGCCCGCGATCGCGGTGGCGTAGGCGCCGCCCGACCGCGCGACGGCGATCTCGCCCTGCGCGCGCTGCCCGACCGCCAGCTCCACCGCGTAGCCCGCGCTGCGCGCCCAGCGGTAGCGCGCCCCCGCGGCGCCCGCGGGGTTGGCGCCCTCGCGCCAGTACACCAGCTCGGCGAGCCCGTCCCGGTCGACGCGGGCGAGGCACCCCGGCCCGAGCTTGCGGACGCTCGCCCAGGGCGTGTGCGGCGGCGCGAGGAAGCCGAGGACGACGAGGCGGGCGAGCGCGTCGGCGTCGAGCTTCCCGTCCGCCTTCGGGTGCCGGAGGATCGCCCGCGCCTCGCTGGCGACGATCACGGTGCCGTCGCGCAGCGTCGCGTGCAGGAGCGGGCGCGTGCCCGTGCGGTCGCGCGCGGCCCAGAGCCTGCGCTCGGTCGCGTCCCACGCGAGCACGGCGGCGTCGCCGCGCAGGCGCTCCATCCCGCGCTCGAAGCCCAGCTCGGCGAACAGCGTCGCGGCGACGCCGGCGGGCCCTTCGTCGGCGAGCTCGTCGCGGGCGGCCAGCTCCTTGCGGATCGCCCCGAGGCTCGTCCACTCGCCGTCGACCGCCACACACCAGCGGCGCTCGCGGTCCCACGCGGGCCCGGCGTCGCCTCGGGCGGTCACGCCGAGGAAGGCGTTCTCGCCGAGGGTCTCCGCCCGGCGCGCGTCGGGGCCCCGCGCGTCCATGACGCGCAGCATCGACGCGGCGGCCGCGAGGTCGACGGGCCCCGAGGGCCGGACGATGCCGAGGAGGCCCGACACTACTGGGGCGGCTTCTCGCCCTCGCCCCCGGCGGGCGGCGCGCCGGGAGGAGGCGCGCCGGCGCCACCGGCGGGCGGCGCGCCCGGGGGCGGCGCTCCGGCGCCCGGAGGCGCGCCCGCGGGCGGCGTGCCGTCGCTGATCGGCTTGAGCTTGCCGAGGTCGGGGTTGTCCTCGAGCGTGAGCGTGAGCGGCGCGACGGGCTCGGACCCGATCTTCAGCTGCTCCGGCAGGCGGCCGGCCGGCTCGCCCGGATCGGGGCCGTTGTCGCCGCTGTCGAGGTAGGCGACGACCCAGAAGTCGCCGGCGTCCTTGGGCGCCTCGATCTCGAACGGGCCGGGCTTCTCGAGCGTGAGCGACTCGGCGAGCTCGGGGAACGGCGCGTCGGCGGCCTGGCGGAGGAAGTCGACGCGGAGCGTGCCCGTCTTGGTGCCCGTGTAGACGACCTCGCCCTGGATCTTGATCCCCTGCCCCGGCTCGGCCTTGAGCCCGGTCGGCGTGGGGCGGCCGGCCATGACGCCGGGCGGGGGCGCGCCGGTCGGCGGGCCCGCGGGGCCGCCTTCGCCCGGGGCGCCGGGACCCCCGGCGGGCGGCGCGCCGTCGGTGGGCTGGCCCGTCGGGGACGCCCCCTCGGGAGTGGCCGTCGGATCGGGGCATGCGGACAGCAGCAGGAGCAGCGGGAGCGCGCGCATCGGGCCTCCAGACCGTCGCTTGTTTACCGGAGTGGTCGCCATCGCGTCAACTCGCCGCGTTGACACCGCCGCGAAGCGTGCGGTAAACACGGCCCCGCCCGGAACGGAGCCCTGCTTGTCCATCACGCTGCGTAGCTACGTGTTCCTCGACGCCCTGCAGCCGCAGCTCGCCGCGTTCACCGGCACCACCGCGCGCGGCTTCCTGCCGCTCGCCGGCCAGGCCTCCCTGTGGGTCGAGACCGCCCCCGGCATGATCATCAACCGCGTCACGGACGTGGCGCTGAAGGCGACGGCGGCGATCCCCGCCGTCCAGGTCGTCGAGCGCGCGTTCGGCCTGCTCGAGCTGCACCACGACGACAAGGGCGAGGTCCGCAGCGCGGGCGACGCGTGCCTCAAGTTCATCGGCGTCACGGCGAACCAGTTCGTCCAGCCGAAGGTGACGTCGAACCAGATCATCCGCGCGGTGGAGCCGTACCAGGCCCAGCTCATCAACCGCAACCGTCAGGGAATGATGCTCATCCCCGGCGAGTCCCTCTTCATCCTCGAGACCGAGCCCGCCGCGTGGATCGTGCTCGCCGCGAACGAGGCCGAGAAGGCCGCGCGCGTGAGCCTCGTCAACCTGCAGCCCTACGGCGCCTTCGGCCGCCTGTGGATGAGCGGGACCGAGGCCGAGATCGACAGCGCCGCCGCCGCCGCCATCGCGGCGATCGAGGGCGTCAAGGCTTCCTGAACCTTCCAACTGGAGTGATCTCAAATGGCTGACGCGCTGGGAATGATTGAGACCAAGGGCTTCGTGGCCGTGATCGAGGCCGCCGACGCGATGGTGAAGGCCGCGCGCGTCGAGCTCGTGGGCTACGAGAAGATCGGCGGCGGCTACGTCACCGTGATCGTCCGCGGCGACGTCGCGGCGGTCAAGGCCGCGACCGAGGCCGGCGCCCGCCAGGCGCAGCGGATCGGCGAGCTGGTGTCCGTGCACGTGATCCCCCGCCCGCACGAGAACATCGACCTCGTCATGCCGCTCGGCCGTACGCCCGCCGCGGGCAAGTAGGTCCGATGAAGCTCGGCAGGGTCGTCGGCACCGTCGTCTCGACCCGCAAGGACGAGAAGATCGAGGGGCTGCGCCTGTACCTCGTGCAGGACCTCTCGCTCGCCCTCGGCGGAAAGGACGCCTTCGTCGTCGCGGCCGACTCCGTCGGCGCCGGCGTGGGCGAGGTCGTGCTCTACGCCTCCGGGTCGAGCGCGCGCCAGACGAAGGCCACGGACGGGCGTCCCATCGACGCCGTCATCATGGCCATCGTCGACCAGATCGACCACGACGGCAAGCTCACCTACGACAAGCAGAAGGACGGGTAAGCGATGGAGCGCGATCAGGTCGAGGCCATCGTCGAGCGCGTGCTGTCGCGGATCGGCAAGGGCGAGGGCCCGAAGGCCGTGACCGAGGCGCCCGCGAAGCCGCGCGGCACCTACAAGACGGTGTCCGACGCCGTCGGCGCCGCGCGCTCGGCTCAGCAGACCCTCGTCGCGCTCCCGCTCGAGAAGCGGCGCGAGATCATCGCGAACATCCGCCGGCGCGCCGCCGAGGACGTGCACTCGCTCGCGAAGTTCGCGGTCGAGGAGACGGGCCTCGGGCGCGTCGAGGACAAGATCAAGAAGAACCTGCTCGTCATCCACAAGACGCCGGGCGTCGAGATCCTCGACCCGATCGCGTACACGGGCGACGACGGGCTCACGCTGATCGAGCGCGCGCCGTACGGGGTGATCGCCAGCATCACTCCGTGCACCAACCCCACCGAGACCATCCTGAACAACGGCATCGGGATGATCGCGGGCGGGAACACGGTGACGTTCAACACGCACCCCACCGCGAAGAACGTCAGCGCCTACGTGATCGACCTCGTGAACCGGGCCTCGATCGAGGTCGGCGGGCCGGACAACCTGTTCACGAACATCGGGACGCCGACCATCGAGTCGGCCAACGAGCTCCTGCGCTTCCCCGGCATCCGCCTCAACGTGGTGACCGGCGGCCCGCACGTCGTGAAGGCCGCGCTCGCCGCGCAGAAGAAGGCGATCTGCGGCGGGCCGGGCAACCCGCCCGTGGTCGTCGACGAGACCGCCGACCTCGAGCAGGCCGCCCGCGGCATCGTCGCCGGCGCCTCCTTCGACAACAACGTCATCTGCACCGACGAGAAAGAGGTCTTCGCCGTCGAGAAGGTGTTCGACAAGCTGATCGAGGGCCTGCAGCGCAACGGCGCCGTCTTGATCCGCAACCACCAGGTCACGCGGCTCGAGAAGCTCATCCTCACGCCGGACCGCCTCCACACCAACACGGCGTGGGTCGGCAAGGACGCCAAGAAGATCCTGAAGGAGATCGACGTCCCCTTCCAGGGCGACCCGCGCCTCGTCATCTGCGAGGTCCCCTTCGACCACCCCTTCGTGCAGCTCGAGCTGCTCATGCCGGTCATCGGCTGCGTGCGCGTGAAGGACGTGCACGAGGGCATCGACCTCGCCGTGAAGGCGGAGCACGGCTTCGGCCACACCGCGTCGATGTACAGCAAGAACCTCGACGCGCTGCACCGGATGGCGAAGGTCGCCAACTGCTCGATCTTCGTGAAGAACGCGCCCAACTACGCGGGGCTCGGCTTCGGCGGCGAGGGCTTCACGAGCTTCACGATCGCGTCGCCCACCGGCGAAGGCCTCACCACCGCGCGCGACTTCACGCGCGTGCGGCGCTGCACGCTCGCCGGGTACTTCCGGATCGTCTAGGTGGACGCGCTCGCCCTGCTCGAGCTGGACTCGATCGCCCGGGGCTACCGTACGCTCGACGCGATGGTGAAGGAGTCGCCCGTCACCGTGGTGGAGGCGAACCTCGTCGAGCCCGGGAGGTTCCTGATCCTGTTCGGCGGCGGCGTCGCCGAGGTCGAGACGGCCTACGCGCGTGGCCTCGAGGTCGCGGGCGAGGACGTCCGCGACAAGGTGCTGCTCTGGGGCGTGCACCCGCGCGTGTGGGAGTGCATCGCCGGCAAGGAGCGCTGCGGCGAGCCCGATGCCATCGGCATCGTCGAGGCCTCCTCCGTCGCCGGGACGATCGCCGCCGGCGACGCCAGCGTCAAGTCCGCCGACGTGGAGCTCTGCGCCCTCCGGTTCACGCCGGGCCTCGGCGGCAAGGGCTACTACGTGGTCAACGGGCTGCAGCACGACGTCGAGGCGGCGGTCGCCGCCGGGACGGAGTCGCTGACCGCCCGGGGGCGCCTCGTCCGCGCCGAGGTCGTGCCCCGCGCCCACCGGGAGTTCCTCGCCCACGTCCTGCGCCGCGCGCCGTTCGGAGCCGTCTGATGCAGCTCGCCAAGGTCCTCGGGACCGTCACCGCCACCGTGAAACACGAGAGCCTCGTCGGCGTGCGCCTGCTGCTCGTGCAGCCGCAGGACGAGCACGGCGTCCCGGACGGCGACGCGATCGTCGCCGCCGACCCGCTGCAGGCCGGCCCGGGCGACCTCGTGGAGTGGACCACCGGCCGCGAGGCCGCGCTCGCCCTCCCCGTCACCTTCTCGCCCGTCGACGCCTCGATCGTGCGGATCGTCGATCACGCGTGGTCGGACCAGAGGTACCTTAGGTCATGATCCTCTGCCGCGTGATCGGGAACTCGGTCTCGACCGTGAAGCACCCGTGCTTCGAGGGCAAGAGCGTGATGATCGTCCAGCCGGTCGCGGCGGACGGCCGGACGCCGAACGGCAAGAGCTTCCTGTCGGTCGACGCGGTGCAGTCCGGCGTGGGCGACCTCGTGCTCGCCGCGCGCGAGGGCAACACCGCGCGCCAGATCCTCGGCAAGGACGACGACCCGTTCCACTCCGTCATCCTCGCCGTCGTCGACGAGGTGACGGTCGGGGGCTGAGTGAGGCGCCTGCTCGTCCTCGTCGCGGCGCTGGTCGCCTCGGTGGCGACGTCGAGTCCCCGCTCGGACAAGCCCGACACGGGCGCGTGGGACTCGGGCACGACCGACACGGGCGAGTGGGCGTGGCGCTGGGACGCCTCGGCCGAGGCGACGATCGACACGTGCGACGCGCGGGTGTTCGCGGTCGTCGCGACGCTGAACGACCAATGCCTCGCCACGCCCGAGGCGTACGCGTGGGGGTACCCCACGGGGTCGGTGCAGGTGTCGTGGACGCTCGGCGTGGAGGGCGAGACCCCGACCGACACGGGAGGCGACACATCGGGTGACACAGGCTGGGACGACGGCGGGGGGCCCACCTTCCTCACCGGCGACACAGGCGCCGACACGGGGGTGAGCGTCGACACCGGCGCCGACACGGGGGTGAGCGTCGACACCGGGGAGACACGGGGCGACACGGGGGTCGACACGGGCGAGACGTCCGCCGACACATCGGGTGACACATCCGCGGACACGGGCGGCGACCCATCGACCGATACATCCACCGACACATCCGCGGACACCGGTGGCGACAGCTCCGGCGACACAGGTGACACGTGCCCCGCGAGCGACGGGGACGTGTCGGTCCGTGTGTCGGTGGCGGGTCCGGACGGCGAGGTCCTCCACGAGGACGTCGTCTCGTTGCAGCCGGGGACGCCGCGGAGCGGCTCCTACACGGTCGAGGGCCCCTTCGTGGACTGCGACGCCGACACGACCTGCCAGCGGACGTGGACCGTGACGGTCGAGCCCGAGGAGACCGGCTCGGTCGCCGCGGAGCTGGAGGGCGAGCTCGCCGTGACCGCGTGCAGCTCCGGCGTGATCGACGCCACGAGCGGCGCGCTCGTGGTGGAGTGATAGGCTCCGCCCTCATGGAAGAGTCGCTCCGACGCGAGCTCGCGCACGTCTGCCAGGAGCTGGGCGCGCGCGGGTGGGTCGCCAACCACGACGGCAACGTGTCCGTCCGGCTCGCCGAGGATCGCTTCCTCGCCAGCCCCACCGCCGTCGCCAAGCGCTCGGTCACCCCCGAGATGTGCGTGGTGGTCGACGGGCAGGGGAAGGTGGTGCACGGCGAGCGCAAGGTGTTCAGCGAGATCGCGCTGCACCTCGCCTGCTACCGCGCGCGGCCCGACGTCCGCTGGGTGGTGCACAGCCACGCGCCCCACGCCACCGGCTGGGCCGTCGCCGGCGAGTCCTTCTTCGACCCGCCGTTCATGGGCGAGCCCGTCGTCTCGCTGGGAGACCGCATCCCGCTCGTGCCCTGGGGCGGCGACCTCGCGCTCGCCGTCGCCGGCGTGGACGCCGTGCTGCTGCAGAGCCACGGCGTGCTCACGGTCGGGAAGGACGCGGAGACCGCGCTCTTGCGCATGGAGCTCGTCGAGCACCTCGCGCGCATCGCGCTCGTCGCGCGGCAGCTCGGCGGGCCCGTCCCCCTCCCCTCCTCCGAGGTCGACCGCCTGCTCGAGGCGCGCGCGAAGGCGGGCCTCGGCCCCCAGAACGTGCCCCCCCAGGGCCCGGCGCCCGAGTCCCGGCCCGACGTCGAGGCGATGGTACGCGAGGCGCTGAAGCGGCTCGGTTAGCGCGCGAGCGGCGGTGCGCGCGTCCGCTTGCGCCTCCGCAAGGGGTCCGCGAGGGGTCAGGAGTCTACTTTTGACTATTTCGGGGGCGGGTGCAGCTCGTCCTCCAGCGCCCGCACCCAGCCGTCGAACTGCGGCGACCGGGACTCGCCGCGCACCTTCATCCACCGGCTCACCAGCGCCACGCTGGTCCGCAGGTGGCGCGCCACCTCGCGGTGCGGGAGGCCGGCCGCGTACGCGAGCCACCACGCCGCGAGCTGCCGGGCGGGGTTGCCGCCTCGCCCGCGCTTCCCCTCGCGCAGCGACGCGGAGCTCGCCCCCGTCACGCGCTCGAGCACGGCGAGCGCGACCTCGGGCGTCATCGGCGGCGCGGGGGTCGCCCACACGGCCTCGAGGTCGACCGAGACGGGCGACGACCAGAGCGCGCCCTCCTCGAAGCCCGCGGGGTCGGGGCGCCGGCCGACCGTGTACTCCCAGACGTGCTGCCGGTACGCGTCGCGCCCGCCGTGGGCCGCGAGGAGGTCCTCGGTGGTCAGCCACTCGGGCGTGCTCGCGAGGCCCGCGTAGGCCGCGTGGCTGCTCCAGTCGGTGTCGTCGATGCGCGTGGCGAGGCCGCCACGCACGGGGTTCGCGTGCACGTAGAGCAGGAGGTGCGTCCAGTAGTCGTCCTTCTCCACCACGCGGTTGTGGAAGCGCCCGCGGAAGACGGGGCCGTCCCAGCCGTGCTTCGCGTTGAGCCGCTGCGTGAAGCGCGCGCCGAGGTGCCGCATCGCGCGGCTCAGGTTCCCGCGCGGCGTCTCGAGCAACAGGTGGAAGTGGTTCGGCATCAGCGCCCAGCCGTGCACGTGGAGGCCGAACCGCGGGGGGAGCTCGGCGAGCGCCGACAGGAAGAGGAGGCGGGCGACGTCGCTGCCGAACACGGGCTGGCGGCGGGCGCCGCGGTTCATGACGTGGTGGCGGGCGCCCGGGAAGTCGAAGCGCGGCGGGCGAGGCACGGGGGAGCTCCTGCGAAATGGTCAAAAGTAGAGTCCTGACCCCGAGCGGAAAAGTCAACCCGCCGCGCGCGCCCCGCAAAAAGAATCGCACATTTTGTTTGACACCCGTTTTGGCCGGAAGTAGTCTTGACGCATGACGGCCCCGCTGCAGGGACAGAAGTGCATCCGCCACGGCGAACCTGCCGTGTCCGGCCGGTACTTTTCGAATCGCAGCGAGGCGCGCCTCGACGCCCGCCTTCAGAGCGGGTGGACCGGAGGTTCCATGCGGTAAAAGCCCCACAGGGCCTGCCGCCGATGGAGCCCCGGTCCCCGTGAGGGAACCGGGGCTTCGTCGTTTCTACACCGCCGTTTTCACCCCAGCCGATTTGGACGGCACGCCCGAGGTGTGTCTTCCGAGAGGGCCCCATGTTCCTCACGCTCCAGCTCAACGCCGACCACACGCCGATGAAGGTGCTCCCCTGGGAGCGCGCGGTCGAGCTCGTGCTCGACGGCCGGGCCGTCACCGTGGCCCCGTACGCGGGGCGCTTCGTGCGCTCGCCCAGCCTCGCGCTGCCGTGGCCGGCGGTGATCTCGCTCCGGCGCTACGCCCAGGTGCGCGGTCGCGTGAAGTTCAGCGCGCGCAACGTGTTGGCTCGGGACGGGTACACGTGCTGCTACTGCGGGGTCGCCCCGCGGTCGCGGGACGGCCGCCCCGAGCGCACGGCGCTCACGCTGGACCACGTGGTCCCGCGGGCCCAGGCGAAGCACGGCGCCGTGTACCTCCCCTGGTCGCGGCGCTGGGTGAACGTCACGTGCTGGGAGAACTCCGCCACCGCTTGTCGGGCGTGCAACGCCCGGAAGGCGGACCGGATCCCGTCCCGGGCGGGCATGGATCTGCGGGTGTACCCGCGGATCCCCACCCAGAGCGACGCGCTCCGCATGGCGCTCTCGAGGCTGCGCGACGTCCCGGCCGAGTGGGAGGGCTACCTCCCCGAAGCCGCGCTCGCCGCGATCCCGAAGCACCGCATCGCCGTCTGATCCCTACGCCCTCTGGGCGCGGGCCGGAAGTGTTCCGTTACCGTCAAGCCCCTGGTCATTGGTTCGAATCCAATCGGGTCCACCTCGGGCCCGTAGCTCAGTGGTAGAGCAGAGGACTCCCGCGAGGGAGTTTCGGAACCGCCCAACTTGCCCGCGCCCTTTCTTCGCCCGTTCTCCGGGCCGGAGGTCGCCATGACCATCAAGGACATGCTCGCCGCGTTCAGCACGCGGAAGACGCCGCAGCACCTGCCCATCCCGGGCGAGGCCCAGGTCCGCGACGACGCGGGGGGTTACACCTTCGCGGTCGACGACTGGGTCCGGCTCGATCGCTTCCTGGTCCTCGGCAGCGACGCGCCCACCTACTACGCGACCGCGCGTGCCCTCACGCGCGACAACGCGGCGGCGGTGGAGCGTTGCGTCCGCGCGGACGGTCTGCGGACCGTGCGCCGGATCGTCGAGATCAGCGAAGCGGGGCGCGCCCCGCGGAACGACCCGGCCATCTTCGCGCTCGCGATGTGCATGAAGCTCGGCGACGAGCCCGTGCGCAAGGCGGCGCAGCAGATCGTGCCGCGGGTGTGTCGGATCGGCACCCACCTGTTCGGCCTCGCCGAGGCCGTACAGGGCTTCGGCGGTTGGGGCCGTGGCACCAAGCGTGCGTTCGCGCGCTGGTACACGGACCGCCCGCCGAAGGACCTCGCGTACCAGGCCATCAAGTACCAGCGTCGGGACGGCTGGTCGAACCGGGACGTGCTCCGCCTCGCGAAGCCGGCCGGGTTCGGCCCCGACACGGCGCAGGGCGCGGTGCTCCACTGGATCACCAAGGGCTGGGACGAGGTCGGCGCCGAGCCGCCGGCGGACGAGCACCTGCGTCGGATCTGGGCGTTCGAGCGTGCCAAGCGCGCGGAGTCCCCCGCGGACACCGTTCGCCTGGTGCGCGAGCACGACCTGCCGCGCGAGTGCGTCCGCACGGACCACCTCGACGACCCGGCGGTGTGGGAGGCGCTGCTCCAGCGGATGCCTGTCACGGCGCTGGTCCGCAACCTCGCCAGGATGACCACGGTCGGTCTGCTCACCCCGGGCAGCGACGCGGTGGACCTCGTGACGCGCAAGCTCGGCGATCCCGCCGCGCTCCGCGCCGCGCGGATCCACCCGCTCGCCCTGCTCGTGGCGCTCAAGACCTACCAGCAGGGTCACGGCGAGCGCAGGTCGCTCCGGTGGTCGCCGCTCGCCCCGGTCGTGGATGCACTGGACGCCGCGTTCTACACGGTGTTCCAGAACGTCCCGGCCACGGGCGGGCGGTGGCTCCTCGCGCTCGACGTCTCGGGGTCGATGTGCTCGCCCAACCTCCTCGGGATGCCCGGCATCTCGCCGCGCGTGGCCACGGCCGCGCTGGCGATGGTGACGGCGGCCGTGGAGCCGCGCCACCAGCTCGTCGCCTTCACCGCCAACGCGGTGGGGTACGGCGGCCGGTGGGGCGGGGGCGCGCCGGGGCTCATGGAGCTCGAGCTGTCGCCGCGCCAGCGTCTGGACGACGTGGTCCGCGCCACCTCGGAGCTGCCGTTCGGCGGCACCGACTGCGCGCTCCCGATGGTCTGGGCGAAGGAGCAGAAGCGCGAGGTCGACGTCTTCGTGGTCCTCACGGACAACGAGACGTGGGCGGGTGACATCCACCCGATCCAGGCGCTCCGGGCCTACCGTCGCGAGACGGGCATCCCGGCGAAGCTCGTGGTGGTCGCCATGACCTCGACGGGCTTCACGATCGCGGACCCGAGCGACGCCGGCTGCCTCGACGTGGTCGGCTTCGACACCGCGACGCCGGCGCTGATGAGCGACTTCGCGACGGCCTGACACAACGGGTGGAGCCCTTCACCGGGCTCCACCCCACACCCGGGGTGCACGGAGGGACAGTCCCGAAGCGCGCCGTAAACGCGTTGGTCCGCGAGACCCGACTGTGTGCGACCCACAGGCACCCCACCACTTCGCCCGGGTAGGGAAACTGGCAAACCCGCTCCGTTCAGACCGGAGAGACCCCCGTGGTAGTGCGAGTTCGAATCTCGCCCCGGGCACCAATTCGGGAGAGCGAGTGGGCACGGTGCCCACACCTGCTTGCTGAGCAGGCGCCGAACAAGCCGTCGGGTTTCAGTCCCGAGCTCTCCGCCAGTCCGGCCGAAGGGAGGGCATGGTGCCCTCGCCGCGTCGAAAGCGCGGAGACGCCCGTCCGATTCGGGATTCGGCCACCAGATGGAGGGCACCGCCGAAGGGTCGGCGACCGGTCTCGAATACCGGGGCACGTACACGCGTGGTGGTTCGAGTCCGCTGCCCTCCCCCACTGACAGAAAAAACTTGTTGACGTGAATGACAGGGAGGATACACTCGTACACACAGAGTGGGCCCCGGTCGCCCAACTGGATGGGGCACCGGCCTACGAAGCCGGTCGATGCAGGTTCGAGTCCTGCCCGGGGCGCCATTTGAAATCGCGATACGTGATGGTCGTGTAGAGGGCGGCCCTGCCGGAGGTGTGTCTTCCGGCAGGGCCCACGCTCCCGAAGCTCGATTGGAAGAGCGCGGGCGTCCGAAGCCCGAGGGTGCCGGTTCGACTCCGGCCGGGAGCTCCATGGTGGTCGTCGTCCAGCAGGCGAGGACACCGCGCCGTGAACGCGGAGAGGCCCGGTTCGAACCCGGCCGACCACCCCAGTCCCTGGTGACGAGGCCGAGAAGCGAGGCACCCGACTGTCGATCGGGAGGGAGCGGGGGCAGTACCCGTCGTCACCGCCATTTGCGGGTCCGAAGCACGTCGAGAGGTGCACCGGTCTCTTGAATCGAGAGGGGAGGGTGCAAGTCCCTCCGCAGGAGGGAGCTGGTGCAAGTCCAGCCGCCCGTACCAACACTCGACATCCCGAGGGGTTGACCGATCGGTGAGGTAGCAGGCCACCACCCTGCCCAGGCGAGTTCGACTCTCGCACCCCTCTCCACCCACGGCGACGCGCGTCGCCACCCTCCCTCCTCGCGCCCGCTCGGGCGCGACCCTCCGGCCGCGGGCCGAATGCGCTCCGTTACCGTCCCTGCTAAGGATGGGGCGAACGCCCCTTCGGAGCGCACCCGACTTGTCCGCGGCCCTCTCCCCGTAGTGCGCCCCGTCGTCGTCGCCGCCGTCCGCATGGGGTACGGCCACCTCCGCGCCGCGCGCCCCCTCGCGCAGGCGCTGGGGGTGCCGCTCGCGCGCGCCGACGCGGCACCCTTCGCCGGGCCGCTGGAGGCCGCGCTCTGGAGCGGCACCCGCGCGTCCTACGAGGGGCTCTCCCGCCTCGCCGCGACCCGCGGCGGCCCCTTCGCCCGCGCGCTCGACACCATCACGGCCATCGAGGGCGGCGACGCGCCCGACCCGGCGACGCGCGCCCTCGATCGGGCGCTCGCCCTCGGCCTCGGACGGCGGCTCGCCGACGGGCTCGGCGACGCCACGCTGCTGACCACGTTCTACGCCCCCGCGCTCGCCGCGGACCGCGCCGGCAGGCCCGCCCGCCTCGTGGTGACCGACACCGACTGCGCCCGCGCGTGGGCCCCCGTCGATCCCGCGTACGGGCGCCTCGTCTACTGCGCGCCCACCGACGGGGTCGCCGCCCGGCTCGCCGGCTTCGGGGTCCCGCGCGCGCGGGTCGCGGTCACGGGGTTCCCGCTCCCGCCCGCGCTCGTCCGGACCGCCGAGGCCGACCTCGCCCGCCGGATGACGCGGCTGCGCGGCGACGAGCCGCTCCGGGTCGTGCTCGCGGTGGGCGGAGCCGGCGCGCAGGTCGATCTCGCCCGCGAGGTCGTCGCCGGCCTCGACGCCCGGGTGTGGATCTCGGCGGGGACCCGGCCCGAGGTCGCGCGAGCGCTCGCCGGCGTGGGGGAGGTGGTCGCGGGCGACACCTTCGAGGCCTACGCCGACCGCTTCGACGAGGTGCTCGCCGACGCGGACGTGCTCTGGACCAAGCCGAGCGAGCTCGTGTTCTACGCCGCGCTGGGGATCCCGATCGTCGCGGCCCCGCCCGTGGGCGTGCAGGAGGCGCGCAACCTCGCGTGGCTGCGACAGCACGGCGCCGTCGTCGACGCCCGCGCCTCCCGAGGCGAGCTCGCCGACGCCGCCGAGCGCGCGTTCGCGGGCCTGACCCGCGACGGGACCGAGCGGGTGATCGCCACCCTGACCTAGAGGCGATCGTGCAGCCGGTAGACCCCCTTCCCCGTGTCGATCTCGAGGAAGCTCGTCCGCCCCCAGCTGCACGAGCCGCTGTCGAGCACGAGGCGGTCGCCGACGAGGTGACAGCCCCCCACGTGCGTGTGGCCCGTCACCACCACGTCGACGGCCTGCGCACGCGCCGCCCGCGCGGCCGCCTCGCGGAACGGGCAGGCCCCGGCGTCCTCGATGCCGCCGAGCGCGTTGTCGAGCGTGTCCAGCCGCCGCACGGCGGTCCGAAGCCCGAGGCGCAAGAGCCAGCCGACCAGCCAGGACGCGCGCTCGTGCAGGGCGCGGCGTCGCAGCCAGAAGTCGTCGAACCAGTGGCCGTGCGTGAACAGGAGCCGTACGCCGTCCGCCCGCAGGCGGAGCGCGCCGGGGACGCGCTCGAGCTTCGCCGCCACGAGATCGTGGTTGCCGTGGATCCAGGTGTACCGCGGCCCCGCGAAGCGCTCGGCCAGCGCGGGGTGGGCCTCCCGCGACGCCCGTAGCGCCTCGGCCGCCCGGCCGAAGCGCATCGGCGTCGCCGTCTCCCAGATGTCGCCGAGCAGCACGACGCGCTCGAAGGCGTCCTCGAGCCGCGCGAGGAAGCCGAGGAACGTGCCGTCCGAGTGGCCGAAGCGCTCCGACGCGCCGAGGTCCCCGAGGTGGAGATCCGAGATGACGGCGATGCGCACGTGGCCCCCCGGCTGCGCTCCCGCAAGGTGCGCACGGATGGGTCCGCGTCGAGCCCCCGGATAAGCGCCCCGCATGCCCATCCGCCTCCTCGTGTTCGACTTCGACGGCACCCTCACCGACATCGGCGCGGAGGGCGCCGCGTTCGAGCGGGCGTACGCCGACCGCCTGCTTCAGCTCGTCGGGCGCGACCGGTCCGCGGAGTGGGAGGCGGCGTGCGCCGCCGTGCGCGACGCCGCGCCGGAGCTGGCCTGGGACATGGGCACGGGGCCCGCGGCGCCCGCCGACGCCGACCCCTACGTCGTCGCCACGATGGCGCTGCGCCGCTTCGGCGCCGGCGTGGAGGTCCTGCGCGACCCGAGGGTCCTCGACGCGCTCGGGGGCGCCCTCTACGCCCAGTCGTACGCGACGGTCGAACCCGCCTTCCGTCCCGACGCGGCCGCCGTCCTGCGCGCCGCGCAGGAGCGCGTCGAGCACGTCCGCATCGTGACGAACGCCAGCACCGGCAAGGCGACGAAGAAGCTCCAGAAGCTCGGCCTGCCCCGCCCGCTCGGCGTCGTGGGCGACGCCGGCAAGTTCGTCGTCGGCGAGCCGACCCTCGACGGGTACGGCATCGGCGGCGTCGCGGAGGCGTGGCACCTCCCCGGGCTCGACCGCGCCGTCCGCCCGCGCCGGGGTCGCTACTTCGACGCGCTCGCCCACGTGTGGCGGGACACCGGCACCCGCCCCGCGGAGACGCTCGTCGTCGGTGACATCTGGGAGCTCGACCTCGCGTTGCCCAGCCTGCTCGGGGCGCACGTCCACCTGCTCGAGCGCGCGCGCACCCACGCCTACGAGCGCGCCGGCATCGCGGCCGTGGGCGCGCGCGGCGCGTGCGGGACGACGCTGACGGGCGTGCTCGACCGGCTCGGTCAGTCGTCGCCGCGCGCCACGGGGTAACGCAGGCCGGCCTCCTCCTCGGTCAGGAGCCCGAGCCGCACGGCCCGGGCGAGCACGGCGCCACGGCTGCGCCCGAGGCGCTCGGCGATCGCGCCGGCGTCCTCGGCGGCGTCGAGGCGGGCGCGGATCTCCTCCTCCTCCTCCGGCGACCAGGGTCGCCCCCGGTTCGGCGGGCCGGGGCGACGCGCCGGCGCGGGCGGCGGATCGAGCCGCGGCGTGCCGTCGGCTCCGAGGACGAACTTGAACTCACGGGCGCCGACGCGCCAGACGACCTCGATCGTATCTACGGACATGGGGACGTGCTCCGGGTTGCGCCGGGCCCCCGTGCAGCCGCCGTGCCGCGGGAAATGGCCGTCCAACCGTGGGGCCGCCCGACGACCGTCGGCGACTGTCGCTTCGTCGCGAGTCCGACTTTCGTCGGCACGGTGCCGTCAAGGCCCCTGCACGCGCCTTTTCACGGATGGCCCGCCCCGCCTGTGCCGTCCTGCACACCCGCGGGTGCGTCATATGGCCCACCCACCCCTCGCGCCCCGGCGACTGCCGAGCTTGAAGCTTGGCCTCGACACGTGGATCGGCGCTTGCTGGAAGGGGCTTCCCCGTGCCGCCCCTCTCTGCCCCCCGTCCCGCCCGATCCCGCGCGCTCCTCGCCGTGGCGTTGCTCGCCGGCGGCTGCGCGATCGAGGAGCCCCGCCCGCGCGACACCGACCGCCCCGTCGCCCCCGGCGCCACCGCCGCCGGCACCATCGAGGGCGTCGTGACCGACGTGGAGGGCGCCCCCCTCGCCGGCGCGCGCGTCACCAGCGAGCCCGGCGGCGTCGAGGGCACCACCGGGGCCGACGGCGCCTTCGCGCTCGCCCGGCTCCTCCCCGGCACCTACCGCGTCGTCGCCGCCGCGGACGGGATGGAGGCGGGCTGGTCGGATCCGGTCGAGGTGGTCGCCGACGCGGTCGCGACGGTCGCCATCCCGCTCGCCGCCGAGGCCACGGCCGCGGGCGACGGCGAGCTGCGCGTCCGCGTCGAGGGGCCCGACGAGCTGCCGCGCGAGGGCGCACGGGTGACCGCCATCGACGACGCGGGCGCCGAGGTCGTGGGCGAGACCGACGCGAACGGCGCCGTCACGCTCGCGGGCCTCGCCGGCGTGGTCGTCGACGTGGTCGTGGAGGACCCGGACGGGCGCCTCTGGCCCCGCGCGGTCGGCGACGTCTCCGTGCCCGCGCTCGGCGGCGCCGACGTCGCCGTCCGGCTCTCCGGGCGGCCGGCCGACGGCACGGCCTGGGTCGGCACCCCCCTCTGCGCGCTCTGCCACGCCGAGGTCGCCGCGGCGGTCGCCGAGACGGCGCACGCCCGCGGGATCTCCGCGCTCGAGGGCGAGCCCGCGGCCGCCTTCGAGACCGGCGCCACGATCGACCTCGGCGACGCGACGGCGACCCTCGGGCTCGTCGACGGCGCCGCCGCCGTCACGCTCACGGACGCCTCCGGCGAGTCCCGCAGCTACGCGGTCGCCGGGCTGCTCGGCGGCGCGGACCGCGGCGCGATCCCCTGGACCGAGAAGGACGGCGCCGCCTGGCCGCTCCCGGTCGCGTGGGTGCCCGGCGACCCCGACCGCGAGGGCTTCGACGACCCCGGATGGGTCGCCGGCGACACGACGCCGTGGCTCACCGACGCGGGGGCCTTCGCCTCCGACGACCTGCCCGACCCCGCCGCGTCCGCGGAGGCGAGCTGCTTCGGCTGCCACGCGACGGGCTACACGCTCGAGGACGCGGGCGGCGGCGCCGTCGCGATGCGCGCCGCCGGCGGGGGCGACGCGCGCTGGGACGAGGCGGGGATCGGCTGCGAGCGCTGCCACGGCCCCGGCCAGGACCACACCTCGGGGCCGCTCGACGAGAAACCCTTCCGCGTGACGAACCCGGCGAACCTCGACGCCGACCGCGCGAACGAGGTGTGTGGCCAGTGCCACGCCGCGCTCGCGGGCGAGGCGGGCACGCCCTACCCCTGGGACACCACCCACGGCCTCTTCACCCCGGGCGAGGCCCTCGCCGACCACGCCGACTCCGCCTTCGAGGCCTGGAGCTCCGGCGCCGCGCGGGTGCCCGGCGCGTCCGCGGACGAGCTCGCGGCCTCGCTCCACGGCACCGGCGACTGGCAGGCCCGCTGCACCGACTGCCACGACCCTCACGGCTCCTCCACGCCCGCCGACCTCCGCGTGGACCACCGCGACAACGGCCTGTGCCTCTCCTGCCACGCCGGCCGCACGTTCGGCGGCTCCGACGACGCCGCGGAGGACCATGCGGGGCACCCGGTGTACCAGCCGGAGCAACCCCCGCAGGCGGGCCGCTGCACGGGCTGCCACATGCCGGCGACGGCGACCCGCCTCGGCTGGCACGACGCGTCCGCCGCCGGAACGCTCGCCAGCCACCGCTTCGTGGCGATCCCCCCGTCCGACACGCTCGCGAGCTTCGACGCCGCCGGCGCCGACACGCTCGCGCCCGGCGAGTTCGTCGTCAACGCCTGCCAGGAGTGCCACGCCTTCAACGACTGGCTCTTCGACGGCGCCTTCCCCGGCCCCACGGGCGACATGACCGAGCGCGCCACGCACGAGGCGCTCTCGGGCGCGTTTCTGGAGTGGTACCCGTGATCGCCGCCCTCCTCCTCGCCTGCTCCGGCGGCGGCGACGCCGCGCCCACGGGCGCCGTCCCCTTCCCGCACGCCGGCGGCTACGCGGCCGGGGCGAGCCACGGCGCCGAGGCGCTCGCGGCGGGTGCGGACACCTGCCTCGGGTGCCACCGCGAGGGCACCTCCGCGCCCACCTGCGCGTCGTGCCACGAAGGTTACCCGCACGCCGAGGGGTGGCTCGCCGGCGCGGCCCACGGCGACGGCCTCGGCGGCAACGGCCCCGCCGCGCGCGCCGCCTGCGAGACCTGCCACGGCGCCGAGGGGCTCGCCGCGCCGGTCTGCACGACCTGCCACGGCAGCTACCCCCACGCCGACGGGTGGGGCGACGGCGGCCGGCACGGCGCCTGGGCGATCGCGCGCGGCTCCGCGACGGCGAGCTGCGGGTCCTGCCACGGCGCGGGCCTCGGCGGCGGCGCGGTCGGACCGGCCTGCACGACCTGCCACGGCGACTGGCCCCACCTGCCCGGCTGGAGCGACCCGTCCCGGCACGGCGCGGCCGACCTCTCGACCTGCGACGGCTGCCACGGCGCCGACGGCGCCGGCGGCTCGAGCGGCGTGGCGTGCGCCCGCTGCCACGGGACCTACCCGCACCCCGACGGCTGGTCCGCCGGCCACGTCGCGGGCGCCACGAAGGCGGGCGAGGCCGTCTGCCTCGACTGTCACGACGCGGGAGACGGCCCGGCGACCATGCCGGCCGCCTGCGGCGCCACCTGCCACGGGCGGACGCCATGATCCTTCCCACCCTCGCGCTCGCCGCCGAGCCCACGGGCGTCGTCGAGACCGTCGTCCAGGCCCGGCCCGACATGCTCGGCGAGGCCTTCGTCGCCGGCTCGGCCGTCGCCGCCGGGGCCGCCGACGTCCGCCACGTCCACCTCGAGGGCTTCGGCGAGCTCGGGTGGCCCGCCGGCGTGCCCGTCCCCGTGGTGCCGCGGGTCTTCGTGCTGACCGCCGACGGCCGCGACGACGCCGTCGACTGGACCGTCGGTCGCCAGCGCGTCGACCTCCCCACCTGGGCGCGTACGCTCGACGGCGCCCGCGCCGCCTGGAGCGTGCGCCCGGACCTGCGCGCCGAGGCCTGGATCGGGCAGGCCCGCCACCTCGCGCTCGAGGACTTCGCGTCGGGCGCGCCGATCGCCCGCCTCGCCGGCACGTGGACGTCGCCGCGGTGGCTCGCCGTCGCCGGGCTCTGGGGCGAGGGCGGCCCGCGCGGCGCGGTCCATCCCGATCTGCGGCTGGGCTGGCGCGACCCGGACCTGCGGCTCTCTCCCGACGTGAGCGGGCTCCTGGCGCTCGGCTTCGCCGGCGAGGGCCCCGTGGTCGAGCGCGCGCGCGTGCAGGCGACGGCGCGCCCCGCCGCGGGCGTCCGCGCGGTCGTCCACGGCGAGCACCGCGGCGTGCTCGATCCCGCCGCGGAGCTCGGGCCCGACATCCTCGCGGCCTTCGCGCCCACCGGCTCCGACGAGGCGGGCGTCGGCGTCGGAGGCATCACAGGTGCACGGGATCGACATCGCAAGACTCCTTCAGACCTCGAAGGTGGCCGCTCCCTTTGTCCATCATCGTTCTCGTCGTCGCGGACCTGCTCAACCAGGCGTCGGCAGCTTGAACACGCCGACCAGCGCTTCCAGCCGTCGCGCCTGGTCGCGCAGGCCGCCGGCCGCGGCCGCCCTCTGTTAGACCACCGCCC
>JBMOQZ010000169.1:0-19218 GCA_049322475.1 Myxococcota bacterium | reverse complement strand
AAACCACCCAGCACGGCGAAGGCGCCGGCGACGGCGGGGAGGCCAGGCCGCAGCGCGACCGCCGCCAGCTGGGGCACCGCGACCCAGGCCCAGAGCCCGTGCTCGCGGGGCCCGAAGACGCCGCTCACGCCCTGCGCTCCCGCATCTCGACGCGGATGCGCGTCCGCTCGGCGGAGGGGATGGCCCCGCACGCCGGGAAGATGACGGCCTCCTCGAGCTCGACGTGGTCGATCATCAACGCGGTGAACCGGGCGACGACCCCGCGCAGCGCCTCGTGATCGGGCCGCTCGCCGGCGGCGATCGCGTCCAGCATCGGCAGGAGCCGCGGGAGGATCTCCTCCATCTCGCCGTGCTGCGCCGTCATTCGGGCGAGCGCGGACTCGACGTCGGCGCCGGGGTGCGTCGCCCGCAGGCGAGGCGCCAGACTGTCGTCCTCGTCCTTCCCGTGCAGCGGGAGGCCCTCCCGGAAGTAGCGGGCGCATCGCTGCGCCGCGTCGGCGGCCCGGGGATCGCCGAGGTCGTCGAGGGCCGCGATGCGGCGGAGGCCCTCCACGAACGTCCGGATGCGCTCGTGGCACTCCATCATCGCGCCGACGACGTCGTCATCCGCCAGCCTTTGGGTGAACATCCGAGAGATCGACGGCATCGTGCTCCTCGAGAGGGATCGTCCCGCGTGGGGCGTGGGCGAGGCACACCTGCAACGACCGTACCGGGAGACCCAGCATCCTGCGGATCGGGCCCACGGCGTCCACCAGCACGTAGCGCCGGGCCCCGAAGACGCGCATGAGGCGGCCGGTGGCCTCCTCGTCGTCGAAGTCGGTCCCCGCCACCAGCACGTCGGGCTCCGCGTGGCGCCGCACCAGCCGGTCGAGCGCGTCGTGCTCGACGAAGCGGTGGAGCGCCTGTCCGAGGAACACCACCCGGACGCCGTCCCGCGTGATGTCGAGCGCGAGCGGAGGGGCGGCCGGGCGGCGGAGGGTGTGCGACAGGCGGGTGAACGCGAGGCGCGGGCTCCGGAGCGCCGACATCGTCTTGCGGACGGCCTCCGGAGCCGTCGCGTAGGGGATGGGGTCGTAGGGGGTCGCCCGCACGCGGAACCCCGCCACGTCGGCCTCGCCGTCGAGCGGCACGCCGTCGATCCCGAGCCACCGGAGCACCTCGGGCGAGGCGGCGACGGGCCGGCTCCCGGCGCGGGCGCCGGCGACGCGCTCGGCCTCGGTCCAGGTGACGACGACGGGGTCGCCGACGCGCGCCGGGGGATCGATCGCGAGCGAGGCCCCGCCCCACGCGAGGCGGACGCCCGATTGGCCGAGGTGCTCGATCCTCATGGGCGCTCCTCGCAGCAAGGGGCGTGCCGCCGGGATACCTCCGCCTGCCACCAGGAGAGGCAGACATGTCCGATTCGAACGGCCGTTTCGTTTGGTACGAGCTCATGACCACCGACGTGGAGGCCGCGAAGGCCTTCTACGGCAAGGTCGTCGGCTGGAGCGTCACCGAGATGCCCATGCCGGGCGTGGAGGGGATGAAGTACGCGATGTTCGGGATGGGGGAGAAGCCCCAGCACGGGCTCATGGCCCTGCCCGAGGAGGCGCGGAAGATGGGCGCGCCGCCCCACTGGATGGCCTACGTCGAAGTCCCCGACGTCGATGCGGGCGCGGAGAAGGTCAAGCGCCTCGGCGGGCAGGTCTTCGTGCCGCCGATGGACATCCCGAACGTGGGCCGCTTCTCGACCGTCGCCGACCCGACGGACGCGGCGATCTCGCTCTTCCACTCCGCGAACCCGCAGCAGGACGCGCCCCCCGCGATGGGCGAGCCCGGCCGCGTGGGCTGGAACGAACTCCACACGAAGGGCTGGGAGAAGGCCTTCGCGTTCTACGCCGAGATCTTCGGCTGGAAGAAGCACGACGCGATGGACATGGGCCCGATGGGCACCTACCAGCTCTTCGGCCTCGACCAGGCGTTCGGCGGGATGTTCGACTCGCCCGCGCCGGCCACGTTCTGGCTCTACTACTTCAACGTCGGGAACATCGACGACGCCGCGAGGCGCGTGACGGACGCCGGCGGCCAGATCCTGCACGGCCCGGTCGAGGTCCCGGGCGGCGGCTGGATCGTGCAGTGCATGGACCCGCAGGGCGCCGGCTTCGCGCTCCTCGGGAACAAGGGCTAGCCGCCCCAGAAACGGACCACGTCCTCGGGGCGCTCGCGGGCACGGAGCACGCGGGCGCCCTCCGCGTCGTACCCCACCACCACCGGCATGCCGCGGCTGCAGTGCCGCGACCACATCCCCATCGTGTAGGCGCCGACGTCGCGGACGAGCACCCAGTCGCCCGGCTCGATCCGGGGCAGGGCGATCCCCCGGGCGAGCACGTCGCCCGAGAAGCACAGTGGCCCGGCGATCGTGTGCGGGAGCGCCTCGCCGCGCTTCGGGAAGCCGCCGGCGTCGAGCACCGCGAAGTCGTGGTGCCACTCGTGCGGCAGGTAGGCCCGCCGCACCAGCAGGTCGGCGCCGACGTGCATGACGGCGACGCGCTCGTCGCCGGCGTCCTTGACGTACTCGACCCGCGCCGCGACCCACGCGGCGGTCGCGTGGATCGCCCGGCCGAGCTCCGTCACGACCCGGACGCCGTCGAAGACGCCGGCCCGTTCGAGCGCGCGGGCGTACTCGGCGAGCGTCGGCAGCGTCTCGTCGTCGCGGTAGCGGGCCGGGAGCCCGCCCCCTACGTCGAGCGTGGCGACCCGCCCGCCCGCGGCGCGGATCTCCTCCACGAGCGCGCGCGCGCGCTCCACCCCCGCGACGAGCAGCGGGAGCGGGCACCCCTGCGATCCGACGTGCACGTGCACCGTGTCGAGCCAGGGCCGGGCGACGAAGGCGGGGACGAGGCGCGGGTCGTCGATCGCCACGCCGAAGCGCGAGCCCCTCGCTGCGACGCTGGTCATGGCGATGGCTCCGGCGCCGACGCCCGGGTTGACGCGGACGCCGACCGATCCGCGGGCGCCCAGCGCGTCGACGCGGGCGAGCTCGTCGAGGTTGTCGGCGTTGACGTGTACGCCGCGGGCGAGGGCGTCGGCGAGCTCGCCGCGCGTCTTCGCCGGCGAGTCGAACACCACGCGCCCGGGCGGGCAGCCGGCCGCGAGCGCGAGGTGCACCTCTTCGATGGACGCGCACTCGAGCCCCGCGCCCGCGTCCACGAGCACGCGCAAAAGCCCCACCACCGGGTTCGCCTTCACGGCGACGGCGTGGAGCGAGCCCGTCGGGAACGTGTCCCGGAGCTCGCCGACCCGCGCGCGCAGCCGGTCGAGGTCGTGGGCGACGACGGCGTCGCCGTCGACGAGGCCTCGCAGCCCGCGGAAGGCCGCCGCGGCCTCGTCCACCGGGATGCGCACGTTCCAGGTGCTCAAAGCCGGACCACCCCCGCCGTGACCAGCCCGAAGATCTCGTCCACGAGCGCCTCGGCGGCCACCGGGTCGTCGCGCAGGAGCCCCTGGAAGACGGGCTCCTTCAGCATCCCGAGCAGACAGAGCGCGACGATGCGCACGTCGCAGGCCCGGACGACGCCCATCACCTGGCCGGTCCGCAGCGCGCGCTCGATGCGGCCCGCGGCCACGCCGTAGAACTCGGCGAGCGCCTCGCGTCCCTCCGCGTCCACGCCCGCGGCGTCCGTAAACAGGATGCGCGCGCCCTCGCCCTGCTCCTGCAGGCGCGAGACGATCCGCGCGACGTTCTCCCGGACCTGGGGCGGGATGGGCCGCGTGACGTCGATGGGCTCGACCGCGCCGGCGACCTCCTCCATCAGCGCGTCGAGCACCGCGCCGAAGATCTGCCGTTTGCTCTCGAAGTAGTTGTAGAAGGTGCCGCGGGCGACGCCGGCGTCCTCGATGATGTCGGACACCCCGGCCGCGTGGTAGCCCTGATGCGCGAACACGCGGCGGGCGGCGGCGAGCAGCGTCGCGCGGCGTTCGTCGGGGTGGAGCGGCTGGGCCCTCGCCATTGGGGCTCCCTAACCGGTGCCTATGGAACGCAGATGGCGCGTCTGCACGACGGCACCGAGATCGCCGACCGGGTCGCCGACGTCGATCCCGTCGAGGCGGACTTCGACGAGCTGCCGCCGCTGGGGCCGAAGGGGCTCGCGCACCTGAAGGCGGAGATCGCGGTCGACCCGCACGCCCGCTGCGCCGTGTGCTCGGCGGTGGACGCCAAGGTGTCCGACGAGGAGCTGGACGCCGCGATCCTCGACGCCGAGGCGGCGCTCGCGCGGCCGGACGACGCGGCCGAGGAGATCGGGCGGCGGTGGGGCAAGCCCGTCGACACGCTGCCGGACTTCACGTTCCCGGGGCGCGACCCGGTCGCGATCCCCATCAACCACCGCGCCCGGAAGTTCGAGACCCGCGCCGACCTGCTCGGTTGGCTCCTCTGGACCGCCCCCGGCATCGTCGGACAGCGCGTCGCCAGCCGCCGGAGCCGGGCGAGGTTCCGCTGGCACGACGCCGGGCGCTTCGTGTACCCCCTGCCGGCCCCGCCGATCACGGTGGCGCTCTTCGGCGACTTCGGCACCGGCTACTACCACGCGCTCCACATCGCGAAGCAGATCGCCGCGGCGCGGCCGGCCGCGGCGATCCACCTCGGCGACACCTACTACGCGGGGCGACGGGCGGAGATCGAGGCGTACCTCGCGCGGCCGTTCCGCCCGATGCTCGCCGACGTGCCGCTCTGGCTCCTGGTCGGCAACCACGAGCTCTACAGCGGCGGGCACGCGTGGCTGCGGTTCCTCGACGAGAAGCGCGCGGCGAGCCCGGCGACGCAGGCGCAGGTGGGCACGTACTTCTGCCTGCGCGCGGCCGGGTGCCAGATCGTCGCGGCGGAGACGGAGTGGTGGGGGCGCGGGAGCCTCGGTCCGCCCCGTCTCCGGGCGTGGCTCGCCGACCGGCTTCGCGAGGGGCGCGCCGACGGGCTCGCCAACGTGCTCCTCACCTCGTACCACCCGTACACCTACGGCCGCGAAGGGCCGTCGCCCCTCTCGCGCGACACGCGCGAGCTCGTGGGCCTCGTCGACCTCTGGGCGTGGGGGAACACCCACTACGCCGCGCTGTTCGACCGCTCCGAGGCGTACCCGTTCGTGGGCGTCTGCCTCGGACACGCGGGCTACCCCTTCGACCGCACGTCGCCGGGCGGCTCCGAGCCGGCGCCGCTGCGGTGGCTGGAGACCGGCACGCGGTTCCCGGAGGAGACGGGGATCCGCCCCGACCGCGGCCTCAACGGCTACGCGATGCTCGACCTCGGGCCGGACGGCCCGGCGACCCTGCGGTTCGTGGACTGGATGGGGCGCACGCGCCGCGTGGCCGACCTGCGGCGGACGCCGGACGGCATCAAGATCGTCTCCGTCCGCTCCTGACAATTCGCCGCGGGTCCCCTTGCTCGTCCGCCGTACGACCGAGTAGACTGACGTGTCAGTCACTGGGAGCACCCCCCGCATGCGCCTCGCCGTCGGCATGGACGTCGGTTCGACCACCGTCAAGGCGGTGGTCGTCGACCCTCAGCAGCTCCGGATCCTCTGGTCGGACTACCAGCGCCACGAGACCCGGCAGCCCGAGAAGGTGCTGGAGTTCATGGTGCGCATCGGCGACGCGTTCCCGGACGCGACGTTCGACATCTACGTGACGGGATCGGGCTCCGGCCCGCTCGCGGGGCCGCTGGGCGCGCGCTTCGTGCAGGAGGTCAACGCCGTCACGCTCGCCGTCGAGAAGCTGCACCCCGACGTCAACGCCGTCGTCGAGCTCGGCGGCCAGGACGCCAAGATCATCATGTTCCGGGTGAACGACGCCGGCGAGAAGCAGGCGCTCACCTCGATGAACGACAAGTGCGCGTCGGGCACGGGCGCCACGATCGACAAGTGCATGATCAAGGTGGGCATGTCGGCGAGCGAGCTGTCGAACCTCAAGTTCGACCCGACCAAGCTGCACCACGTGGCGGCGAAGTGCGGCGTCTTCGCCGAGACCGACATCGTCAACCTCGTGAAGAGCGGCATCCCCTCGGGCGAGATCATGAACTCGCTCGCGGACGCGATCGTGCACCAGAACCTCTCGGTGCTCACGCGCGGCAACACGCTGAAGCCGCGCGTGCTGCTCCTCGGCGGGCCCAACACCTACCTGCCGTTCCTCGTCGAGTGCTGGCGCATGCGCATCCCCGAGACGTGGGACCAGCGGGGGTTCGACTGGCCGAAGGACGTGCCCATCCAGGAGCTCGTCTTCACCCCGGAGAACGCGCAGTACTACGCGGCGTTCGGGGCCGTCGTGTTCGGGCTGACCGACAACCGCGTCGACGCCACCTACAAGGGCATCGACGGGCTTCGGGACTACATCCAGAACGGCCGCGCCGCGCGGCTGGGCGGCACCGCCGCGGGCCCGCTCGTGAAGGACACGGGCGAGCTCGAGACGTTCGTGTCCGAGTACACGATCCCGACGTTCACGCCGGCGACGTTCGCCGCGGGCGAGGTCGTGCGTGGCGCGATCGGGCTCGATGGCGGCTCCACCTCCTCGAAGGCGGTGCTCGTCGGCGAGGACGGACGGATCCTCTACAAGGCCTACCGCCTCTCGAAGGGCAACCCCATCCAGGACACGAAGGAGATCCTCGCCGACATCAAGACGTACGTGGAGGGTCAGGGCGCCACCTTCGAGTGCCTCGGCTTCGGCGCCACCGGGTACGCCGCCGCGGTGCTGGAGGAGTCGGTCAAGGCCGACGTGAACATCGTCGAGACCGTCGCGCACATGATGTCCGCGGTGTCCGTGTTCCCGGACGCCGACGTCATCTGCGACATCGGCGGGCAGGACATCAAGGTGCTGTTCCTGCGCGAGACGCCCGACGGCACGCGCGACGTGAAGGACTTCCGCCTGTCGAACCAGTGCTCGGCCGGCAACGGCATGCTCCTGCAGGCGATGGCCGACCAGTTCGGCGTGCCGCTGCAGCAGTACAGCGACGTCGCCTTCTCGGCGGATCTGTCGCCGAAGTTCAGCTACGGCTGCGCCGTCTTCCTCGACGCGGACCGCGTCAACTTCCAGAAGGAGGGCTTCACCGCGCCGGAGATGCTCGCGGGGCTCGCCAAGGTGTTGCCCAAGAACGTGTGGCAGTACGTTGTCCAGGTCCCGCGGCTCGCCCAGTTCGGGAAGGTGTTCGTCCTGCAGGGCGGCACCCAGCGCAACCTCGCGGCGGTCAAGGCGCAGGTCGACTACATCGCCGAGCGCGTCCCGGGCGCGGTCATCCACGTGCACCCGCACTGCGGCGAGGCCGGCGCGCTGGGCGCGGCGATGGAGACGCTGCGCACGGTCAAGCGGCGCGGCCACAGCACGTTCATCGGCATGGACGCGGCGATCGACCTGCAGTTCGTGTCGCGCAACGACGAGTCGACGCGCTGTCACTTCTGCCCGAACAACTGCTCGCGCACGTTCATCGACACGAAGACCCCGGACGGCCGCACGAGCCGCTACATCTCGGGTTTTTCCTGCGAGAAGGGCACGGTCGAGAGCAAGGAGGCCCTCAAGGTCCTCGCGAAGGAGCGCGCCGTGCTCCGCGCGAAGTTCCCCAACCTCGTCGCCGAGGAGGCGAACCTCGCGTTCCGCCACTTCTACACGCCGAAGCCGCAGCCCGAGGCGGGGTCGGTCAAGTCGGACGTGGAGGTGAGGAACCTGCCGTTCTTCCGGGTGGCCCGCCGCGCGTTCAACCGCGGGATCAAGCGCAGCCACGCCGACCTCTCGAAGGTGAAGGTCGGCCTCCCGCGCGTGCTCAACATGTACTCGACGGCGCCGTTCTTCCGCACGTTCCTCGAGTCGCTGGGGCTCCCGAAGGAGAACGTCGTCTTCTCGACCGCCACGAGCGAGGAGATGTGGGCCGAGGGCGGCCGCTACGGCTCCATCGACCCGTGTTTCCCGTCGAAGGTCACCCAGGCGCACGTCCACGAGCTCCTCGTCCACGCGCACACCGATCCGCGCCGCGGGCCCTTGAGCTACGTCTGGTACCCGTGCCTCACCCACGTCCCCAACTGGGTGAAGGACACGATGGACAACACCGCGTGCCCGATCGTCGCCGGCAACCCCAACGTCATCAAGGCGGCGTTCACGAAGGAGACCGACTTCTTCGCGGTGCGGGGCATCGAGTACATCGACGACGCCCTGTCCTTCGCCGAGCCCCACCTCATGAAGCGGCGCCTCTTCGAGATCTGGGGCCCGCGTCTCGGTGTCACCGAGGACGAGGTCGAGCACGCCGCCGACGAGGGGCTCGTCGCCCTCGACGAGTACACGCGCCGGCTCGAGGACCAGGGCCGCGCCATCCTCGAGCAGGTGGAGCGCGAGAACCGCGTCGCCATCCTGCTCGTCGGGCGCCCGTACCACTCCGACCCGGGGCTCAACCACGGCATCCCCGAGGAGTTCCAGGTGCTGGGCTACCCCGTGTTGTCGATGCGCTCGCTCCCGAAGGACCCCCAGTGGTGGGCGCGCTTCTTCGGCAAGGACGATCCCATGTCGATCTCCGACGTGTGGCCCGAGAACTACTCGGCCAACTCGTCGCAGCGGGTGTGGGCGACGCGCCTCGCCGCGCGGCACCCCAACATCGCGATCCTCGACCTCTCCAGCTTCAAGTGCGGCCACGACGCGCCCACCTACGGCATCGTCGAGAAGATCGTCGGCACCGCGAAGGTGCCCTGGTCGGCCCTGCACGACATCGACGCCAACAAGCCCGGCGGCAGCATCGCCATCCGGGTCAAGACCTACGCCTACCGCCTCCAGCGCATCCAGGAAGAGCTGGAGGAGAACGCCCGCAAGCGCGCGGAGCTCGCTCGTCGCATCGAGGAGCGCCGCCGCGAGCTCACCGCCCAGATCATCGCCGCCAAGTGAGGACGCCATGAACGAGGAAATCGACGTCGAAGCCGAGCTCCGGAAGTACGCCGACGAAGAGGCGAAGAAGCTCGGGCTCACCCGCGACCAGTGGGTCGAGCCGATCCACTCGAACAACGAGTTCAAGGCGGGCGACCGTCCGCACACCACCCTGCTCGTCAGCGGGCTCACGCTCGCCCACGACCAGCTCGTGTGCGCCGCGCTCGGCGGCCTCGGGTACCACGTGGCGATGCTGGACGCGCCCGACAACGCCGCGCTCCAGTTCGGCAAGGAGTTCGGCAACCGCGGGCAGTGCAACCCGACCTACTACACGGTCGGCAACCTCGTGAAGCACCTCTGCCACATGCGCGACGTGGAGGGGAAGAGCACCGAGGACATCATCCGGAACTACGTGTTCCTCACCGCGGGCGCGTGCGGGCCGTGTCGCTTCGGCATGTACGTGACCGAGTACCGCAAGGCGCTCCGCGACGCCGGCTTCGACGGCTTCCGCGTCATCCTGTTCCAGCAGCAGGGCGGCATGAAGCAGGCCACCGGCGAGGAGGAGGGCCTCAAGCTCGACCAGGCGTTCATGCTCGCGATCGCGCGGGCGATCGTCTCGGGCGACGTGCTCAACCTCATGGCCTACCGCATGCGCCCCTACGAGATCGAGAAGGGCGCGACCGACGCGGCGATCACCGAGTGCAAGCGCATCCTCGGCGAGTGCTTCGCGAAGAACGCCAGCGTGCTGGCGGCGCTCTGGAAGTGCCGCGGCGTGCTCGGCAAGGTGGAGCTGGATCGCACCCAGCCCAAGCCGCTCGTGTCGATCATCGGCGAGTTCTGGGCGATGACCACCGAGGGCGAGGGCAACTACGAGCTCCAGCGCTTCCTCGAGTCCGAGGGCGCGGAGGTCGACGTCCAGGGTGTCACCAACTGGCTGCTCTTCATGGTGTGGGAGAACCGCCACGACACGCAGCTCCGCATGACGCTCAAGGAGGACGACGTCGCGAAGAAGGGCCTCGCCGGCAAGGACCCCACGAAGAAGCTGTGGCTGCTCGAGGCCGCGGAGATCGCCATCCGGGCCACGTTCCAGACCTACGCCAACATCCTCGGCCTGCACGGCTACGAGCTCCCCGACATGGACCACGTCGCGGAGCTCGCGAAGGCGCACTACGACAACAACGTGCGCGGCGGCGAGGGCCACATGGAGGTGGGCAAGCTCATCCACTTCGTGGAGGACCGCGTCAACCACATGACGATCTCGGTCAAGCCCTTCGGGTGCATGCCGAGCTCGGGCGTGTCCGACGGCGTCCAGACGATCGTGCAGGCGAAGTACCCGGAGTCGATCTTCCTCCCCATCGAGACCACCGGCGACGGCAAGGTCAACGTGCAGAGCCGCGTGCAGATGATGCTCTTCAAGGCGCGCATGAAGGCGAAGGCCGAGCTCGAGGCCGCCCTCGCCGAGACGGGCCTCGACGAGGCGACCTACAGGAAGCGCGTGCTCGAGAGCAGCAAGTGGAAGAGCCCTTTCTCGCGGCCCGCGCACAAGTACGCGGGCGTCGCGGCGAACCTCGTGTACGCGGTGGCCTGACCTACTCGGTCACCCGCAAGGTCCCGGTCATGCCGAGCCCCTCGTGGTCGTCCACGGGGCACGAGAACGTGTACTCTCCCGCGACCGACGGGACGGGCACGGTCAGGAGCGCCTCTGCGCCGGGCGGCACGTCCGCCTCGAGCCGGTGCGTGGCGTCGGGGAACACGAACTCGACGTTGTGGTTCGACGCCCCCTCGTTCACGAGGACGACGCGCAGGACGGTCCCCGCGGTGACGTCGATCGCCGCGGGCTCGAAGGCGTAGTCGGTGGCGACGATCCGGATCTCGGCTTCCTGCGCGAGCACGGTCGCGACAGCGAGGAGCAGCATGTTCCCTCCCTCCCGACGATCCTGATAGGCACGATCCGATGGGACCGGATCCCCGCACGCTGGCACGTCTCGGTCGCGCCCTGACTGTGTGGCGCAGGGTCACGAGCCCGGTCTTCTTCGGCCTCGAGAACGTGCCTCGCGAGGGCCCCGCGATGCTCGTCGGCAACCACACCCTGTACGGCGTGCTCGACGTCCCCTTCCTGATGCTGGAGCTGTGGGAGCGCCACGGCATCCGCCTCGTCGGACTCGGCGACCACCAGCACTTCCGCGTGCCGCTCTGGCGCGACTTCCTCGCCGCCTTCGGGGCCGTGGACGGCACCCCCGAGAACGCGTCGCGGCTGCTCGACGCGGGCGCGCACCTGCTCGTGTTCCCCGGCGGCGCCTGGGAGGTCTTCAAGCGCAAGGGGCAGGCCTACCAGCTGTCATGGCGCAAGCGCACGGGGTTCGCCCGCCTCGCGCTGCGCCACGGCGTCCCCGTCGTGCCCGTCTCCGCGGTGGGCGCGGACGAGACCTGGCGCATCCTGCTCGACGCCGACGAGCTCCTCGCCACCCCGCCCGGCCGCGTGCTGCGCCGGCTCGGCCTCCGCGAGGACCTCGTCCCCCCGATCTCGCGCGGGCTCGGCCCCACGCTGCTGCCCCGCCCGGAGCGCTACTACTTCCGCGCCGGCGAGCCGATCGTGCCCGCCCCCGGCGAGTCGCCCGAGGCCCTGCGCGCGCGCGTGGAGGCCGCGGTGATCGCCGGCATCGACGCGCTGCTCCTGCACCGCGAGTCGGACCCGGGCCGCTACCCCTGGGGGCGCGCGCGCGGGGCCTGAGGGCGCCCACGCCCGGGCACGCACGCCGCGACGTCGAGAGATTGCGGACACTTGCGCTCGGCACGCAGCCTGCAATCTCCCGGCGCATGCTGCTCCTCCCCCTCACGCGCCTCGCCCTCGCCACCTGCACCCCCCTCGTCGACGACGACCTGACGGACGGCCGCACCGACGGCGACGCGTGGGGCGGCCACTTCACCTCCGACGGGTGGGAATCCGACGGCGGCTCGCTCGTCTACGACTTCCCCTCCTCGGCCACCAACGGTCGCTTCGAGGTGGTCCTGACCGGCCTCGAGGAGGAGGGCGTGTCGCAGGTGAACCTCGCCGAGATGTTCACGTCGCACGACGGGAGCTTCAGCGACAGCGTCGCCGACCAGTTCCTCGTGCTGAAGATCGCCGGCGACATCTACGGCGGCTACGACGGCCGCATCAAGCTCCAGGTCGGCATGGAGTACGGCCTGTCCGGCACGGGCGAGCTCTCCGAATGGACCGACATGAACGACTGGCACCCCGCCGACGAGCACACCCTCGTGGTGGAGTGGGGCGACGGGTACACGTCGCTCGAGATCGACGGGCGCGTGGGGGCCGAGGCCGACTACACACCCGAGTCGGGCGGCGCGATCCCGTTCCTGTCGCTGCGCCTCCCCAACAACGGCTCGTACACCTACGACCCGCTGCTCGCCGGTGTCACCTACTCCTACGCGTACGTGTGCGCCGAGGTCGCGGGCGCCCCGGCCACGATCGACGCCTTCGACGTCGCGCCCCGCGAGCTCGCCCTCGGCGACCCCTTCACGCTGGATTGGGAGGTCTCGGGCAGCGTCACCGACGTGATCGCCTGCGGGACCAACACCACCACGGGCCAGTCCCTGTGCACGGCGTCGCTCGGCGACGCCTCCGGCTCGGTCGCCATCGACAGCGCGGACGTCGGCGAGGGCGAGTGGACCACGTGGCTCGAGGCGACCGGCGGCGGCGTCACCGTGACCAGCGACCCGGTGGAGCTCACGGTCCACGAGCCCGGCTGGGTGGACGAGGGCGACGACGGCGGGGGCGACGACGAGGACGACGGCGGAGGCGGCGGCGGCGGCGGCGGCGGCGACGGCGAGGAAGAGGGCGGCGACGACACCGGCGTGTACGACGACCGCGAGCCCCGCGGCGACCGCGAGCCGCGTCGCGGCTACACGGGCGACATCCCGGAGGCCGACGCCTGTGGGTGCGCCACGACCGATCCCGCCACCGGGCTCGCCGTGCTCGCCGCTGCCCTGATCGCCCGTCGGCGGCGCTACGACGGCGGCGCCGGCGGGTCGTAGTCGACGCCCACCTCGCCGCGCTGCCACAGCCCGAGCCCGATCCAGCCGAAGTTCACGTAGCCGCGCGCGGCGTCGACCGAGGTCTTCCACGCGAGGTCGTGGTCCACGAGGCCGAGCGCCTTGAGGTGGAAGAGCTTCAGCTCGAACCCCGTGGTGCCGTGCAGGCGCGCGGGCCGCACGTCGGTCCGGGAGGGCTCGAGGTAGGCGCCCACGCGCCACTTGAGCCGGCCCGGCCAGAGGCCGGTCTCGACGCCGAGCCGCGGCGAGAGCGTGGCCTTCGCGCCCCGCGCGACGGTCTGATCCGCCATCAGCGCCTCGAGCGAGAGCCCGTCGTCGACCGGACCCGCGATCACGAGGTCGGCCGCCACGCGCGTGGGGCGGATCATCTCGAACTCGCCCCAGGCAACCGCGAAGCTCGCCTCCCAGGGCACGTCCACCGCGGCGACCCGCAGCCCGTCGGTGGAGCCGAGGGGCTCGGCCGTGACGGGCAGCCGCAACACGCCCCCGAAGTTCATGCCGTCCCAGACGCGGTTGACCAGCACGCCCGTCTCGAGGCCGGCGCCCTCGAAGATGACGTCGTCGTCGCCCGTGACCGCCACGAGCTGCAGGATCCGGTAGCCCGTGCCGAGCACGAGGTGCCCGTCGAGGAGGTTGCCGGCGCCGGCGAGGTGCCCCTCGTACACGGTGACGCCCTGCTCGCCGCGCTGGTAGGCCAGCCGCGCGAAGGAGGCGCCCATCCCGAAGTTCCGGTAGAGGCCGGCGAGCCCGAGGTTGTTCATCGTGCCCCGCCAGCCGTTTCCCCCGCCGAGGTTCCCGAGGTCGGTCGCCTCGCCGAGGCCGAGCCCGAGGCGGTTGAAGACGAGGTCGCCGGCGAAGCGGGCGCGCGACTCGATCTTGCGGTTCGCCGGCGCCGCCGGCTGGAAGAGGAGCCCGTCCGCGCCCGTCGCGAACCCGATGCCGGCGCCGCCCATCGCCGTCATCTCCGGAGTCGACAACACGAGCACGCGCGTGGCGTCGACGGTCGCGGCGGCGGCCAGGGAGGCGAGGATCATGGGCGGCGGCGGATGCTAACGCAGCGCGCGCAACACACGGGGCGGCAGCAGCGCCCTCACCCGCATGCCCGCCGGCCGGGGGGCCCCGTCCAGCACGACGACGCCGCCCTTCTTGAGCTCGAACGCGCGCCCCGCCTCGCGGTGCCCGAGCACCAGCAGCCCGACGAGCTCGGTCAGCCAGGGCTCGTGGCCGACGACGGCCACGCAGGTGCCCTGCAGCGCGTCGAGCAGCTCCGCGTCGGGCTCGCGGGCGAGCGCGTCGCAGGCGAGGGCCTCGCCGGAAAGGAGCGGCTCGAGCAGGCGCGCGGTCTCGGCGGCGCGGCGCCAGGGGCTGTACAACACGCGGTCGAAGCGCGTGTCGAGGCGGGCGAGCCCCTCGACGTGGAGCGAGAAGCGGGCGACCCCCTCGGCGGTCAGCGACCGCTCGGCGTCGGAGGGGGCCGCGTGCTCGGCCTTCGCGTGGCGGATCACCCAGAGCCTCATGCGAGGGACGTAGTTCCGTTTCGGGTCGCCGGCCGCCCCGTGTCAAACTTCCCGGACACCATGCTCCTCGCGCTCCTCGCCTGCCGCCACTCGTCCGAGCTCGACCTCGGCGAGCCCGACACGACCGACCCCGCCGCGACCGCTCCTGCGCCGGCCGCCTTCGACCGCGACGCCGTGCTCGACGTGCGGCTGACGCTCGACGACGAGGACTGGGAGGAGCTGCGCACCGAAGAGCGCAACCCCCTCGAGATGTTCGCCGGCGACTGCCTCGCGGAGGAGTGGCCGAACCCCTACGACTGGTTCCACGCCGAGGTCGAGATCGACGGCGAGCGCCTCCACGACGTGGGCGTCCACAAGAAGGGCTTCTTCGGCTCGGTGAGCGAGACGCGCCCCTCGATGGTGGTGCGCCTCGACAAGTACGAGGACGACCAGGCCTTCCGCGGCACGCCGCGCCTCACGCTGAACAACGCGCAGCAGGACCCCACGCTGCTGCGCACCTGCCTCGCCTACGACACGTTCCTCGCGCTGGGCATCCCCGCGCCCGCGTGCGGCTTCGCCAACGTGACCGTCAACGGCGACGACCTCGGCGTGTACGTCAACGTCGAGTCGGTCGACGAGGTGTTCCTCGCCCGCATCGGCTCGCCCGAGGCCTCGATGTTCGAGGGCGCGGTGTCGGACTTCCGCGAGGGCTGGCTCGGCACCTTCGAGCCCGAGACCGACGAGAGCGGGCTCGCCGACCTCGTCCCGCTCACCGACGCGCTCGAGGTCGGCGACGACGAGCTCTTCGACGCGCTCGAGCCCGTGCTCGACGTCGACGCCTTCTACCGGTTCTGGGCCGCCGAAATGCTGACGGCCCACTGGGACGGCTACGCCGCGAACACGAACAACTTCCACGTGTACGTCGACCCGGCGGACGGCCGCGCGCGGTTCATCCCGTGGGGGACCGACGCGGCGTGGTGGCCCGGCGTCGAGTCCGCGGTGATCGCCAACTCCATGCTGACGGCGCGCCTCCTCGGCACCTCCGAGGGGCGCGAGCGCTACGCCGACGCGCTGCGGGACGTGCTCGCCGACTTCGACGAGGACGCGCTCGTCGAGGAGGCCGAGCGCGCGCAGGAGCTCATCGGCGGCGACGACGACGGGTTCCGCGAGCTCAAGCGCACGATCAAAGGGCGCCGGGAGACGCTGGAGGAGGCGCTCGACGGCGGGATCGAGGACGTGAGCGCGCTGCGCGATCCGCCCTGCCTGATCCCGACGGGCTCGGTCGAGGCGACCTTCACGGTCGAGTGGGGCAGCTACCCGTCCGGCAGCCCCGCGGGCGCCGGCGACTTCACCGTCGTGTACGCGGGCGACGCCATCCCGGTCTCCGACGTGTACTCGCTCGCCGGCGAGTCCGACGGACAGGGCCTCCTCGTGGTCATCGGCACCGCGGGCGCGGACACCTACGTGGCGCCGTACGTCGTCTTCGATCCCGACGATCTCGAGCCCGGGGCCGCGCTCGACGTCGACTGGGACGAGGTCGCCGGCTCGCTGCTCTACAACGGGCCCGACACGGGCGGGCAGTGGACCGAGGCGGCGTGGCTGGGCGAGGGCACGCTCGCGCTGGAGGACGCCGCCAACACCGACGGCGCCTCCCTCTCCGGCACGTTGACCGCAGAGCTGTTCACCCTCGGGTGGTGATCTCCCGCTCACGCTGGGCGAACGGCACCTCCGCGAGCTCGCGCAGCTCGCCGGCCATGGCGAGGAACAGGTCGTCGAGGCTCACGATCCCGATCAGGCGGCCTCCTTCGACCACGGGGAGCCGGCGTACGCCTCTCGCGCGCATGCGCCGGATCACGTCCGCCGGGTCGTCGTCCGGCGAGGCGGTGACGAGCTCTCCGAGCTCGACCACGTCCTCCACGAGGAGCCTCTCGATGTGCTCCACGTCCTTCGCGACGACGCCGACGGCGATGTCCCGGTCGGTGATGATGCCGACCGGGACCTCGCCGCTCCGGCCGCCCGCGACCACCACGAGGTCCCCGACGTGGGCGTCCCGCATGCGCCGCGCGGCCTCGAGGATCGTGGCCGCGCGGTCGACGGTGACGACCTCGCGCGTGCAGACGGCGCGGATGTTCATCACTGCACCTTCGCTTCCTTCTTCAACTCGATCTTCCGCGGCTGGACCTCGGGCTTCTTCGGGAGGTGCAGCGTCAGCACGCCGTCCTTCAGCTCGGCGTGCACGTCGTCGGTGGCGCAGCCCTCCGGCAGCGTGAACGACCGGGTGAAGCTCCCGAAGCCACGCTCGTACGCGAACCAGTTGTCCTGCTCGTCCTTCTGCTCGTACTCGCGCTTCCCGGCGACCGTCAGCCGGTTGCCGGTGAGCGTGATCTCGACGTCCTCCTCCTTCACGCCGGGCAGATCCGCCTTGAAGACGTAGGCGTCGCCCTGCTCGCAGACGTCGAACCTCGGCTCGAAGCCGCCCCTCTCCACGCCAGACGGGACCATCTCGCGGAACGGATCCCAGCGCATCATCTCCCGCATCACGCGGAAGGGGTCCCACTCACGGCCGTAGGTGGCCGTGCTGGGCACGTTGCTCTGGCCACGGGTGATGTTCAGCATGGTTCCTCCTTCGCTCCGGACGCCCAGCGTCGCCGGAGACATCGCAAAACTAGGGACGGGTCGCGACGCGACAATCCATGCCCGCGCGCGCGGCGACGGCCGCGGAGAGACCCCGGACGTCGGGCCCGTCGACGATCGAGCAGCAATACCGGACGTAGGCGATCGTGTGGCCCGCGCTCACGACGAACTCGGCGCCGAGGGTCCGCGAGAGGACGGACCCGCCGCGGCGGAGCGCCGCCCGGGTGCGCCGACGGGCGAGGAGCCCCGGCGCGCGGAGGGTGCAGAACCCGAGGGCGTCGTGGCCCACGCCGAAGGCGCGCGCAATCGTGCCGGCCACGTCGGGCACGACGGCGAGCCCCGGCGCGACGGTGACGTCCGGCGTCACGACCACGAGGGGTATCGGCAGCCTCAAGTCGCGCAGCTCGGCGAGCGCCTGCCTTCCGAGAGGGCACGCGCCCGGCCGCGTGAAAACGACGGCGAGCGGGCCCTCGCCGAGGTGGACCTCGCGCCCGTACACGTCCGCGACGCACAGCGAGGGCGCGGAGTCGCCGGCGACGAGGAACGGGCGGAGCACGCCACGTCCTACACGCCGACGGGTTCGCCCGCATCGGCCCCCTTGTCGGCGCTGCGCCGGCGAAGTAGATCCGGGCCCCCGGCTTCGTAGCTCAGTTGGTTAGAGCACGCGGTTCATACCCGCGGTGTCGTGTGTTCAAGTCACACCGAAGCCACCACCCCTCGGCGCCCGCTCGGCCCACCGGTCGAGCGGGCGTCGCCGCTCAGGCCTTCTTCCCGACCACCCGCTTCCCCCCCTCGAACAGGGCGACCACGATCGCGCCAGCCACGAGGCCGACGAGCCCGTTCGCCCCCGCGCCGACGAGCCCGCCGAGCGCGCCCGCCGCGTGGGACGCCTCCTCGATCGCGTGGTGCAAGGGCCCGATGCCGTGCGCGACGATGCCGCCGCCGACGAGGAACATCGCGGCCGTGCCCGCGATCGAGAGCCCCTTCATCAGGTAGGGCGCGAGGCGGAGGATCAGGTCGCCCACGCCGCGCGCGGCGCCGCCGCGGCCCTGCAGGTACACGCCGAGGTCGTCGAGCTTCACGATGGCGGCGACGAGCCCGTAGACGCCCACGGTCATGATCGCCGCGATGCCGACCAGCACCCCGACGCGGGTGGCGAACGTGGCCTCCGCGGCGGCGCCGAGCGAGATGGCGACGATCTCGGCCGACAGCACGAAGTCCGTGCGGATGGCCCCCTTGATCTTCTCCTTCTCGAAGGCGACGAGGTCGACCGCGGGGTTCGCCACGGCCTCGTGCAGGTCCTTCTCCGCCTTCGCGTCCTCCTCCGCGTGCAGGTACTTGTGCACGAGCTTCTCGACGCCCTCGAAGCACAGGAAGAGTCCGCCGATCATCAGGAGCGGCGTCACCGCCCACGGCGCCACCGCGCTGATGCCGAGCGCCAACGGCACGAGGATGAGCTTGTTGACGGCCGAGCCCTTCGCGACGGCCCAGACGACCGGCAGCTCGCGGTCGGTGGCCACGCCGGCGACCTGCTGGGCGTTGAGCGCGAGGTCGTCGCCCAGCACGCCGGCGGTCTTCTTGGTCGCGACCTTCGTGAGCACGGCCACGTCGTCGAGGATGGTCGCGATGTCGTCGAGGAGCGCGAGGAGGCTGCTGCCGGCCATGCCGGACGAGCTATCGCCCCGGGGGCTGTCTAGCCTGTCTTCCCGAACGTGAGCTTCACCACCTTCTCGCCAGGCGCCGGCGGGCGGTCGTCGAGCAGCACGGGCACGTCGTACTCGGGCCCGAGCTCGGGCATCACGTCGCTCAGGTCGTCGCTGCCGACGTCCTTGAGCGACCAGTCGCCGAGGCCGGCCTCGCGCAGGTCCTCGCGCGAGACGTCGTCGCCGACGTCCGCGGCGCCAGCGGGGAGGATTCGGAAGAAACCCAGCGCCTGACGTTTGTCCATGAGGTCAGGATAGAGCAGCCATCTTGCCACGTCAACAGCGCGCGCAGTCCGCGAACGCGCTGTTAGCTTCGGCCTCGCATGGAGCTCGACGTCACGAGCGCGGTGCGGTTGTCGCTCTGGGTCGGCCTCGGCGCGGCCCTCTTCGGCATCCTGCCCGCCGGCGCCCTCGCGTGGGTGCTCGCGCGCCGCCGATTCCCCGGCAAGGCGCTCGTGAGCGCGCTCGTCCTC
>JBMOQZ010000168.1:0-19228 GCA_049322475.1 Myxococcota bacterium | reverse complement strand
GGTGTCGCCGCTGTCCCCGCTGTCCCCGGTGTCGCCAGTGTCTCCGGTGTCGCCAGTGTCCCCGCCGCCCCCGCTGTCGCACACGCGCTCGTCCACGCGGTTGTCGCAGTCGTCGTCCACGCCGTTGCACAGCTCGTCGGCGTAGGGGTGGACTTCGGCGTTGCCGTCGTTGCAGTCCTCGTGCTCGGGCCAGCCGTCCTCGTCCCAGTCGGGCGAGCCGGTGTCCCACCCGTAGTAGTAGGTGGAGCAGCACCCTCCCGTGTCGCTCCCGGACGGCGGCGGTTGCAGCGAGATCGCCACCGCGAGGAGCGTGCAGCCGGGCAGGAGCAGGAGCGCGAGGAGCGGGCCGACGAAACGCACGCTTCAGCTTGCCATCGTTCGCGACGGCCGGCCACGGGCGAGGCGCGCGCGCGCGGAGTAGAAACGCCCGTGCCCCCGTCCCTCCGCGACCACGTCCGCGCCGCGCTGATCGCGCTGCACCTCGTCGCGATCGTCGGCATGGCGATCCCGTCGCCCCGGGGTTTCTCGTCCGGCGCGGCGATCGAGCAGGGGGGCACGGCGAGGGCCATGGCCGCCTGGGAGGAGGGGCTCGCGACGGTCGGGGTGCCGGCCGAGCTCACGCGCGGCGCGCTGATCGCGGGGGGCCGCCTGCTCGAGCGCGCCGAGGGGCGCTTCGAGCGCGCGTTCGCGCCGTACGTCCGCTTCGCCGGCGTGAAGCAGAGCTGGCGCATGTTCTCGGGCTCGCCGCCGCGCGCGGCCCGCTTCGAGGTCTGGATCCGCGAGGGCGGGGCGTGGCGCGTCGTCTACCGCGCGCTCGACCCCGACGCGCGCTGGCGCGCCGGGCTCTGGGAGGACGGGCGCGTCCGCGGCATGGTGCACACGCTCGCGGGCGAGCGCTTCGCGGCGTGGTGGGAGGCCTTCGCCCACAGCGTCGCGCGGCGCGCGGCGGTCGACTTCCCCGCGGCCGACGCGGCGCGGATCCAGCGGGTCCGCCTGCGTCTGCCGGCGCCCGAGGCGCTCGGGACCGCGGGGCGGCTGACCGAGGGCGAGGCGACGGACGTGGCGGAGGTCGCGTGGTGAAGGCGTGGGCGGCCTGGGTCGCGCTCACGTCGCGGCGGGAGGAGGGGACCTCGCTCGCGCTCGTGCGGATCCTCGTGGGGCTGGTCGTGCTCTCGGACCTCGCCGGCACCTGGGCGCGCGGCGCGATGCCGCTCGTCTGGGGCGACGTCCGCGACACGCCCGAGGGCTTCCGCAAGTTCGACGAGGGCGGGCTCTTCGCGCTGCTCGGGGGCGCGCGCTTCGACACCGTCGGCGGGGTCGCCGCGGCCACCGCCGTCGCCGCGCTCCTGCTCGCGGCGGGCGTGCTGCCGCGGCTCTGCGCGTTCGCGGCGCTGCAGGGCTGCATCGCCCTGTACGGGCTCAACCACCTCGCCGGCGGCGGGCACGACCGCCTCGCGACGAACGCGCTCTGGCTCCTCGTCCTCGCCGACTCGGGGCGCACGCTCTCGCTCGGGTGCCGGTGGCGGACCGGGCGCTGGACCGACCCCACCCCCGTCGCGGCGTGGCCGCGCCAGCTCATGGTCGCCCAGCTCGTCGTGATGTACGTCGGCACGGGCCTGCAGAAGACGGCGCCGGAGTGGTTCCCCTGGGGCGGCTGGCTCGCCGTCCACCACGTGCTCCTCACCCCGACCTGGGCGCGCTTCGACCTCGCCCCCGTGCTCGGGCTCCTCGGGCCCGTCACGCGCCTCGCCACGGCGGCGACGTGGGCGTGGGAGTGCACGTTCTTCGCGGTGCTGCTCGGCGGCCCGCGCGTGCGCCTCGCGTACGCGGCCCTCGGCGTCGCGTTCCACGGCGGGCTCTGGCTGCTGACCGACCTCGGCCCGTTCTCGGCGATCTCGCTGGCGCTCTACCCGTGCCTCGCCCGCCCGGAGGCCTGGCGGCGGCGCGCCGAGCGCCTCGCGGCCTGAGTCAGGCGCGGAACCCCTCCGCCACGCGCGCGAGCAGCGCGTCGAGCCGCCCCTCGCCGGCGAGCCCGACCGGCGCGCTCCCGCAGACCTCGATCCCCTCCGCGTGCCCGGACAACGTGACGAAGAGCGGCGAGCCGCCCGGTGGAATCCAGAAGCTCCGCGCCGCGCGGAAGCCGCCGCCCGCGAACACGGGCTGCCGCCCGAGGTTCGAGACCGTGGCCGACACGGTGCAGCGGCCGCGGGCGAGCAGGTCGTCGGCCACGGTGCGCCCGGCCGCCTCCATGAGCCCGAGCGGGAGCCAGCGCAGGCGATGCGCGGCGTGGACCGGCCCCCCCGCGGCGCCGCCGGCGAGCGCGGCATCGAGCGCGGCGCGGGCGGGCTCGCCGGCCGGCGGCTCGAGGTGCACGAAGCCCGTGTGGTTGCCGGTCAGGTCGCGGCGCTCGCCCCGCAGATCGACCGGGATCGACACGCGCACGGGCGTGCCCGCGGCGCCGGCGAGCGCGGCGAGCGCGCGGGCGAGCACGTCCCGCGCCGGCCCGGGCGCGGTCACGCGCCGCCAGGTCGTCTCGCGCGCCGCGGACGTGGGCGCGCCGGTGGGGGCGAGGCGGTCGCGCGGCGGCTCGGGGGAGGGGGGCACCGCGGGCGCGACGTCCACGTCGAGCGGACCGGCGAGCGCGCCCCCGGCGAGGGGCCGCCCGTCGAGCGCGGCTGCGAGGTCCGCGGCCCAGCGCCCGGCGGCGCGGCCGTCGAACGCGGCGTGGTGCGTGCGCAACACGACGCGGGGCGGGTCGCCGCGCACGAGCAGCACCTCGGCGATCGGCCCCGCGAAGGGGTCGAGCGGGCGGGCGAGGAACGGCGCGGGCCCACGCGCGTCCCAGCCGTCGCCGTCCACCTCCACGAGCGCCGGCGAAGGCCCGTCGGCCACCCACCGCGCGGCGCCGAGCGCGCCGTGGAGCCGCGCGCGCGCCGCGGGCCAGGCGGGGTCGAGGGCGGCGAGCGCCGCGCGCCACCGCCCCGCGTCGGGCGCGGCGTCGCCTTCGAGCACCTGCTGGTTCACGAAGGGCGGCCAGAGGCGGTCGGCCACCAGCCACACCCGCTCGAGCCCGAACAACGGACGGCTCTCCACGCTCCTCGACATCCGGTAGCGTGCGAGCATACCCAACGTCCGCCGGCATGACCCTCCCCCGCCTCGGCCCCTTCGACGTGATCGAGCCCATCGCCGCCGGCGGCATGGGCGAGGTGTGGCGGGGCGTCCACCGCGGCGCGGGCGTGCCCGTCGCGCTGAAGGTCGTGCGCCGCGAGGCCGAGGAGCGCGCGTGGCTCGCCGCGCTCTTCCGCCGCGAGATCGCGGGCGTGGCGCGCCTCGACCACCCGGGAATCGTGCTGGTGCTCGACCACGGCGAGGTCGGCGAGGACGCCGACGCGGCGACGGGCGGGCGCCTGCCGAAGGGGAGCCCGTGGCTGGCGATGGAGCTGGCGAGCGGCGGGTCGCTCGAGCGCGCGCGGGCCGCGACGTGGCGCGAGGTGCGCGACGTATTGCACCGCCTGCTCGACGCGCTCGCCCACGCCCACGCGCGCGGCATCCTCCACCGCGACGTCAAGCCCGCGAACGTGTTGTGGGCGGGCCCCCAGGACCTGCGCCCCGGGCTCAAGCTCGGCGACTTCGGCCTCGCCCACGCGTGGGACCGCGAGGACGGCGAGGAGGGGCTGCCGACCTCGGGCACGCCCGCCTTCATGGCGCCCGAGCAGATCCTCGGGCGCCCCCGCGCGCAGGGCCCGTGGACCGACCTCTACGCGCTCGGCTGCCTCGCGTGGTGGATGCTCACCGGCCACACGCCGTTCGAGCGGCCGGACGCCCGCGCGGTGCTCCGCGCGCACCTCGAGTCGCCGTTGCCGCCGTTCGCGCCGCGCATGGCGGTGCCTCCGGAGGTCGAGCCCTGGCTCGCCCGCATGCTCGCCCGCGACGCGCGCGACCGCTTCCGCAACGCCGCCGACGCCGCGTGGTGCCTGCCCGCCGCCGGCGCCGACACCGCGAGCCCCACCATCGCCGCGGCGTCCGGGCCGCTCGCCGCCCCCACGCTCGTCGACCTGTCCGACCTCGACGAGCCCGCCCCGCCCGAGCCCGCGCCCGCGGTCGCGCCCGCGGTGGCCTCGCTCCCGCCGATGCCCGCCACCTGGCGGCGCGACGTCCAGCGGGTCCCCATCCGCCTCGTCGGCGCGGGGCTCGGGCTCTACGGGCTGCGCGCCGTCCCGCTCGTGGGCCGCGACCGCGAGCTCGACGCGCTGTGGGCCGCGCTGCGCCGCGTGCGTCAGGACGGACGTCCCGCCGCCGTCACGCTCGTGGGGGGCGCGGGCACCGGCGCCACCGCGATCGCCACCCGCTTCGGCGAGCTGGCCCGCGAGGCGGGCGCCGCCGAGGTGGTGGTCGCCACCCACGACCCCGTCCCCGGCCCCCGCGCGGGGCTCGCCGGCATGCTGGCGCGGGCGCTGCGGGTGGGGGGGCTCCGGCCCGCGCGCGCGCTCCTCGCCGCGGAGGAGGCGCTCGCCGGCCTCGACCCCGGGGCGCGCGACGGGCTCGCCCGGCTCGTGTCGGGCGAGGCGGCCGAGGCGGAGGACCTCGCCCAGCTCGACGTGCGCCTCCGGCTGTACGCCGCGTGGCTCGCCCACGTGGCCCGCGAGCGGCCCGTGGTCGTCGTCCTCGACGACGTGCCCTGGGGCGCGGAGGCCCTCGCGCTCGTGCGCGCCGTGCTCGCCCGCGCCGGCGAGGCGCCGTTCCCGGTGCTGTTCGTGGCGACCGCGCGCGACGAGTCGCTCGCGGCCCGCCCGGTCGAGGCCGCCGCGCTCGCCGCGGTGGAGGCGCTCGAGGGCGTCACGAAGCTCCGCCTCGGGCCGCTGGCGCCGGAGGACCACCGCGCGCTGGTGCGCGAGCTCCTCGCGCTGGACGACGCGCTCGTGGAGCGGGTGGCCGCGCGGACGCAGGGGAGCCCGCTGTTCGCCGCGCGCCTCGTCGGCGACTGGGTGCGCCGCGAGCTCTTCGAGGTCGGCGAGGCCGGGTTCGTCCTGCGGCCGGGCGCGGAGACGCCGCTCCCCGACGACATCCACGGCCTCTGGCAGGCGCACCTCGTCGCGCTCGGCCCCAGCGTGGCGCACGCGCTGGAGGTCGGCGCGGCGCTCGGCCGCGAGGTCGACGAGGCCGAGTGGCGCGCCGCCTGCGACGAGGCCGGCGCGGACGTGCCGCCCGACCTCGGCGCCCGCCTCGCCGCGGCGCGCCTCGCCGAGCCGGCCGACGGCGGCTGGCGCTTCGCCCACGGCATGCTGCGCGAGAGCGTCGAGCGCGCCGCCGCCGAGCGCGGCGACTGGCCCGCCGTCAACGCCGCGTGCGCGCGCATGCTCGCCCGGAGCGAGGCGCGGCCCGGCCGGGACGAGCGCCTCGGCCGCCACCTCGCGGCCGCCGGCGAGCGCGAGGCCTCGCTCGCGCCGCTCCTCGCCGGCGCCTGGGAGGCGTGGAAGACGAGCCGGTACGAGGCCGCGCTGGAGCTCGTGGCGCTGCGCGAGGCCGTGCTCGACGCGATCGAGGCCGGTCGCGCGGACCGGCGCCGGGCCGAGGGCGCGCTGGTGCGCGCGAGCGCGCTCATCAGCCTCGGGCGCCTCGACGACGTGGACCGCGTCGCCAGCCGGCTCGCCGAGACCGCCCGTCGCCAGCGCTGGGACGACGTCTCCGCGGCGGCCCGCCGCTACCGGGGCATGGCCGCCGTCAAGCGCGGCGACCTCGCCGCCGCCCGCGGCTTCCTCGACGAGGCGCTCGCGCTCGCGCGCGCGGCCGGCGACGCCCACGAGGAGGCCGCCGCGCTCCAGCACCTCGGGACGCTCGCCCGCATGCGCGGCGAGGGGCGCCGCAGCATCGAGCAGCTCGCGCTCGCGCGCACGTTGTCCGCGAAGCTCGGCGATCGCCAGCGCGAGGCCGGGAGCCTCCGCGAGCTCGCCGGGACCGAGGTCACCTTCGGCGATCCCGCCCGCGGCGCCGAGGCCGCGCGCGAGGCCGCGGAGCTGTACCGCGCCATCGGCAGCACCACGGGGCTCGCCGCCTGCCACAACGCGCTGGGCGAGGCGCTGCGCCGGCAGGGCGACCGGCCCGGCGCGGAGGCGGCGTTCCGCGACTGCCTCGCGCTCGTGGATCGCGCGGGCAGCCAGGCGCGGGCCTTCCCGCGGCTGAACCTCGGGCTGCTGCTCGTCGAGCGCGGCGCCTGGGAGGAGGCCCACGCGCTGTTGCTCGAAGCCCGCGCCATGCTCGCCGCCGACCGCCGCCGCGCGCTCGTCGGCTACACCGACGCGCTGCGCCTGCCGTGCCTCGCCGGGCTCCGCCGCTGGACGGAGCTCGACGCCTGCCTCGCCGCGGCGAGCGAGGCCCTGCTCGAGACGGGACTCGTCGAGCCCGACATCGCCCGCATGGCGCTCCTCGCCGCCCGCCTCGCCGACGAGCGGGGCCAGGCGGCGCGCGCCCGCGCGGTCCGTGCGCTCGCGGACGACCAGGACGACGCGCGACCCGATACATCCGAGACGTGAAGGGTCCCGCATGAACCTCGCGCTCTACGCCCACCTCCTCGCGTGCTCCGCCGACGGTTCCAAGTCCCCCGGCGAGGCCGTGTCCGACGGCGACGTCGAGACCGACACCGACGTCGACGTCGACACCGACACCGACACCGACACGCCCACCGAGGTCACGCCGCCCTGCGCGGACGGGACCTGGGGGCTCATCTCCTCCACCGAGGCCGTCCACGTCCGCGCCGACGGCGACGACGGCGCCGACGGCTCGGCGTCCGCTCCCGTCGCCACGCTGGCCCGCGCGCTCGCGCTCGTCCGCGAGGACGGCGCGCCGCGGCGGATCGCGGTGGGGCCCGGCACCTACGCCGTCGCGCTGGAGCTGGAGGGCGAGACGGCCGACCACGCCGCCGACGACGGGCTCGCCCTCGAGGCCTGCGGCGCGGGCGAGGTCGTCTTCGAGGCCGCCGACCCCGACGCCTCCGTGGTCACGGTCAGCCGCGCCACCGACGTGGTGCTCGCCGGCTTCACGATCTCGGGCGGCACGCGCGCGCTGAAGGTGTGGAACGGCGCCTCGGTCGTGGCGACGGCCCTCGACGTGACCGGCGCCGCGGGCGCGGGCATCGTGTTCGACGGCGACGACTGCCTCGTCGACCTGTCCGAGGTGACCGTGCGCGACACGCTCGCCACCGAGATCGACGGCGTCGAGGTGGGCTACGGCATCAGCGTCAACCTCGCCACGGTCACGATGTCGGGCGGCGGCGTGTGGGGCACCACCGCGGCGGGCATCCTCGGCGAGGGCGCCACGATCGAGCTCGTCGACGTCACGGTCGCCGACACGGCGGCCACGGCGGACGGGTACTACGGCCGCGGCGTGCAGGTGCAGGAGCAGGGCACGCTCGCCGCCTCCGGCGTCACGCTCACCGGCAACGCCGACGCCGGCCTCTTCGCGTTGCGCGCGTTCTCCACGTCGCTCGACGGCCTGACGGTCGACGCCACCTCCGCCTCCGCGGTGCCCGACCTCTCGGGCATCACCACGGGCGACGGCGTCGTCGTCACCCAGGGCGACGCCGCGTACGACCCCGCCACGTTCCTCACCGCGCTCACCGGCAGCGACGTGGCCGACTCGGCGCGCGCGGGCGTGCTCTTCGACGGCGTCACGGCCGACGTCTCCGGCAACAGCGTGGCCGGCAGCGGCTACGACGTCGGCGGCGTCTCCATCCTCTGCCAGGGCGGCACGAAGATGACCGGCACCGACGCCTGGGTGGTGCTGGAGGACGCGGGCGAGTCCCCGCTCGACCTGAACACCACGCCGCTCTCCGTCGTGACGGCCACGCCGTGATCCTCCTCCTCGCCGCGTGCTCCCGGCCGGACGAGCCCGCGCCCGTGCCCGACGAGGGACCCACCTGCGCAGACGGCGAGGTCGCCGACGGCGAGGCGTGCGTGCCCGCCGCGTGCGGCGCCGGCACCTTCGGCGACCTCGACGACGACCGCGTCCTCGTCGCGGCCGGCGCCGGCGGCGGGGACGGCTCGCGCGAGGCCCCCTACGCGACGATCGGCGAGGCGCTCGCGACGGGCGCCCTTCGGATCGGCGTCGCCGCGGGCACCTACCCCGAGGTGCTGGCGCTCGGGCGCGAGCACGGCGGCCTCGACCTCGCCGGCCGCTGCGCCGCGCTGGTGACGCTCGACGGCGCCGACGCGGACGAGGACAGCGCGGTGGTCCTCGTGGACGGCGGCACCGAGACCGTCGTGACGCTGTCGGGCCTCACGCTCGCGAACGGCCGCTACGGCGGGCTCTACGCCGCGGGCGGCGAGGTCGTCGCCGCCGACCTCGTCGTGACCGACGCCGACAGCGGGGCCATCTCCGCCGACGGCCGCGGGACGAAGGTGCGGCTCGAGCGGGTCACGGTCACCGGCGCGTGGTCGTCGCGCTACTCCACCTCCGCCGCGCTCCTCGCCGGCTCGGGCGGCTCGATCGAGGCCACCGACGTCGTCGTCGAGGGCGGGCAGGGCGGCGCCGTGCGCGTCGAGACCAACTCCGACGCCACGCTCGCGGGCGTCACGATCACCGGCGTGGGCGCGGCCGACCGCGGCTACGTCGCCTCCGCGCTGCTCGCCATCGACGGCGATCTCACCGTGACCGACGCGGTGATCGCCGACGTGACCGACGTGGCCGCGTACGCCTACGGTTCCGGCGTCGTCACGCTCGTGGACGTCGAGATCGACGGCGTGACCGGCGAGGAGATCGGCACCGGGCTCTACGCCACCGAGGGCGGCACCGTGGTCGCCACGGGCACGCGCGTCACCGCCGCCGCCGGGTACGGCGTGTTCGCGGAGAGCGGCGCGGCCACCCTCACCGACGTCACGATCGAGGGGCTCGCCCCCTTTCCCGATGGAGGCACGCCGATGGGCGTGGTCGCCAACGGCGGCGCCACGGTCGTCGCGAGCGGGCTCGCGATCGGCGGGTACGAGGGGAGCGGCGTCATCGTGCTCGACGCCGGTACCACGGTGTCGCTGACGGACAGCTCGGTTCGGGGGCTCTCGTCGAGCGCGCAGGAGATCGCCGGCGGGATCGGCGTCGGGAACGGCGCGGCCGTCTCGCTCGACGGCGTGGAGGTGGCCGACATCGCCGGGCTGGGCGTGGTCGCCGCCGATCCCGACTCGCTGGTGACCGGGCGGCTCGTCGTCCGCGACCTCACCGCGGCCGACGCCGCCGACGGCAGCGCCGCGGGGATTGTCGCCGTGGGTGGCGCGGCGATCGCCCTCGAGGACGTCGAGGTCACCGGGATCGAGGGCGTCGGGGTTGCGGCCGACGGCTCCACGATCGACCTCGCCGGCGGCTCGGTGGGCGACGTGTCCGCGATCTTCGACCCCTCGCTGGGCTTCTGGGTGGGCGGCGGCGTGGTGGGCAGCAACGGCGCCGCCGTCACGCTCACCGACGTCGCCGTGACCGGCGTGCAGGGCGTGGGCGTGCAGATCGGCGGCGAAGGCAGCGTCGGCACGCTCGCGCGCGTGACCGTGTCGGGCACCGCCACCACGCTCGACGGGCTCTACGTCCGCGACCTCGACGTGCTCTCCGGGGCGGCCGCCGCGCTGACCGACGTGACCGTCGGCGACGGCGAGGGCGCCGGGATGATGGTCCACGAGGCGACGGTCACGCTCGCGGGGCTCGCCGTGACGAGCCCGGGCGGGCGAGGCGTGCAGGCGCAGTCGGGCGCGCTCGTGACCGGCGAGGGCCTCGCCGTGACGGGGGCGCGCGATCTCGGGCTCGTCGCCGATGGCGCCACGTTCGAGCTCGCCGGCGTCACCGTGTCCGGGACGCTCGCCGGCGACGAGGCCCGCACGGCGGCGGGCCTCGTGGTGCAGCGGGACGGGCTCGCGACGGTGGCCGGGCTCGTCGCCGAGGACAACGAGGGGCCGGGCGTCGTGCTCGCCGGCGGGTCGCTGGAGCTCGCCGGCGCGACGGTCGCCGGCAGCCGGTTCGCCGGCGTCGTGGCGCTCGACGGCGCGCTGGCGCTCGACGGCGGCAGCGTGACGGGCACCCTCGCCGACGGGGGCACGGGCGGCGGGTTCGGCGTGTTCGCCGACGGGCTCGAGGGCGACGTGGAGGTCGCGCTCACGGACGTGGAGGTCTCGGGCCACGCGATCGGCGGGGTGTGGCTCGTCGACGTCGCGGGCGCCCGCGTGGTCGGCGGGCGGGTCGCCGGGGCGCTGCCGGTCGAGCTCTACCCCGGGCTCGCGGCGGAGGGGCACGCGTTGTACGCCGCCGGCGTGGGCTTGGAGGCCCTGCTCGTCGAGGGGGTGCTGCTCGACGACGCGGGCGGCGCCGGGCTCTTCCTCGACGGCGCCTCCGCCACGCTCGTGGACGTCGCCTTCGAGGACAACGTGACGGACGTGCTCGTGCAGGGCTGCTCGGAGCCCGAGGCGGCCACGCCGGCGGGCCTCGGCGACGACGCCTCGCGCGAGGTCTGCCCGACCTACGACCGAATCGTGGGCGAGTACACCTTCGACTTCGACGCGCCCGCGCTCGTCGTTCGGGAGTGATCGTCACGCGTCCGCCAACGTCCGCGTGGAGGGCTGTCGAGCCGGCTGCGGGGGCGGCGGCGCCGGGGTGCCGAGCGTGAACCGGAACGTGGCGCCCTCCCCGGGGCACCCCTCGCACGCCACCCGCCCGCCGTGCCGCTCCACGATGCGCCGAACGGTGGCGAGCCCGATGCCGGTGCCCGGGAACTCCTCCTCGCCGTGCAGCCGCGAGAAGGGCCGGAAGAGCTTGTCCGCGTAGCGCATGTCGAAGCCGGCGCCGTCGTCCCGGACCACGTAGACGCGCTCGCCGCCCTCCTCCTCGCAGGCGAAGCCGATACACGCGCGATCCTTGCGCGAGGTGTACTTCCACGCGTTCTCCACGAGGTTCTCGATGGCGACGCGGACGAGGCGCGCGTCCGCCACGGCGCGGACGCCCGGCTGGATCTCCCAGCTCACGGCGCGGTCGGGCGCGGACCGAGAGAGCCCGTCGGCGATCTCGACGACCATCGCGGAGAGGTCCACCTCCTCGGGCCGCAGCACCTCCCGGCCCACCCGCGCGAGCCGCAGCAGGTCTTCGATCAGCATCGCCATCCGCTTCACCCCGGCGCGCACCCGCGCGAGGTAGCCGAGCCCGGTGGCGTCGAGGCGTGCGGCGCAGTCGTCGGCGAGCATCGCCGCGTAGGCGTCGATCGCGCGCAGGGGCGCGCGGAGGTCGTGCGCGACGGTCCAGGTGAAGCTCTCCAGCTCTGCGTTGGCCGCCGCGAGGTCGCGGGTGCGCTGCGCCACGCGCGCCTCGAGGTCCGTGGCGAGCGTTCGCAGCGAGTCCTCGGCCTCCTTCCGCTCGCTGACGTCCTCCGTGAAGATGACCACGCCGCCGATCTCTCCGTTCGCGTCTCGCCAGGGGCGGACCTCCCAGCGCACCCACGTCGTGGTCCCGTCGGCGCGGTCGAAGCGATCCTCCTCCGCGCGGACCACCTCGCCGGCGAGGGCGCGCCGGTGCACGTCCCGCCAGGGCTCCGGGAGGTCGGGGAACACCAGGTAGTGGCTTCGGCCCTGCAACGGCGCGTCGCCGAGCGCGTAGTCGTCCCGCCACCGCCGGCTCGCCGCGAGGTAGCGCATCTCGCGGTCGAACATGGCGATCGCGGCCGGCGCGTGTTCGACGAACAGGGCGAGCCGCGCCTCGCGCTCGCGCAGCTGGCGGAGCGCCTCCGCGCGCGCGGACTCCGCTTCGTCCAGCGCGACCGCGGTGGAGACGACGAGGCCGACGAGCACGACGACCGCGGCGATGACCATGATGGCGACCCCTTCCGCCGCGTCGATGTGTCCGGCCCGCTCCAGCGCGAGCCGGACCGCGCCCACGACGACCATCACGCCCACGGTGGCCGGCGCGAGCCGGCGGGCCACCCGGCCGCCCGGGCCCGGCGAGGCGAGCAGGCTCACGAGCGGTCGCTCCGGGCGCAGCAGGAGGATCGCGGTCGCGAGAAGGCCGAGGCCGACGGCGGTGTGGATCGCCACGCTGGTCGGGGCCACCGGCCCCACGAAGAGGTCGACGCCGTAGAGGTAGCCGACCAGCACGCTGAGCGACAGCACCACGACGGCGACGGCGAGCCCTTCGGACGGGTGCGTGCGTCTCCGCCACCGGACGTCCAGCAGGAGGAGCGCGGCGCCCGCGAGGAAGAAGGACGCGCCGGTGATCGGCGAGGGGCGGCCGGGGACGACGGGACCCGCCACGGCTGGCTGCCGGAGGAGCGTCTGGTCCAGCCCCGGGTCCCACCCGGTGAAGTGCTCGGCGAGCACCAGGGCACCGAAGGCGAGCAGCAGCGCGGCGAGCGCTCGACCCACCCCGCGGGCGCGCGGCCGGTCGACGAGCGCGACGGCGAGCCCGGCGACGACGAACGCCACCGCCGTGTTCGGCTGCATCGGGATCGCCCGGGGGACGGGCGCCTTCAGCACGCCCACGTCGAACGCCCACCCCCAGAGGACGCCCAGCCCCAGCGCGACGAGGGTCGCGGCGATGACGTGGGTCGGGCCCGGCGAACTCGTACGACGCACACCCAAGATTAGGGTCTGTCGCGTCGCCTACTGTCACGATCGGGCTGGAGCCCATGCGCACGATCGCCCAATCGCTCCTGCCTGTCGAACGGGCGTGGGCCCAGCGGGTTCGATGCCGATCCGGGGGCAGCCCTCGTGTCAGTCCCGCTCGAGGCGCAAGCCCATGGGGACGACCCGCGCGATGTAGGCGAAGTCGGCGTCCCAGGTGAGGAGCGTACCGCCGGCGAGGATGGTGCTGGCGGCGATGAGCGTGTCGGGCGTCGTGGTGGCGATGCCGGCCGCGCGGCACGTGTTGGTGATGCGCGCAGCCAGGAGATGATGTTCCCGCGTGGCGAGCAGCAACGGGAAGGGCTGCATCACGCCGTCGAGACGCTCGAACTGCTCGCGGGTGCGCACGCCGGAGAGGAGCTCCTGCAGCACGATGCCCGGGACCGCGAGGGGCTCCCCCTCCTGCACGAGCCGCCGAATGAGCTCTGCCGCAGGGTGCGGGGGTCCAGACGCAGGCCTCCGCAGGGCGCGCGACCACGCGCTGGTCTCGACGACGATCACGCCGAGCGCCGCTGCCGCGCCTTCTTGTGGTCCCAGCCCGGGTCGAAGTCGAAGGTCCCGAGCTGCTCGACGGCCCGGAGCCGCTTGAGGTGGGCGATGTAGGCGCGGAGGGCCTCGTTGACGGCCTCCCGCTTGCTCGGGTGTCCGCCGAGTCGAACGGCCTCGTCGATGAGCGCGTCGTCGAGGTTGAGGTTGGTGGCCATGAGCCGCCTCCTTGTCCACACAATGTATCACACAACGTGACGACGACGACAGGCGCGCGGCATCCGGCGAGTCAGCGCGGGTGTGGGACACGGGGAGGCCCCCACCCCGTGAAGCACGCGGTGCAGTGCGTCGACGAGGAGGGCCTCTCCGAAGCGCCGCCCGCGGGCCCGGGAGTCGACCGCGAGACGTCCGATGAGGGCCACGGGGATGGGATATCGAGGCGGGCGCTGCTGCAGGGCCGGGGCGATGCTCTCCGCCGATGCCGAAGCCATCGAGAGGGTGTAGAAGCCGGCGACGCGTGGCAGGCCCGGCTCCTCACGAACGAGCACGAAGCAACGGCTTACGCCCGTGCGATCGTTCGCGAGGGCGTGCCGCGCGAAGTAGTCGTCGAGCGCGTGAACGCCGGATCGGAAGTCTCGATCCACGTCCTGAACGACGATCCGGCGAATCACCGCTTTCGCCGCATGGCCTCGGTGAGGCGCCGGCCGGGGGCCGGGGGCTTCTCGAGTACCTCGGCGATCGTGGCCACGGCTGCCTCGGGAAGGACGAGCTCCTGCTGGGTCCACTCCATCGCGGTGAGCGTCGGCGTGGCGAGCTCACAGGCGGGCAGTCCAGTGTCCGTGTCGACCATCATGAGCCGACGCCCCTTCCTCGCCTCGATCACCGCCTTCAGAAACAGCGTGAGCGCCTCGTCGACCACCTCGCTTCGGCTCATGCCGAGCTCGTCGGCGAGCTTCGCGACGGCGGCGCCGCGGCTGTCCGGAATGGTGGCTTCGAGACGCATGTGAACCTCTCCGGTGAATCTACGGGAAAAGTGAGGGACCGTCAAGTGCACACGAGGCCCGCGCCCCGGCACAGCGATGAACGAGGGCCGGATAACGCCAGCGGACTCCAGAAACGCCCAGGCGGCCGCCGGGCCGTCTTCGGCCCGGGCCATCTCGGCCGCCGGTGCCGCGGTCTTCCGCGGCAGGGCGTTTGCCGGAGCGCGGGGCCCCCAGACGAAAGGCGACGTGGGGTTCCACCGGAGCGGAGGGGCTCTGCCCCGGAGCGGAGTGTGGGAGCCCACGTCGCCGCCGCAGCGGAGGGCGGGTTCCACGGGAGCGGAGGGAGGGCTCTGCCCGACCGGAGCGGAGTGTGGGAGCCGCCCGGAGCGGTCGAATGTCACCGCCGACCCAATCCCGCGTGAACCCGCCGATCTCCGCCTGACACCGTCGTCGAAGTCGCTGACCTTCAGGTCGCCGCTGACCATCCAGGCGGGGTAGCCGTCGTTCGCCCCGAAGGTGGGGGCCCGGCGTTGCAGCGCCGGGCCCCCTGGGGCGGTCCTGGCCTCTGGCGGTCGCGCCCCGCGCCAACGTCGCCGACGCCGGGCCGCCCGTCCAGCCGGACGGGCCGGTTCCTGGCCATCGACTCGCACCGTCTCTACCGCTGCCGCGCCTGCGGCGACCTCGTCGTCATCTGCTCGCGCTGCGACAGGGGGAACGTCTACTGCCCGGCGTGCGCGCCTGCGGTACGCGGCGACGTTCCGCGCGCGGGTGCTCCACGCGGCCCGGCAGGGACGGTATCGGCGCCGGCTGCGCGAAAGAGTGACGGATCACGGTTCTCCGGGTGCCTGCCTTCGACCGAGCCTTCCCGCGACCCCGGCGCTCAACCACGCCGGGGCGGAGGTCGAACGTGTACGCGTGGAAGACGACGGTGGAGCCGACCGATCGGACGGTGCGGCTCCTGCTCACGGACCCGGACCGGAACGAGGTCCTCAAGGCGGCGATGCCGCCGTTCCCACAGCACCCGCGGGCGCTGATCACGCTGCTCGAGGGGATCGCGCTCTGGGCGGGCCAGCCGCTCACCGCTGCGGTCTGTGCGGCGCCCCCGGTGGACCGGCGGTCCGCCGAGGCCCTCTTCGGCGACGGGCTGTTGCCGCTGGACAGCCCGCTCGTGCGCTTCGACGTGCTCGCGCCGGTCCGGCGCCGCCGCACGATCCGCGGCGTCGGTGACTTCCACCAGCTCCGGCTGGTCCACGGGAGGTGGTCGTGATCCCCGGCGAGCTCGAGGCGAAGATCCGCCGCCTGCACCACGCCGAGGGCTGGAAGCCGGGCACCATCGCGAAGCAGCTGGGCGTGCACCACGAGACGGTGCGCCGCGTCCTGCGCGACGACGGCGTCCCCGCGACGGCGTTCACCCGCCGTCGCTCGCTCGCGGACCCGTTCGTGCCGCTGATCGTCGAGACGCTCACGCAGTACCCGACGCTGCGGGCGAGCCGGCTCTACCAGATGGTGAAGCAGCGCGGCTACACGGGCGCCGCGGCCCACTTCCGCACGATCGTGGCGCGCTACCGCCCGAAGCCGGCCGCGGAGGCGTACCTGCGCCTGCGGACCCTCCCCGGGGAGCAGGCGCAGGTGGACTGGGCCCACTTCGGCCACGTCGAGATCGACGGCGCGCGGCGGCCGCTCGTCGCGTTCATGATGGTGCCGTCGTGGTCGCGGATGATCTTCCTCCGCTTCGGCACGTGCCAGCGGACCGGCAGCTTCCTCGCCCACCACGCCGACGCCTTCGAGGCCTTCGGCGGCGTGCCGCGCCTGCTGCTCTACGACAACCTCCAGTCCGCCGTGACCGAACGTGTCGGCGACGCGATCCGGTTCAACGAGGCCCTGCTCGCCTTCGCGTCCCACCACCGCTACGAGCCGCGCCCGGTCGCGCCGTACCGGGGGAACGAGAAGGGTCGCGTCGAGCGCGCCGTGCGTTTCGCCCGCGACTCGTTCTTCCCCGCCCGGACCTGGCGCGATCTGGACGACCTCGACGCGCAGGCGAAGGCGTGGTGCGAGGGCGAGGCCGCCGCCCGACGCCACCCCGAGGACCGCACGCGCACCGTCGCGGACGCCTTCGCGGAGGAGCGCGAGGCGCTCCTCGCGCTTCCGGCTGACGCCTTCCCGGCCGCCGACCGGGTCGAGGTCCACGTCGGGAAGACGCCCTACGTCTGCTTCGACGGCAACGACGATTCGGTGCCCCACGACCGTGTCCGCCGCACGCTGGTCGCCCTCGCGACGCGCCGCGAGGTCCGTGTCCTCGACGGCGCAGAGGAGGTCGCGCGGCATCCCCGCTGCTGGGGCAAGGGGCGCCTGGTCGAAGACGAGGCGCACGTCGCCGCGCTCGTCGCCGCGAAGCGCGAGGCCCGCGAGGGGCGCGGCATGAACCGCCTGCTCGGCGCCGTGCCGGCCTGCCGCGCGCTCCTCGAGCGCGTCGCCGAGCGCGGCGGGAACGTCGGCGGGACCACGAACGGCCTGAACCGCCTCCTCGACGACTACGGCGTGGAGGCCCTCACCGCCGCCGTCTCGGAGGCCGTCGCCGCCGACGCACCCCACGTCGCCGGCGTCCGGCAGGTCCTGGACCGACGACGTCGCCTCGCCGGGCAGCCGCCGCCCGTCCCGATCCCGCTCCCCGACGACCCGCGCGTGCGCGAGCTCGCCGTGAAGCCGCACTCGCTCGACGCGTACGACCGGCTCGGCCGGAAGGCGGGAGGCCACGATGCGTAGCCTCCAGGACCGGGCGCGGAGCATCGGCCTGCACGGCCTGGCGGCCCGCTGGGACGAGTTCGGAGAGGAGCCCTGGGTCGCGGCGCTGCTCTCCGTCGAGGAGGCCGCGCGCGAGCGCCGGAGCCTCGACCGGCGCGTCCAGCGCGCGCGCCTCAGCCGCTTCAAGCCGATGGCCGACTTCGACTGGCGCTGGCCCAGCGCGATCGACCGGAACGCCGTGGAGGCGCTCTTCCGCCTCCACTTCCTCGACGAGCAGGCAAACGTCGTGCTCGTCGGGCCCAACGGCGTCGGCAAGACGATGATCGCGAAGAACCTCGCGCACGCCGCGCTCCTCGCCGGCCGCACGGTCCGCTTCGCGACCGCGTCGCAAATGCTCAACGAGCTCGCCGCCCAGGACGGCTCGATCGCGCTGCAGCGCGCCCTCCGCCGCTACTGCAGCCCGGCGCTGCTCGTCGTGGACGAGGTCGGGTACCTCTCGTACGACAACCGGCACGCCGACCTGCTCTTCGAAGTCGTGAACCGCCGCTACGAGACCGGTCGCCCCATCGTCATCACGACCGACAAGCCGTTCAGCGCCTGGTCGGAGGTGTTCCCCAACGCGGCCTGTGTCGTCGTCCTCGTGGACCGTCTCGTGCACCGCAGCGAGATCCTCTCCATCGAGGGCGACAGCTACCGCCTGCGCGAGGCCAACGAGCGGGCCGGGAAGAAGCGGGGGTAGGTCGCACTCGCGCGTGGTCGGCGCCCTCGGCGTCGATCACGCGCGGAAGTCGGCGGGCTCGACGACGGCAGGCGCGGAAGTCAGCGAATCTGCGCGGATTGAGAGCGTCGACAACAGTCGAACTTGCAGGACCTCGAAAGGGGGCCCCGCGCGGAGGCCAGGCGAGGCGTCTTCGCCGCGCCGTCGCTGGAGTCGGCCAGTTCGGCGACGTGCCGGCAGTCTGGAACTAAAGGACACACTCAAAGGTCACGCCGACACGGATCGCGCCTCCAGACGGCCCAGGAACACAGAGAAATCAGCACAGCAGCGAAGGTGGTGCCAATGAGCAGAAGCAGGAAGGCGGACGTCGTGTTGACGAGCGCCAACGCAATCACGGCGAGGCCCAGCGCGGAGTACGCGCACGCGGCGAGCCGCTGTGAGACTACCCAGGCGCGATCGCTTGCGTAGACCCAAGGATTTCGGAAGCCGGAGGGGCCGCCGACGGTGAAGAACGGACAAGCGATTGCTGCAAGAACCAACGCCACCCCAATAGTGATCAGGAGCGCTTCTGCCTGGGGCAGGCGGCCAAGCCAATGGAGACCCGCGAAGAGGCAGATTGAGGCTAGAGCCGGGCCAATAACCACAAGCGGCAAGGTGTCCATCGGTCGGCGCGGGTGGGCAGCTGGATCCCTCATTTCCGCAGACTACTTCCCGCGATCAGGCACGTCAAACGTGAAATCGGTCACGCGTGCGGGTAGACGTCCACCTCCTGTTCGAGCCGGTCCCCGAGCTCCGCGCGGGCACGCTCCAGGTCGTACCGGGCCTGGAGGTTCATCCAGAACTCGGCAGAGGTGTCGAAGAAGCGGGCGAGCCGGAGCGCGGTGTCGGCAGTGATCGCGCGCTTTCCGAGCACGATCTCGTTGATGCGGCGCGGATGCACGTGGATGCTCTTCGCGAGCCGGTACTGGGTGATGCCAAGCACCTGGAGAAACTCCTCGTTGAGGATCTCCCCTGGATGAATGGGGCCGAGCGCGTCATCGGCGCTGCCGGGCTTCGTGTTGGCGGTGCTCATGTGGGTCCCCCATGGTCAGTGGTAGTCGACAATTTCGACGTCGAGCGCGTGGCCGTCCTGCCAGCGGAAGCAGATGCGCCACTGGTCGTTGATGCGGATGCTGAACTGGCCTTTCCGGTCGTGCTTGAGGGCCTCGAGGCGGTTGCCTGCGGGAACACGCAGGTCCTGGAGGGCCATGGCTGCGTCCAGCACGAGGAGCTTCCGCCGCGCGGCGCGCTGTATGTCGGGCGGGAGGCGGCGGGAACGCTGGCCATGGAAGAGGGCCTCGGTATCGGCGTCGAGGAAGGACTTGATCACTCGGAATGATAACGCCCGACGATAATAACGGCAAGCGTTATTATGTGGCCTACGGAGACCCCACCGTGGTGTCGGGCTTCCGCGCTCCCGTTGAAGGGACGGGCGCGTTCGGCGACGTGCCGCGCACATCCCGTGCTGGCGCCTGCTGGAAGAGCAGCAACCGAAGGCCCAGCACGTTCGGCATGCAAGGTCACGGGCATTTGGCTTTCACCGAGGCATGTCGCCGAACGCCAGCCGGTAACTGAAGCGCCCAGGCGGCGCCGGGCCGTCTTCGGCCCGGGCTATCTCGCCGCCGGCCCCG
>JBMOQZ010000167.1:0-19285 GCA_049322475.1 Myxococcota bacterium | reverse complement strand
CCGACACCGACGCCGACACCGACACCGACACGGGCGAGACCGGCGACACGGGCGAGCCGCCGGCGCCCCGCTACGTCGTGCTCTTCGTCGGCGACGGCATGGGCTTCGAGCACGTGCGCGGCGGGGGCTGGTTCGCCAACGGCGCCGAGGGGTCGCTGGTGATGGAGGCGCTGCCGTACGCGGGGCGGCTCCGCACGGCGTCGCTGACCGGCACGACCGACTCGGCGGCGGGCGCCACGGCGCTCGCGACGGGCAACAAGACCTGGAACGACTATGTCGGCGTGGACCGCGACGAGGCCGAGCTGGAGACGCTGCTGGAGCGCGCGCGGGCGCTGGGGCTCTCGGCGGGCGTCGTGACCACCGACGAGCTCACGGGCGCGACGCCCTCCTCGTTCTTCGCGCACACCCCCGATCGCACCGACGCCGCCGAGATCGCCGCGCAGCTGTGCGCCGATTTGCCGGACCTCACCCTCGGCGGGGGCGGCGACGACCTCGCGGACTGCCTCGCCAGCGGGCCGTCCGCGCAGATCGTCGAGGACGAGACCGCCCTGCTCGCCGCGGTGCCGGACGGCCGCCCGCTCCTCGGGGTGTTCGCCGACGACCAGTTCGACTACGTCGCCGACGGCTACGACCCGGGCGTCCCCACGCTCGCGACGATGACGACCGTCGCGCTCGAGTGGCTCGACGACGACCCCGAGGGCTTCTTCCTCGTCGTGGAGGGCGCGCGCATCGACCACGCCTCGCACTCCAACGGCGTGGACGAGGTGCACGCCGAGACCGCCGCGCTGGACGAGGCCGTCGCCGCCGCGGTCGCGTGGGCGTCGACCCGCGGCGACGTCACGCTGCTCGTGACCGCCGACCACGAGTGCGGCGGCATGCGGGTCACGGGCGGCAGCTCGGCCGGGGTCGCGCCGGACACCGAGTGGCGCTGGGGCCAGCACACCAACGCCGACGTCCCCGTCTTCGGCACGGGCACGCTCGCCGCGACCTTCGACGGCCAGCGCCTCGACAACACCTGGGTGCACGCCGTGCTCGACGCGGCGATCGCCGGCGAGCCCAGCGTCACGCCGCCGGCCGACTTCCTCGTCGCCGACGGGTACACCGACGATCTGGGATCGCCGGTGACGACCCAGACGTGGACCACGTCGTTCGGGTCCGGCTACAACCAGCTCGACGCGCTGCGCGTCACGACGGACGCGACCGGCATCTGGGTGGGCGTGGACGGCGTGTTCGAGTACGGCGAGAACACGGCGCTCTTGCTGGTCGACCTCGACTATGGCGACGGCACCGGGCTGACGGGCGACGTCTCCGCGCTGGCCGACACGAACGGGACGCTGGATCAGGCGCTGTCCGCGGTCGACCTCGGGTCGGGCGTCGCCGGGCTCGGCTGGGACGTCGCGGTGGGCTCGGTCGAGGGCGAGGAGATCATGTACGACGACCTCGCCGAGTACGCGGGGCTGCGCGGCCTGCACGGCGACTGGGGCGCCACCGACGACCTCTGGTGGCTCGACGCGGTGACGGCCTTCGACGACGGCAACCTCGCCCGCTACGGTCTCGCCGCCGACGACGCCGGCGCGACGGGCACCACCGAAGGCGGGTGGGAGATCTGGATCCCGTGGGACAGCGTGTACCCCTCGGGCCTGCCGGCCGGCGGCACGGACGTGGCGCTCGTGGCCCTGCTCGTGAACACCGACGGCAGCTGGGCGAGCAACCAGGCGCTGCCGCCGCTCGCGACGAGCGACGAGCCCGGCGAGGACACCGTGACGGTCGAGCAGGTGGTCGCGGTCGGCGTGGACGCGGGCGGCCTCGTCACGTCGGGGCCGTCGCTCGCGCCCTGACTCAGCGGACGCGGTGCCAGGTCGAATACGTCCGCCCCTCGACGTGCAGCACGCAGCGGAGCTCGCTCCCGCGGCGGTCGTCGGGGGCCGGCCCCAGCTCGACCTCGACGTGGACGGGCCCGTCGGCGTCGAAGGGGTCGAGCGGGAGGAGCTGCTGCTTCCAGTGGGTGAGGGGGTCGCCGGGGCCGGTGCCGAGGCGCACGCCCTCGCACAGGTCGAGGTCGAACCAGCCGCAGAGCCCGACGACGCGCCCGTGGACCTCGAAGTCGACCGCCCCTCTCGCGCGACCGGGCGTCACCCCGAACGCGAGCCGCGAGAAACACGCGCCCGGCGCGAGCAGCTGGTCCGGCGTGACCGCCGTCGTCATCGAGCGGTGCATCGCCGTGGCGCGGAGCGGGGAGAGGTCGACCCCGTGCTGGTCGCGGAAGGGCCCGAGCGCCGCCTCGGCGAGCCCCGGATCGCCGACGGGGGCCAGCCACAGCGACACCGTGGCGGGCACGGTGCGCCCGCCCGCGGCGAGGTTGCGCGAGGCGAAGGCCCGGACGTCGTCGAGCCCGTCCTCGGCGAGCGCGAGGGCGCCGAAGGTCTCGGACACGATCACGTCGACCTTCTCGGGGAGCTCGACGCGGGCGACGTCTCCGCGCACGAGCCGAACGCGGTCGCCGAAGGGGGCGAGGACCTCGCGCGCGGTCTCGATCATGTCCGAGCCGTCGATCGCGTAGACGACGCGGGGCTCGCGCGCCGCGGCCATGCCGGCGAGCACGCCGCTGCCCGTGCCGGCGTCGGCCACCGCCATCCCCGGCGACACGACCTTCGCGATGGCGCGCGCGTAGGCGCTCATCCGGGGCGCGTCGGCGAGCATGCGGCGGTGGACGTCGACGTCGGCGAAGTTCTGGAACAGCACGGGCGTGGCCTCGGCGACGTGCGGATCCACGAGGAAGCCGGCCTCGGCGAGGCCGTCGAAGAGCTTCACGCCGGCGGGCCCGTACTGCCGCGCGACCTCCTCGCGCGTCCGCCGGACGGAGCAGAACGCGAGGAGCTCCACGGCGTGGACGGAGACGCGCGCGCCGATGCCGCGCGCGGGCGCGCGCACGAGGAAGGCCCCGTCCGGCAACACCCGGATCCCGAGATCGCGCACGCGGACCCAGCCCATTCGCCTCCCTCGCGGGCCGATTGTAGCGTGGGGCCCCCGTTGCGGGCGGCCCGCTTCCGTGTGAGGCTCCCGCGCGTCCGGGGAGCCCCTCATGTACCTCGAGCTGCGCCTCTTGCAGGGCAACAGCAATCCGGCGCTCGCCCGCGCCATCTGCGACGCGCTGGGCGAGACGGTGGGCAACGCGCGCGTGAGCCGCTTCTCGGACGGCGAGACGCAGGTGGAGATCGACGACAACGTCCGCGGTCGCGACGTGTTCATCATCCAGAGCACGTGCTCGCCCGCGAACGACCACCTGATGGAGCTCCTCATCATGGTGGACGCGTGCAAGCGCGCGTCCGCCGGGCGCATCACGGCGGTCATCCCGTACTACGGCTATGCGCGGCAGGACCGCAAGGTGGCGCCGCGCGCGCCCATCACCGCGAAGCTGGTCGCCGACCTGCTGACGCGCGCCGGGGTCGGGCGGGTGCTGACGATGGACCTGCACGCCGGCCAGATCCAGGGCTTCTTCGACATCCCGGTCGACAACCTCTACGCCGCGCCCACGCTGCGGGCGTACATCGCCGCGTCGGTGCCGCTCGACGGCGCGGTGGTGGTGTCGCCCGACGCCGGCGGGGTGGAGCGCGCGCGGGCCGTCGCCAAGCCGCTCGGCTGCGGGCTCGCGATCATCGACAAGCGCCGGTCGGGCCCCAACGTGGCCGAGGCGCTGCACGTCATCGGCGACGTGCGCGACCGCCACTGCATCATCATCGACGACATGATCGACACGGCAGGCACGCTGGTGAAGGCGGCCGCGGCGCTCAAGGAGAACGGCGCGAACCGCATCTTCGCGGTCGCCAGCCACCCGGTGCTCTCCGGGCCCGCGATCGAGCGGATCATGGGGAGCATGCTCGAGAAGGTGATCGTCACCGACACGATCCCGCTGCCGGAGCACGCGGCGACCTGCGGCAAGATCGACGTGGTCTCCGTCGCGCCGGTGTTCGCGCAGGCGATCTCGTCGATCCACTCGCACGACTCGGTCAGCCGCCTCTTCCGGTAGCCCTTGACGCCGCGGGGCGCCCGCGGTACGTGCGCGGCGCTCCGAGGGGTCTACCCTCGAGTGCCGTCGCGTCGGCTCACCGTCCCGGTGGGCCCTCCGTCCAGGGCGCGACCGATCCCCTTCCGGGGTGGTGCCGGCCTTGCCGGGGCGATGGACGTCCCCGCCCGGACCACCCGTCCCGGAGACCGCATGGAAAACATCGACCTCAACGCCGTCCCCCGCCCTGGCGTGGGCAAGGGCATCGCCCGCAAGGCCCGCAAGGCCGGCCTCACGCCGGCGGTGCTCTACCGCGCCGGCGGCTCCGCCACGCCCGTGAGCTTCCGCGTCGCGGAGCTCGCCACGATCTTCCGCAAGACCGCCGACCCCAACACGCTCGTGAACGTGAAGGTCGAGGGCGGCGCGGCTCACCTCTGCCTCGTGCGGGAGATCCAGCGCGACCCCGTCTCGCGCGACGTCATCCACGTCGACTTCTACGAGGTCCAGAAGGACCAGCCGGTCACCGTGGACGTCGCCGTGAACCCGGTCGGCCGCGCCGCGGGCACCCGCGCGGGCGGCACGCTCCGCCTCCTCGCGCGCTCCGTGCGCGTCGAGTGCGCGGCGGCGCGTATCCCGAAGACGATCGACGTCGACGTGACGCCGCTCGAGGTCGGGCAGTTCCTCAAGGTCTCGCAGGTCCCCCGGCCCGACGGCGTGAAGATCCTGTTCCAGCAGGACTACAACATCGTCGCGGTCGAGGGCAAGCGCGCGGCGGTCGAGGAAGTGGCGGCGCCGGCGGCGGAGGGGGCGGCCGCCGCTCCCGCCGCGGCCGCGGCTCCCGGCAAGCCGGCCGAGAAGGCCAAGAAGTAGGACGGCGTGCACCTCGTGGTCGGTCTCGGCAACCCCGGCGCGCGCTACGCGAAGACCCGACACAACGTCGGGTTCCTCGTCGTGGAGCGCCTCGCGGCCCGCGCGAACGCGTCCGTGGAGAAGAAGCTCTTCGGCGCGCTCGTGGGGGATTGCCAGGTCGCCGGCCGCAAGGTCGTGCTCGCCATGCCCCAGCAGTACATGAATCTCTCCGGCCACCCCACGCGCTCGGTCATGGGCTTCTACAAGGTCGCCCCGACCGACACCGTGGTCGTCTACGACGACCTCGACCTCCCGTTCGGCAAGCTGCGGCTGCGCACGAGCGGGAGCGCGGGGGGGCACAACGGCGTGAAGGACATCGTCCAGCACGTCGGCAACGAGTTCGTCCGCGTGCGCGTCGGCATCGGCCGTCCGCCCGGACCGATGGACTCCGCCGATTACGTGCTCACGCCCTGGAGCGCGGCCGAGGCCGAGAAGCTCGACGCGGTCGTGGATCGCGCCGCGGACGCCGTCGAGAGCGTCGTCCGCGACGGGGTCGCCAAGGCCATGAACACCTTCAACGCGGACCTTCCCGCGTGAGGAACCTCCGCGGGCCGGCGAGAGCCGGCTCCCATCCCATCGTCCAGGTGGAGGAATCGTGATCCTCAACGAGTACGAAACGATCTACGTCGCGCGGCCGGATCTGACCGACGACGTCATGCAGAAGATCACCGCCCGCTACGAGCAGGTGGTGACCGACAACAAGGGCACGCTGCTCGTGTCGGAGGACTGGGGCAAGCGCAAGCTCGCCTACCTCATCCGCAAGCACCAGCGCGGGCACTACATCTACCTCAACTACGTCGGTCCCTCCTCGATCGTCGCGGAGATGGAGCGCAACCTCGGCCTCGAGGACGACCTGCTGCGCTTCCTCACCGTGAAGCTCGAGGACGACGTCGAGATCGAGCAGCGCCGCCTGCTCGCCGAGGAGCGCAAGCGCCTCCGCATCGAGCGCATGGCCGCGCTCAAGGCCGAAGAGGAAGCCGAGGCCCGCTACCGCGCCGAGGCCGAGGACGAGGACGAGGTCCTTCCCGAAGCGGACGAGTAAAGGAGTTCCCCATGAAGGTCATCCTCCAGGAAGACGTGTCGAACCTCGGCGCCACCGGCGACGTGATCGACGTCGCCGACGGCTACGGCCGCAACTTCCTCCTCCCGCGCAAGCTCGCGGTGCTCGCCGACGAGCGCAACACGCGCCGGCTCGGGCACCTCAAGCGCCTCGCGGCCAACCGTCAGGCGAAGATCGTCGCCGCGGCCAAGGAGCTCGCCGGCAAGATCAACGGCACGGCCGTGTCGATCAAGCGGCAGGCCGCCGCCGAGGACAAGATCTTCGGCTCGGTCACCAACCAGGACATCCAGGAGGCGCTCGCCGCCCAGGGCGTCGAGGTGGAGCGCCGCAACATCGTGCTCGCCGAGCCGATCAAGAACATCGGCGTCTTCCAGGTGCCCGTGAAGGTGCACAAGGACGTCGAGGCGAACGTGAAGGTCTACGTCATCCGCGGCTAGCGCCGCGGACGAGGTCGCCGCGCGCCGCCGGCGCGCGGCGGCTTCCGGCTTCAGACTTCAGGCTTCAGGTCTGGAAGGCCCGGAATCTCCTCGCTCCCGAAGCCCGAGGCCCGAAGCCCGAAGCCTCGGGCGTAGCCTGCGCCTGGAGCCTTCCGTCCATGTCCAGCCAGGGGCTGCCTCACAACCTCGAGACCGAGCGCTCGCTGCTCGGCGGCCTCCTGCTCGACGCGTCGCAGCTCGGCGACGTGCGCGAGAAGCTCAAGCCGGACGACTTCCACCGGCCGTGGCACCAGACGTTGTTCCGGGTGATGGGCGAGATGTCCGACGCGGGCATCACGCCGGACCCCACGACGGTCCTCGACGAGCTCGAGCGCAAGAACCTCACCGAGTCCTGCGGCGGCGCCGCGTACGTGCTCGGCCTGCCCGGCGCGTGTCCCTCGGTCGAGAACGTCGAGAAGTACGCCGAGCTCGTGAAGAAACATGCGCTCCGGCGCAACCTGCACCTCGCCGCGCAGTCGATCATCGAGGAGGTGCAGCGCGGCGAGAAGGACACCGACGCGCTCCTGTCCGAGTCCGAGCGCCTCATCTTCGAGATCGCGCAGCTCTCGGGCCCGCGCGACTGGCACCCGCTCTCCGTGGTCGTCGACGAGCAGATGATGGCCATCCAGGAGCGCTCGCGGCGCCCGGGCGACGTGACCGGCGTCCCGACGGGGTTCGTCGACCTCGACCGGATGCTGGCGGGCCTGCAGCGCACCGACCTGATCGTGCTCGCGGCGCGGCCGGCGATGGGCAAGACCGCGATGGTGCTGAACCTCGCGCTCAACGGCGCCCTCCGCGGCCACGTCGCCGTCGGCATCTTCTCGCTGGAGATGTCGCGACAGCAGCTCGTGCAGCGCATGTTGTGCTCCCAGGCCCGCGTCGACGCGAGCAAGGTGCGCACGGGCCACCTCGACCCGCACGAGGACTGGCGCCAGCTGGTCGAGGCCGCCGAGCAGCTCCACGCGCTCCCCATCCTCATCGACGACACGCCGGGCCTCACCATCACCCAGCTCCGGAGCAAGGCGCGCCGGCTGAAGTCCGAGCACCCCGACCTCGGCCTGATCATCATCGACTACCTGCAGCTCATGCAGGGCACGGGCGGCGCGAAGGAGTCGCGCGAGAACGTGATCAGCACGATCTCGCGCGGGTTGAAGATCCTCGCGAAGGAGCTGGAGGTGCCGGTCATCGCGCTCTCGCAGCTCAACCGGAGCCTCGAGAGCAGGACGGACAAACGCCCGCTCCCTTCCGACCTCCGCGAGTGCGTCACCGGCGACACGAAGGTGGTGCTCGCGGACGGGCGCCGGATGGAGATCCGGGAGCTCGAGGGCCGCACCCCGGAGGTGGTGACCGTGCGGGCGGACGGCCGGCTCGACGTTGCGCGATCCGAAGCGGTGTGGCGCGTGGGGACTCGTCCGGTGTTCCGCGTGCGGCTGGCCAGCGGGCGCGAGGTCCGTGCGACCGCCGAGCACCGGCTCTTTGGCGCGCGCGGGTGGGTCCACGTGCGGGACCTTCGCCCCGACGATCGGCTCGCAATCTCACGCCGCCTCCCGGCTCCGGTGGAGCCAGCCTCCTGGCCCGACGACCACCTCGTGCTCCTCGGGCACCTCGTGGGCGACGGCAGCTACCTCGTGCACCAGCCTCTCCGCTATACCACCGCGTCCGAGGAGAACAGCGACGCGGTCCGTCAGGCAGCGTCCCGAGGGTTCGGCGTGACGGTCACGCGCCACCGCGGGCGCGGGGCGTGGCATCAGCTGGTCCTGTCCGGGAACGGCAACCGCTGGCACCCTGCGGGAGTGAACCGCTGGCTGCGCGAGCTGGGGCTCTTCGGGCAGCGTTCGCACGAGAAGCGCCTCCCCGGCGGCGTGTTCACGCTCCCCGACCGGCAGGTCGCGCTCTTGCTGCGACACCTCTGGGCGACGGATGGCTGCATCCACGTGCGGCCGGTGGGCGCGCGCGGCTCGCCTCGCGTGTTCTTCTCGACCAACAGTCGTGGTCTCGCCGACGACGTGGCGGCGCTCCTGCTTCGGGTGGGCATCGTGGCCCGAATCCGAGAGATCCGGCAGGGAAGGCACCGGGACCTCTATGCGGTGGACGTCACGGGCGGGGAAGCCCAGCTCCGCTTTCTGGACGTGGTCGGGGCGTTCGGACCGCGTGTCGCGCCCGCGGCGGCGTTGCGGTCCGCCCTCGCGCGCACGACGCGGGAGACGAATGTCGACACGCTTCCCCGCGAGTGGTTCGACGACGTGCGCGCAGCGATGGCGGAGCGCGGCGTCCGGCACCGGAACATGGCCGCCCGCCGCGGCACCTCCCACGGCGGCTCGGCCCACTTCAAATTCGCACCGTCGCGGGCGACGTTCGCCGACTACGCGCGCATCCTCGGCGACGACTTGCTGCTCGCGCGGTCCGAGTCGGACCTGTTCTGGGACCGCGTCGTCTCCGTCGAGCCCGCAGGCGAGGAGGAGGTCTGGGACCTCACCGTCCCCGGTACCGCGACGTGGCTCGCCGACGGCGTCGTGAGCCACAACTCGGGCGCGATCGAGCAGGACGCGGACGTCATCCTGTTCATCTACCGCGACGAGGTCTACAACCCGGACTCGCCGGACAAGGGGATCGCGGAGATCATCGTCGCGAAGCAGCGCAGCGGGCCCATCGGCACGGTCAAGCTGGCGTTCATCGGAAAGTACGTGCTGTTCCAGAACCTCGCGGCGGCGCAGGACGCGCCGGACGGCTACTTCTAGCCGCGGCCGGCCGGCTCTCCCCGCGGTTGACACGGCCCCCCCACCTCTACTATCAAGCGTAGTCCAAGCGCCGTCGCCCGCTTCCCTCACGGGGGCCACGGCCCGACCCCACACGGAGCAGGCAGGACCATGGAGAAGACCGAACTCCTCGATGCACTCAACGGGCTGACGAAGAAGTACGAGCAGCACCGCCACTACATCGAGAAGGCGCGGGCCCAGCAGGCGACCGGCAAGTTCAACGCCCAGGTCATCGAGAAGGTCATCCTCGACCACGAGATCAAGTCGTCGGACGTCGCCGAGAAGGTCAACCCGCTCCTCCCGGAGCTGCACGCGCTCCTGACGACGCTCGAGGCCGAGAAGGCCAACGTCAACGCCTCGAAGGGCGGGGTCGACGAGCAGATCCAGGAGTTCGAGCTCCGCCACGAGATCGGCGAGCTCGACGACGACTCCTTCGAGAAGGAGGTCGCGGACCTCCGCAAGAGCGTCGCGGGCGCCAACGAGCGCATCGCCGCCATCGACGGCGACCTCGGCGACCTCCACAAGGCCCTCGAGGGGTGGGTGGTGCTCGCCGAGCCCGCCGGGCACTACACGTCGCCCGCGCAGGCGCCCGCGGAGCCCGAGCCGGCTGCGGAGCCCGTCGTGGAGGCCGCGCCCGCCGAGACGGAAGCGGTCGAAGCCGACGCCGACGAGCCCTCCGTCGACCTCGCCAGCGAGGCCGGCTCGCACGTGAAGCGCACCGAGATCCGCGAGGACGTCTCCGTGGTCTTCGACGGTCCGTCCGGCGAGTCCGGCGCGGCGGTGCGGGTCGCGGCCGCGGTCGAGGAGGAGATCTCCATCGAGACGGCCGAGGGCGGCGAGGAGGTCGGCGACGCGCCGAGCGCCGACGTGCAGTTCGGCTTCGAGGACGACATCCTCGGCGGCAACGGCGACGCGGGCGGGGAGGTCGAGATCGACCTCGCCGGCGAGCCCGCCGAGGCGAAGGCCGAGGAAGAAGCCAAGCCCGCCGACGACGACGGCAAGGGCGAGGCGCCCCGGCGCGCGCTCCTCCTGTACCAGGAGGGCACGGCCGAGGAGCAGATCTACCCGTTCACCGGCGACATCATCACGATCGGGCGGGGCCGCGAGAACGACATCCAGATCAAGAACGACTCGAAGGTCTCGCGCTACCACTGCAAGATCTTCCGCCGCGGCAACAACTTCTACATCGAGGATCAGAAGTCCTCGAACGGCAGCCTCGTCAACGGCGAGCTCGTGACGGATCGACGCCTGTTCGGCGGCGAGGAGATCGTCATCGGCGAGACGTTCTTCCGCTTCCGCATCATGGAGTGACCTGCCCCCCCGGGCGGCGATGCTGTACCATCGTCGCAAGGGGGCGTGCCTGGCCCGCTCGGACACCAACGACGCCGCCGCTCCGGGGACCCCCCCGGCGGCGGCGACCCGCTTTTCGGCCGCCCTCGGCGGGCTCGCGGTGACGCTCGCGCGGGGCGGGGTCGGGACCCTGCCCTTCGCGCGCCGCCTCGCGGAGGGGGTCGCGGAGCTCCCGGGCGTACGCGGCGCGACGGTCCGCGACGGCGACGACGTCCTCGCGCGCGTCGGCGAGGCCGGCGGCGTCGCCCTGACCCTCCGGGAGGGCCGCGTTGTCGAGGTCGCGGGGGAGATCGACGCCGCGGCGCTCGACTCGCTCCGCGAGCTCGCGTGCGCGGCGTGGTGCAACGCCGCCTGCACCGAGGCGCTCCTGTCGCGGAGCGCCCGTCTCGAGCGAGGCCTCGTCGAGCGCCACCGCCAGCTCGCGCGCCTCGGGCTCCGGCTCGAGCGGCTCGCCGAGGGGCGCGATCACTTCATTGCGCTCGCCAGCCACGACCTGCGCAGCCCGCTTTCCGTCGTGCTGGGCCACTGCCAGCTGATGGAGGAGGGGCTCCTCCCCCCCAACCAGCAGAAGCGGGCGATCGAGACGATCCGTCGCCAGACCGACCGGATGAGCCGCATGGTCGACGACCTCCTCGACCGCTACCGCCGGGGCAGCCTCGCGACGGGCGAGCGCGAGCGCGGCGACATCGTCCGCGCCGTCCGGGAGGTCGCGGCGTCGTACGCGCCGCTCGCGGCACGCCGGCAGCAGCACGTCGAGGTCGCCGGCGAGGACGGCTCGCCCGTGGAGGCCGATCTCGCCGCGCTCCGGGAGGCGCTCGCCGACCTGCTGGAGAACGCGCTCCGGCACACGTCCGACGGCGGCACGGTCCGCGTGAAGGTCGAGGGCGACGCGGAGTCCGTGCGTGTCGAGGTGCGCGACGAGGGCGTCGCGCGGGACCCGTTCGATCCCGAGGCCGCGGGCAAGGGGGCCGGCCTGCGCTCCTGCGCGCGGATCGTGGCCGCGCAGGGCGGCCTCCTCCGCTGGGACGCGGCCCCGGGCGGCGGCGCCATCGCTCGGATGACGCTCCCCCGCGCGATGGAGGGGGGCCTCGGCCGGCGCGTGCTCCTGCTCGGGAACGACCTCGAGCGGCTCGAGGCCCTCGCCGAGGCGCTGTCGACCGCCTGGGACCCCATCGTCAGCCTCGAGGGCCCCGCCGACGCGATCCGCCGGACCCAGCCGCGCGCCGTCGTGCTCGACGAGGGGGAGGGGACCCGCGACGCCGTGGCGCGCCTGAAGGGCGACCCCGCCTTCGTCGCGGTGCCCGTGGTCGCGATCGTCCCCCCGGACGGCGAGGGCGACGCGCTCGCGGCCGGTGCCGCCGCCGCCGTCGCGCGCCCGGTCGACGCCGCCTCGCTCGCCGCGCACCTGCGCACCGCGTTGCGCGCCGCCGAAGCGGCGCGCACCTCGGTCACCGGCCGCACGCCCGATCCGCTGACGGGGCTCGACGCGGGCGAGGCGCTCGACACCCGCCTCCGCTCGCTCGCCGGCGAGGCGCGCGCCGCGGGCCGCCCGCTCCCCGCCGTGCTCGTGGCCGTCGCCGACCTCGGCGCCTTCAACCGCGATCACGGGTGGGCCACCGGCGATCAGCTCCTCCTCTGGCTCGCCGCGGAGCTGCGCGACCGCGCGACCCAGGGGGACGTGCCCGTCCGTCTGGGCGGGGCGACCTTCGCCCTGCTCCTCCCGGGACGTGCGATGCCCTACGCGCGGCCGCTGCACGACGAGTTAGAGGACTACCTGGCGCGGGCGAAACCGCGGCTCGGGGTGGCTCGCGTGGGTGTGAAAATGTCTCTGGCCGTGGTAGATGCGGCCGCGGTCGAGAACGTCTGTTCGGAGGCTCTGGTCGGAATGCTGGGCGAGCACCGTGGCGCGTAAGAAGAGCCGCCAGACCGGCCCCGTCTACTTCACCACCTTCCAGGTGGCGAAGGCCCTCGGGGTCAGCCCGCCCACCGTGGTCAACTGGGTGAACAGCGGGCTGCTCGTCGCGCACCGCACCCCCGGCGGCCACCGCCGCATCAAGCGCGAGGACATCGTCGCCTTCGCGCGGGAGCACGAGTATCCCCTCGCCGACGAGATCTCCGCGGGCAACGGCAGCCCCGGGAGCCGCAAGGTCCTCATCGTCGACGACGACCCCGACTTCTCCAGCATGGTGAGCCAGTACCTCACCGTGAAGGGCGGCTACGAGGTCGAGGTCGCCGAGAGCGGCTTCGCCGCGGGCGTCGCGGTCGCCCGCCTCAAGCCCCAGGTCATCCTGATGGACATCCAGATGGAGGGCATGAACGGCTTCGAGGCGCTGCGCATGCTCCAGGACGATCCCGAGATGCGCAACATCCCCGTGGTCGCCTGCTCCGTCACGAAGGAGCCGAACGAGCTCGAGCGCATCCGCCGCGAGGCGTTCGTCGGCTTCATCCAGAAGACCGAGCGCCTCGACCGCTACGTCGAGGTCATCTCCGACGCGATCAACGGCCGCTCGGGCTTCTTCCTCCAGAACGTGAAGTAGGCTCGCGCGCCGGCAGCGGCAGCGACGACAGCGGCACCGGCGCCCGGTCCACCTTGCGCCGCACGCGCACCACCTCTGCCGCGATGGCGACCGCGATCTCGGCGGGCGTCTCCGCGCCGATGTCGAGCCCCACCGGCGTGCTCACGCGGCGGAACAGCGTCTCGTCGACGCCCGCGGCCCGCAGGCGCACGAAGAACTTCGCGGCCTTCGCGCGGCTGCCGATGAGGCCGAGCCACGCGTACTCGCGCCCGATCAGCGCCTGCAGCAGGTCCTGATCGAGCTTGTGGTCGTGCGTGACGAGCAGGAGCCACGTCGTGGCGTCGGTCGCGAGCTCCGCCGCGAAGCGCCGGGGGTCGCCGCACACCACCGTGGCGCCCGGGAATCGCTCGGGCGTCGCCCAGTCGTCCCGCTCGTCCACCACGGTGACGTGGAAGCCCATCTCGACGAACAGCGCGACGGTGGGCTTCGCGACGTGCCCCGCCCCGAAGACCACCAGACGCTGGGCCGCTTCCATCGGCTCGACGTACACGTCCATCGCCCCTCCACAACACATCCCGAGGTCGCGCGTCAGGTGCACGGCGAAGCGCCGGGGCTTTCCTTCGACGAGCGCGTCGAGCGCCGCGCGCGTGACCTGGAGCTCGAAGTTCCCGCCGCCGACGGTGCCCTCGGTGCGCCCGTCCGCCCAGACCAGCATCCGCGCCCCCGCCGCGCGCGGCGCCGATCCGTCGACCCCGACCACGGTGCAGAGCGCGACCCGCTCCCCGCGCTCCGCGGCCTCCGCCAGCCGCCGCCAGTTCAGAGGCCCGCCCTCTCGCGCACCCGCGCGAGCGCCCGCCGGCACATCCCCACCGTCTCGTCCGGGTCCCAGGCGAGCACGCGCCCTCGCTCGGCGACCTTCCTCCCCGCAACCCAGGTCTGCTCGACCGCGCGCGCGTCGAGCGCGTAGACCACCGCCGCGGCCTCGTCCCCGCCGCCCCAGACCGCGTTCGGGTCGATCACCACGAGGTCGGCGACCCGTCCGGGCGCGACCACGCCCCCGGGGAAACCCAGGGCCGTGGCCCCGTCGGCCGTCGCCATCCGCAACACCCGCCGCGCGGGCATGGCCGTGGGGCCGAGCCGCGGCTTCTGCAGGAGTGCGGCGAGCCGCATCTCCGCGAACGCGTCGAGCCGGTTGTTGCAGGGCGCCCCGTCCGCGCCGAGCGAGACGTGGACGCCCTTCTCGAGCAGCTCGGGCACGCGGGCGAGCCCGCTGCCGAGCTTCAGGTTCGAGGACGGGCAGTGGGCCACGCGCGTGTGGGTGGCGGCGAGCACGTCCTCCTCCTCGCCCGAGAGGTGCACGCAGTGGGCGAGCACCACGTCGGGCCCGGCGAGGCCGAGGTTCCGCAGGTGGAGCACGTTGTCCGTTCCGCTCGTCTCGCGGACGAGCCGCACCTCGTCGATGTTCTCGCTGGCGTGGGTGTGCACGAGGCAGCCGCGCCGCCGCGCCTCGACGCCGACCTCGCGCAACAGCTCGTCCGAGCACGAGGGCACGAACCGCGGAGCGAAGGCGTAGCGGGCGAGCCCCTTGCCGTGGAAGCGGTCGGCGAGCGCGCACGCCGACGCCATCGACACGTGCGTCGGCTCGGACAACCCCGCCTCGTTCGGGAGGTCCATCTGCGCCTTGCCGCACCAGATGCGCATCCCCGCGTCCTCGGCCGCGTAGAACACGCTCTCCGTGTGGTGCACGGTGGCCATGTCGAGGATGGCCGTCGTCCCGCCCGCGAGCAGCTCGGTGATCCCGAGCCGCGCCGACGCGTACACGCTCGCGTCGTCGTGCGCGCGCTCCAGCGGCCAGATGCGCTCGCGCAGCCAGTCGAGGAGCCACAGGTCGTCGGCGAGCCCGCGGAAGAGCGTCTGCACGAGGTGGACGTGGGTCTGGACGAACCCCGGCAGCAGCCACCGGTGGCGGCAGTCGACCTCCTCGTCGCCGGCGAGGCCCGGTTCGACCGAGACGATCGTGCCGTCGCGGACCGCGACGTCCGCGTCGACCACGGTGTCCGATTCGTCGCAGGTGAGGACGCGTGCGCCCTTGAAGACGAGGGGGAAGCGTTGCATCGGCGTGGACGGCGGGTCTATCGCATTGACCCGCAACGGTCGCTCCCGTAGAGTCGCGGCGCATGCTCGCCCCCGCGGTCGTCTGCCTGTCCGCCGCGCTCGCGCAGGAGCCCGTGGAGGCCCCGGCGCCCGCGCCCGCCGCGGAGCCGCTCGCCGATCGCTTCGTGTGGGAGCAGCGCGCCCGCCTCCCGTCGGGTCTGGGCGCCGTCGCCGTGGCCGTCACGCCCGGGGGCGACTGGCTCGTGCTCGACGAGGAGGGCAACCTCCACCGCTCCGACGACAAGGGCAGCACCTGGTCGCGCGAGCTCGCCGGGGAGGGCGCGGGCGAGGAGGCCCCGGACGACGAGGCCGTCCTGCTCGAGGCCGAGGCCATCCGCGACGAGGAGATCGGCTCGCTCGAGGTCGAGGAGGAGGTCGAGGAGGTCGAGGAGGTCGACGGCGTCGAGATCGTCACCATCGACACCTCCGAGGTCGAGGCCGCGCTGGAGGACGTCCGCACCGAGGTGGAGGCGCGCCTCGCCGACCGGGCGGCGGACGAGGGGGTCGCGGGGGCCGTCTGGGTCCACCCCACCGCCTCGTCGCTCGTGCTCGTGGGGCGCGCCGACGGCACCTGGCGCAGCGAGGACGGGGGGCGCAGCTGGGCGGTCGTCTCGAGCCGCGGCGGCACCTCGTTCACCGCCTTCGGCGAGGGGCTGTTCGCCGGCACGGGCGAGGGGATCTCGTACTCGATCGACGGCGGCCGTACGTGGGTGGACGTCGAGGGCGCGGCGGGCGGCGGCGCGGTGTCGCAGGTGGTCGCCGAGAGCGGCTGGCTCTGGGCCGCGGGCGAGGGCGGGCTCTGGAAGAGCCGCGACGGCCTGCGCTGGAGCGTCGCCGAGGGCATCGGCGCCGCGCGGGTCCTCGCGGTCGTCCCCGACCCGGCGTGGCCGGGCGGCTTCTGGGTCGCGACGCCGACGGGGCTCTTGCGCAGCGACGACGGCGGCCGCAGCTTCTTCCCGTCGGGCCGGCAGCCGCTCACGGACCTTCGCCGGCTCGTGCACCTCGGCCTCGCGGGCCACCTCCTCGCCATCACGGGCGACGGCGCCTGGGAGTCCGTCGACGGCGGCGTGCGCTGGTTCCCCGCGGCGCGCCTCCTCACCGACCCCGACCTGCGCGACGTCGCGTTCGACGGCGGGCTCCCCGTGGTCGCCGCCCGCACCGGCGTCTGGCGCATGGCGGCCCCGCCGGTGCTCGAGGGGATCGGGCGCCGCACCGAGCTGATGCCGCTCTACGACGCCGTCCGCGCCGCGCAGAACCGCACCGGCCTCGAGGTCGAGCCCCTGTCGCTCGCCCGGGCGAGCCGCCTCGCTTTGTTCACGCCCCGGCTCGCGATGACGCTCCGGTCGGAGTGGGAGGGGAACCGCGACGTCGACTACCTCGCCTTCAGCAACACCGAGGACCACGACGCCGACTGGCGGTTCACGGCCAACCTCTGCTGGGGCCGCTGCACCTCCACCGAGATCGACTACGATCCCGACGACGTCTCGATCGACGAGGCCGTCTACGAGGAAGACCTCTACGTGATGGACGGCGAGGTGTTCACCGAGGAGCAGGTGGTCTCGGCCGCGGCGAACGTCGCCCAGTCCATCCGCGCCTACCGCACCCACCTCGCCCAGGTCGTCACCGACGCCTGGATCGCCCGCCAGCGCCTCGCGCAGGAGGCGGGCCAGGTGAACACGCTCCCGCTGCAGGCCCAGGTCGACCACGCGCTGAAGGAGCTCGAGCTCGACGCGCGCCTCGACGTCTACACCGAGGGGGCGTGGCGAAGCGCCCTCTCCACCACCCAGGAAGTCCGATGACCCTCCTCCTCCTCGCGTTGAACGCCACCGCCGCCGAGTACCGCTCCGTCGGCGAGGTCCTCGCCCACTTCGAGAACGAGCCGGAGGTCACCGAGGTGCACCAGATGGTGCTCGACTACTCGAAGACCGACCCCCGCTACGTCGAGTCCTGGCTCAAGGCGAGCCAGACCACCAACGTCCTGCCCAAGCTCTACGTCAAGTACAAGCACGACGACGAGTTCAACCAGGACTTCGACTACGTCGACACCGACGGCGACCCCGTCGCGGTCCTCACCGAGGGCGACACCGACGACGACCACTTCGTCGAGGCAAAGGCCGAGTGGCGCCTCGACAAGCTCGTGATGTCCAGCGAGCGCATCCGCATGATCAGCGAGACGCAGGACATCGTGAAGCTGCGCGACAAGGTGCTGGAAGAGGTCACGCGCGTCTACTTCGACCGCCGCCGCCTGCAGGTCGAGGTGCTGCTCGCCGGCGACGGCGACCTGAAGGCGAAGCTGAAGAACGAGCTCCGCCTGCAGGAGCTCACCGCGCAGCTCGACGCCTACACGGGCGGGCGCTTCTCGAAGGCCATTCGGAAGTAGGGGGGTTAGGTCGGCGCCGATGTCGGCGCACGATCTGGTCCTCATCCTCGACTTCGGCTCGCAGTACACGCAGCTCATCGCGCGACGCATCCGCGAGCAGGGCGTCTACTGCGAGATCCACCCGTGTACGCTGCCGCCGCGCGCGTTCGCGCGTCTGAAGGGCATCGTGCTCTCCGGAGGGCCGTCGAGCGTCTACGACGAGGACGCGCCGCCGTTCGACGCGCGCTGGCTCTCCGCCGGGGTGCCCGTGCTCGGCATCTGCTACGGCATGCAGCTCCTCACGCACGTGCTCGGCGGCGAGGTCCGGGGCTCGTCCCACCGCGAGTATGGGCCCGCGGACGTCGCGCGCGTCGGCGACAGCGTGCTCTTCGAGGGCCTGCCCGCGTCCACGCCCGTGTGGATGAGCCACGGCGATCAGGTGGCGCGCCCGCCGCCGGGCTTCGTCCCGCTCGCGCAGACGCCCACGTGCCCCGTCGCCGCCTTCGCGAACGAGGCCACCAAGCAGTACGGCCTGCAGTTCCACCCCGAGGTCACCCACACGCGCGACGGCGTGAAGATCCTCCGCAACTTCCTGTTCTCCGTCTGCGGCGCCGCCGGCGACTGGACGATGGGCGGCTTCGTCGAGGAGCAGGTGGCCCGCATCCGCGCCCAGGTCGGCGACGACGGCGAGGTCATCTGCGCGCTCTCCGGCGGCGTCGACAGCTCGGTCACGGCGGCGATCCTGCACCGCGCGATCGGGCCGCGGCTGCACTGCATCTTCGTCGACAACGGTCTGCTGCGCGCGGGCGAGCGCGACGCCGTCGCCGCCGAGTTCGGCGACTACGACCTCGACGTGGTGGACGCGCGCGCGCGGTTCCTCGACGCGCTCGCCGGCGTGGTCGACCCCGAGAAGAAGCGCAAGGCCATCGGCGAGACCTTCATCCGCGTCTTCGAGGACGAGGCGAAGCGCTTCGCGAACGCCCGCTTCCTCGCGCAGGGCACGCTCTACCCCGACGTGATCGAGTCGGTCAGCTTCAAGGGCCCGTCCGCGACCATCAAGTCCCACCACAACGTCGGGGGTTTGCCCGAGCGCATGCACCTCGCGCTGGTGGAGCCGCTGCGCGAGCTCTTCAAGGACGAGGTGCGCCAGCTCGGGCACACGCTGGGGCTGTCCGACTGGCGTATCCACCGGCAGCCGTTCCCCGGCCCCGGGCTCGCCGTCCGCTGCCTCGGCCCCGTCACGGAGGAGCGCCTCCACGTGCTCCGCGAGGCCGACGCCATCGTCGACCGCGAGATCCGCGACGCCGGCCTCTACCACCAGCTGTGGCAGAGCTTCGCCGTGCTCCTCCCCGTCCGCTCCGTCGGGGTCATGGGTGACGCCCGCACCTACGACGAGACCGTCGCCATCCGCGCCGTCCACAGCTCGGACGGCATGACCGCCCACGTCGCCGAGCTCCCCTGGGCCGTGCTCGGCCGCATGTCCTCGCGCATCATCAACGAGGTCAAGGGCGTCAACCGCGTCGTGTACGACGTCTCGAGCAAGCCGCCGGCCACGATCGAGTGGGAGTGAAGCCGTCGGCCGGGAGCATCGCGACGGCGCTCCTCCCCGTCGCCCTCGCCCTGGCCACCCCGACGATCCCCTGGCATTCGTTCCCCGCCCTCCTCGTCCTCGCCGCGCTCTCCCCCCGCCACCCCCTTTTCG
>JBMOQZ010000166.1:17377-19295 GCA_049322475.1 Myxococcota bacterium | reverse complement strand
GGCCCCGCCGACGGTGAGGATGGCCGCGAGCCCGGAGAGGCGCTCGACGCCGAGCGCGCCGGCGACGACGGGCCAGCGCGCGCGGTCGGGGTCGGTGGCGACGACGCGCCAGAGGTCACCGGCGATCCCCACCGGAGTCGTCGTGTTGAAGAAGTGGTTGACGAGGACGTCGCGACAGGCCCGCAGGTAGGTCAGCTCGCCGCCGATCGCGCGCACGAGCCCGTGCCACCGAGCGCCCGCGAAGACCACGTAGGCGAGCCCCCAGACGAGCGGCGTCCCGACGGCGAGCACGGGATCGGTCACCACGCGGATCAGCAGGGAGAAGTCGAGGCTCCCGTTCTCCACGAGCACGGCGAGCAGCGCGACGGCGACGACCGCCTTCGCGGCGAGCGCGAGCTTGCGGCGATCAGGCACGCTCGAGCACCACGCAGGTCACGCGGAACGGCCGCCACGCCCAGGGGACGAGCCAGTCGCGGAGCCGCCCGGCGTCCCGTACCTGCCCCGTCGCGACCCCCGCGCTCTTGGTGACGAGGCGCCGGAGGTTCCCGCGAAGCATCCCCCAGAGCCGGCCGGCTTCCACCTCCTCGCCGGCGCGTACCCGGAACCCGGCGAACATCGCCGCGACCTCGTCCACCGAGGGGCGCAGCCCCGTATCGACGGGGTCCGGGTGGTACGGGAACGCCCGCGGCACCGACACCACGAGGAAGCCGTCCGGCGCGACGAGTCCGGCGACGCGCGCGCAGTAGGCCTCGCGCTCCCCGGCGGGGACGTGCTCGAGCAGGTTGCAGCAGAGCGCGGAGCGGGGCGCGCGCGCGCGGACCGCGGCGAGCACGCGCTCGTCGGCGAGGTCGCCGGCGACGTCCACGCCGTCGGCGTCCTTGAGGTCGACGTGTACGACGGGACCGCGCGCGTCGGCGAACAAGGCCGCGTGAATCCAGGGCTGGTGGCGCGTGCGGAACTCGCCCGTCGAGCTCCCGAGGTTGACGAGGGGATACAGCCGCTCGGGCGGCAAGGCTCGGAGCGCGTCGCCGATCCACCGGGCCTCACGCGGGAGCATCGCCCCTCACGTCGCGCGCCAGCGCGAGCGCCGCGCCGGCCGCGATCGCGGCGAGCCCGATCGCCAGCGCCTCGTTGGGGATCGGCCGCGGGATCTGCGGGGGGAGCGCGCGCATCCAGAAGGTCCACGGGACGGGGAGCCAGTAGACCGCGAACCGTCGCAGCGGGCCCGGCCCGAGGTCCAGCGGGTAGGTGTAGTTCGCGTGCGTGAGCAGGTCGGGCCGCCCGTGCGAGCCGAAGCCGACCACCTCGTCCGGGATGCCCGTGGCGAGCATCTCGGCGATCTCGCCGGGGCGGTCGAGCAGCGCCGACCGCGAGAGGTAGACCTCCGGGTGCTCGAGCGCGAAGCCCTGCGGGAGCCCGGCGCGGTACGGGAACACCGCGTAGTCGCGCCCGAGGGAGAGGAGCTGGACGGCGAGGCCGGCGACCCCCACGGCGCCCCTCAGGACGGCACCGACCGGGGCGAACGGCGCCGCGACCATGAGCGCGGTCGAGACGGGCACGAGGTAGCGCGGGCCCCAGCACATGTCGCCGCCGAAGAAGCTGAGGCACGAATACACGCCGAGGTGGAGCGCCGAGGCCCCCGCGAGCGCGACGGCGACGGGCCGGTTGCGTGCCCAGAGCCCGCGCAGGCCGAGGAGCCCGAGCACGATCGGCGGGCTGTACCAGAGCACCCCCTTCCCCGGGCTGACCGTCAGGCCCGCGAGCCCGAGGAGGGGGTTCCCGAGGAGCGGCGTGTCGCCCGTCCCGCCCGTGGGCGGCAAGGCCGAGCCGGCGCGCCAGAGGTTCCACCCGACCCAGAGCGCCACGCCGGGCAGGAGCCCGGCGAAGAGCCGCGGCGCCGCCCGGCGGTCCGCGAGCC
>JBMOQZ010000166.1:0-17367 GCA_049322475.1 Myxococcota bacterium | reverse complement strand
GCCAGCACGCCACCCCGAGCGGGCCGACCCACACCGCGTTCACCTCGCGCCAGGCGAAGCCGAGCCCAGCGAACAGCCCCGCGATCCCCCACGCGCCGCGCGACGCCGCCCAGATCGCCCCGACGAGCATCACGGCGTGCTGGGCCTGATCGAAGGCCGAGCCCGCGAGGGGCAGGAGCAGCGTCGCGAACGCCGTGATCAGGCACGTCCCCACCGCGGTGCCCAGCTCCACCCCGAGGCGCCGCTGCGTGTCGAGCAGCATCGCGAGGGCAGCGGCCGCGCAGAGCGGCGTGAAGAGCACGAACGCGAAACCGTCGCGATCGGGCGTCCATCCCGGCAGGAGCCGCACCAGCGCGATCGCGGCGGCCCCGCCGAGCGAGGGCGGCGCGCTGTAGAGCGCGTAGTGCCACGCGCCGTTGTGCGCGACGAGCGCGGTGTCGAGGAGCTCGGGCTCCACGACGTCCGGGCGGCCGCGGTCGAGCAGCCCGACGGCCGCCTCGAAGCGGTATTGCGCGTCGATGGTGTCGAGCCGGCCGGGGCTCGCGAGCAGGAACGCCGCGAACGCGAGCGCGCACAACGCGGCCCCCGCCCGGCGCCAGCGCGCGCGTCCCGGATCGTCCATCCCGACGAGCTATCCCGTGGCGTCGCCCACGCCGCGCGCTACGGGGGCGCGTGTCCGCTCCCCTCGCCTCCTCCGGAGCCCTGACGGGATACCGCGACCGGGTGCTCGCGGTCGTGGAGGCCACGCTTCGCCCGATCGCGCCGGTCGCCACGGCGCTCGACTTCGGCGCGGGCGAGGGCTGGTACGCCCGACGCCTCCTCGACGCGGGGATCCTCCGCGCGTGTGTCGCCGTCGACGTCGTACGCCGCCCGACGGTGTACGTGGAGCCCCTGATCTACGGCGGGCGCCGCGTCCCGCTCGACGATCGGAGCGTGGAGCTCGCCTTCGCGATCGACGTGTTGCACCACTGCCCGGATCCTCGCGCCGGGCTCGCGGAGCTGGCGCGGGTCAGCGGCCGGTGGGTGCTCGTGAAGGACCACACCTGCCGGACCGCCGCGGGGCGCGCCGCGCTGCGCGTGCTCGACGAGCTCGGGAACCGCCGCTTCGCGATCGGCTCGCCGGGGCACTACCAGCGCCGCTGGGCGTGGGACGGCGTGCTCGAGGCGTCCGGCTTCGCGCTCCGGGCGCGCGTCCACCCGGCCCCCGTCGGCGGCGGCTGGATCGGGCGGGCCACCGACCGCCTCCAGTACGTCTCGCTCTGGGAGCGGCCTACCTGAGGCGCCCCGCGAGCCCCGTCCACCGCGCGTCGCCGCCCGTCCGACCCACCGCGGTCCGGAGGGCCCGCGCGCTGCCGACGACACACGCGAAGCGCTTCGCGCGGGTCAGCGCCGTGTACAGCAGGTTCCGGCGCAGCAGCACGAAGTGCGAGGTGTGCACGGCGACGACGACCGCCGGGTACTCGCTGCCCTGCGACTTGTGGATGCTGATGGCCCACGCGGGATCGAGCGCGTCGAGGGCGTCGCCCGCGAGCGTGACCTCGCGCCCGTCGAAGTCGACGGTGAGCCCGTGCTCGACCGAGACCACGCGCCCGACGTCGCCGTTGAACACGTCGGCGTCGTAGTCGTTGCGCGTCTGGATCACGCGGTCGCCGACGCGGAACGTCCGCTCGCCCCAGCGCAGCGGCGCGCCGTCGGGGTTGAGCGCCGCGCCCAGCGCCGCGTTGAGCGCGACCGTGCCGAGCGGCCCGGCATGCATCGGGGTCAGCACCTGCACGTCCCGCCGCGGGTCGAAGCCCAGCCGCGGGAGGCGCTCGCGCACCACCTGCAGCACCGTCTCGCGGGCGTCCGTCGCGTCCTCGCGCGTCACGACGAAGAAGTCGCGCGCGCCGCCCTCCTTCTCCGCGGAGATCGGGACCTCGCCGCGGTTGACGCGCCAGGCGTTGCGCACGATGCCGCTGTCGGCCGCCTGGCGGTAGACCTCGGCGAGCCGCGCGACGGGCACCACCTCGCTGGCGATCACGTCGCGGAGGACGTCGCCGGCGCCCACGCTCGGGAGCTGGTCGGCGTCGCCGACGAGCACGAGCCGGCAGCGGGGCGGCAGCGCGTCGAGCAGCGCCGCGAACAGGCGCAGGTCCACCATCGACGCCTCGTCGACGAGCACGCCGTCCGCTTCGAGCGGTTTCTCGGAATTGCGCGTGAAGTCCATCTGCTGCATCGAGAATTCGAGGAGGCGGTGGATCGTCTTCGCCTCCTGTTTCGTCGTCTCCGCGAGCCTGCGCGCGGCGCGGCCGGTCGGCGCGCAGCAGAGCCAGGCCTCGCCCCGGGCGACGCCCGCGGCGAGCAGCACGCGCACGATCGTGGTCTTGCCGGTGCCGGGCCCGCCGGTCACGACGCTGACCCCGCTGCGGAGCGCGAGCGCGACGGCCTCGCGTTGCCCGGGCGACAGCTCGAGCCCCACGGCGGCCTCCGCGCGGGGCACGTCCACGGCGAGGGCGGGCGGCACGCCGGCGAGCCGCTCGCGCAGGGCGCGGGCGACGCGGGCCTCGAGCTTCTCCATCGGCACGCGGTAGACGGGGCGGTCCCCCTCCGTCGCGGCGCGGTGGCGCGCCACGCGCCCCATCGCCGCCATGCCGTCGAGGCGCTCGCGGGCGACGTCCAGCGCGACGTCGAGCGCGACGAGCCGCTCGAGCAGGACCGTCTCCGGCAGGAAGCAGCTCCCCTCGTCCTCGGCCTCCTCGAGCACGAACTGGATCGCGGCCTCGACGCGGGCGGGGTCGTCGCGGGCGATCCCCTGCTGGCGGGCGATGGCGTCGGCGGTGCGGAAGCCGACGCCGCGCACCTCGACGAGCCGGTACGGCTGCCGGGTGACGACGGCCGGCGCGTCCTTGCCGAAGCGCTCGGCGATGCGCCGGCACGTGCTCGGCGAGAGATCGAACCCGCGCAGCGTGACCATCAGCTCGCGCCCGCTCGCGTCGCTCTGCCACGCGGCGACGATGCGATCGCGCGTCTTCGCGCCGATGCCGTCCACCTCGTCGAGGCGGTGCGGCGCGTCGCCGAGGACCTTGAGCGTGTCGAGGCCGAACTTGTCGACGATGCGCCGCGCGAGCTCGGCGCCCACGCCGTCGATGGCGCTCGCGAGGTAGCGCTCCATCCCCTTGAGCGTGCGCGGGTCCTCGACCAGCAGGCGCTCGATGCGGAACTGGCGTCCGAAGCGCGTGTCCACCACCCACTGCCCCTGCGCGGCGATGCGCTGGCCCTCGTGCAAATGCCCGATCGCGCCCACGGCGATCGCCTCGACCCCGTCGGCGAGCCGCACGCGGCCGACGCCGAAGCCGCCGTCGCCGGCCTTGAACGTGAAGCCGACCAGCTCGCCTTCGAGGGAGTCGGCGTACATCCGTCAGCCGCCCAGCAGCTCGTCCGACTTGCCGACGACGAGGTAGGTCCAGGGCACCGCGTCGAGCCGCGTCCAGACGAGCAGCTCGCCGCCGAGCTCCGCGTGGCCCGAGCGCGTGCCGCCCCTCACCGCGTCGACCACCTGCGGCCAGGGGAGCGGCGCCGGCTCGTAGTCCGCGTCCTTCGCCTTCTCCTTGAGGCTCGACTGCACGACGATCTTGCCGTCCTCGCCGACGAGGTAGGCCTCGACCTCCGCGGGGAGGCCCTTCGCGTCGAGCATGGTGTCGACGAGGTAGCCGACCGTGATGTCGAGCGCGGCGACGCCGAGGAGCTTCCCGCCGGGATCGTAGATGCCGGTCCCGCAGTCGAGCAAAAGCCCCATCCCGCTCTCGTCTCCGTACACCGAGCCCCAGTGCGGCAGGCGGTGGTCGTCGGCGTTGTCGTACCAGGGGCGCTTCCGCGGGTCGTAGGCCTCCGGGTACACGCCGGTGCCCGGCAGCGCGGCGATGATGCCCTCCTCGAGCGCCACGTAGGTCCACACCACGGGGGTGCCCGTCTCGCCGATCAACGCGCGCTGGGCGGCCGCGTCGAGCGTGACGGCGCCCTCGTCGTGGCTCTGCAGGAGCGCCCGCTTGAAGTAGGGCTGCAGCGCCGCGAGCTGCCAGAGCCGGGTCTCGACCGACTTCGGCGACACCCCCGGCGCGAGCGCGAAGTCGACGTGGTCGAGCGTGATCTTCCCGTCGTAGACCGTGGAGTCGAACAGGCCCGGCACCCGCTCGGCCAGGTAGTCGTCCACGAGGTGGACCGGGCGTCGCTCCGGCGGGCTCGCCAGCACGCGCTCGGCGGTGAAGGCGAGCCCGTGAAGCAGGCCCTCGTAGCGCTGGAAGGTACGGTCCATCGCGCGCGCCTGCCCCGACACGACGGCGAGCACGTCGGCGAGCCGGGCCTCGCGGCGCGCGGCGGCGTCGCGGCTGATCTCGAGCGCGGCGAGCCCCCCGGTCACGGCGAACACGACCACGACGAACACGAGCAGGACGAGGGCGAGCCCGATCGCCGCGGACGTGTCGCGGTGCAGCGCGATCCAGCGGGCGAGCCGCTGCATGCCCGTGTCGGGCTGGGCGAGCACGGCGTCGCCGCGGAGGTAGCGACGGATCTCGGCGGCGAGCTCCTCGACGGTCTGGTAGCGATCGCGCCGGCGCTTCTGCGTCGCCTTGCGGATGATGGCGGCGAGCTCGCGCGGCACCTTCTCGCGCGGCGACACGTGCTTGATCGGGTCGATGCGCCCGGCCTGCGCGGCGAGCAAGGTCTGCGCGGGCTTGAGCCCCGCGCGGGCCCGCCGCAGGGTGACGAGCTCGAAGAGGATGATGCCGAGCGTGAAGAGGTCGCTGCGGCCGTCCATGTCGTCGTTGCGGCCCTCGGCCTGCTCCGGCGACATGTACGACGGCGTGCCGATGACCATGCCGAACTGCGTGCGCTCGGCGCGCCCCCCGTCGATCTCCACCTCGGCCACGGACTCCTCGCCGCCGATGAGCCGGGCGATGCCCCAGTCCATCACGAAGACCTCGCCGTGGGGCCCCACCATGATGTTGTCGGGCTTCAGATCGCGGTGGACCACGCCGCGGTCGTTCGCGTAGCCGACGGGCTCGCAGATCTGCACGAACAGCTCGAGGCGCTTGGCGAGCCCGTGGGCCTCGTCGGGCTCCTCGCCCCGGTCGTAGAAGGCCTTCGCGTCGGCGAGGTACTCCTTGAGCGTCTTCCCGCGGACGAGCTTCATCGTGTAGCTGGGCAGCCCGTTCTGGGGCCGCTCGACGCCGTAGACGGGCACGACGCCGGGGTGATCGAGCTGCGCGGTGATCTGCGCCTCGGTCATGAAGCGGCGGATGAGCACGGGCTCGCCGGCGAGGCGCGGGTCGAGGCGCTTGAGCGCGACGTTCCGGTGCAGCTCCTCGTCGCGGGCGACGTGCACCTCGCCCATCGCGCCCTTCCCGAGCAGCCCCAGCACGCGGTGGCGCGGGCGGTCCGGGAGCGTCGCCTCCGAGAGCGTGAACACGACGTCGAGCGAGGCGATCGCGTCGCGGAGCTCGGCGCCGGAGATGCGCCCCTCCGAGTGGAGCCACGCCACGAAGTCGGTGTCGTCGCCGCCGCGCTCCTTGGCGAAGCGGCGCGCGAGCCGGTCGATCTCCCCGTCCGGGAGCGAGCGGAGCTGGCTGCGGAGGACGTCGAGGTGCAGCGCGGCGGACATGCGCGCAGAAGATACCAGCGTGGGAGAGACGCAACCGCCAGGACGCCGAGGAGACGCCAAGGGCGCCAAGCCGCGGGGCCCCACGAGGAGGGGGCACGGAGGGCACGGAGGCACGGAGAGGGGAAAGGGGGCGCCTTCGGCGCCTGAGCGGGATTCACACAGATCGGCGCGTAGCCATCCAGAAAAAATTCGGCCGACACGCCGCCAGGCTCGATCTCGCCGCCTCCTTCGCCTCCTTCGCGCCTTCGCGGTTCCTTGTCTCCTCTCCCTCCGCGCTTCCGCGCCTCGCCAGAATCGACCTCAGGGCAATGCCTTGGCGTCCTTGGCGCCCACTTGGCGCTCTTGGCGGTTGCCTCTCCGACGCCCCGATAGGAACCGCGCGTGCTGCTGGCGATCCACGGCCTCCCGACCTCCCCGGCCCTCTGGTCGCGGCTCCCCTTCCCCGTGGACGCGCCGCTCCTGCCCGGCGTCGACACCGACGAGCCGTTCTCGCTCGACGCGCTCGTCGCGCACCTGCGCCCCCGCGTGCGCGGCGACACCGTGCTCGTCGGGCACGACCTCGGCGGCGTTGTGGCGGCGATGCTCGGCGCCGAGACGGGCGCGCCGGTGGTGCTCACCGGGACCGCGCTCGGGCCGTACTGGGCGATGGTGCGAGCCACCGCGCGGTGGCCTTTGCATCGGTACTTCTACGAACGCCACGCAGGCCGGAAGTTCCTCGCGGGGAGCGTGTCGCCCGCGCGCGCGGCCGAGGCGATGGCCGCTTTCTCGCCGGTCCCGCCGGCGCGCATGCGGGCGATCGCGCGGGCGATGCGGCCCCCGGCGATCCCCCGCCTGCGCGACGTCCGCCTCGTGTGGGGGCGAGACGACCGCTGGTACCCGCCGTTCGTGGCGCGCGCGCTCGCCCGGCGCTTCCGGGTGCCCGTGACGTGGGTGCCGGGCGGCCACCTCTGCCCCTGGGAGCACCCCGACGCGTTCGCCGCGGCGCTGCGGTGAGGCGCCGCCGCTACTTCGCGGCGCCGGCGGCGTCCTCGCCGAAGCGGGCGCGGCGCACGAAGAGGCTCGCCACGATCGCCGCCGCGAGCAGCGCGCCGAACGTCGCGACGACCGCGGCGCCGGTCGGCAGGTCGAGCTCGAAGGACGCGATCATCCCCAGCACGCTCCCCGCCATGCCGACCGCCCACCCGGCGAGGAGCCGCGCGAGGAGCCCGCGCGCGAACAGCGCGACGACGACCGCGGGGATGACGAGGAACGAGAACACGACGAGCACGCCGCCGATCGCGACGGAGCTCGTGATGACGAAGCCGAAGCTCAGGTAGAAGAGGAGGTCCCACCACGCGATCTTCAGGCCCTGCGCCTGCGCGCGCTCCGGGTCGGTCGACACGAGGAAGAACTCGCGCCGGAACACGAAGTGCACCGCCCCGACGAGCGCGTAGATCGCCGCCGTCTTCGCGATGTGTGGCCACGTCACGGCGAGCAGGTTGCCGACGAGGATCTCGCGGATCTGGTCGGCGCCGTGCGGGAGGCGGTCGGCGAGGATGATGGCGGTCGCCGAGGCCACCGCGTACACGATGCCGATGATCGCCTCGACGGGCACGCGATCGGCGAGGGCGCGCGCGAACGTGAAGAGCAGCGCGCCCACCATCGTGAAGCCGAGCGACACGAGGTAGCTGTCGACGCCGCCGGGCTCGGCGCCCCACAGCAACGCGACCGTCGCGCCGAGGGCGGCCACCTGCGCGAGCGCGAGGTCCACGAAGATGACCCCGCGCGCGAGCACGTGGATGCCGAGGTACACGTGGATGCCCGTCAGCACGAAACACGCCACGAGGGCCGGGAGCATGAGCGACACGATCTCGGCCACGTCAGACCCCCGTGAGCTTGCGCACGATCGTGTCGAAGAGGTCGAAGTACGTCACGATCGACGCCTCCGCCCCCACCGACGTCGGCAGCGCCAGCACCTTCGCGCCCGACGCGCTCGCGACGGGCTGCGCGTCCGCGGGGTTGTGGTACGGCTCGACGAAGATCCACTTCGCGCCGGCCGCCTTCGCCGCCTGCGACACCTCGAGGACGTGCGCGGGCGAAGGCGGGATGCCCGGCTTCGGCTCCACGAAGCCGACGACCTTGAGCCCGAAGCGGCGGGCGAAGTAGTCGAACGTCGCGTGGTAGCCGACGACCGCGGTGCCCTTCAGCGACGCCGTCCGCGCGGCCCACTCGGACAACCTCGCGGTGAGCTTCTCCTCGAAGGTGGCGAGGTTCTTCTGGTACGACGCGGCGCTCGCCGGGTCGAGCTGCTGCAGCCGCTTCGCGATCGCGCGGGCCACGAGCCGGCCGTTCTCCGGGTCGAGCCAGTAGTGGGGGTTGCCGAGCGGGTGGAGGTCGCCTCGGGAGCGGTCGATCGTGCCCGTCGGGACCTCGATGGGCTCGATCGCCGTGGAGGCGTCGAGGTAGCCGGGCATCCCGGGCGCGACCTTCGGGTTGCGCGCCCCGATGATCAGCGACGGGAGCCAGGCCACCTCGAGCTCCATGCCGACCGCGACCACGAGGTTCGCGCTCGCGAGCTTGACCATGTAGGACGGCTTGGCCTCGACGAAGTGGGGGTCGAGGTCGCCGCGGGCGATCCACGAGACCTCGACGAGCGCGCCGCCCACGTCCTTCGTGATGGCCGCGAGGTCCTGGGTGGTGGTGACCACCTTCACCGCGGCGTGGGCGAACCCGGGGAGCAGGGCGACGAGCAGGGTGACGAAGAGCTTCTTCACGGGGCCTCCGGTCAGTACGCGTGCGCCGGGTGGGCGCCGATGGTGAAGTTGAGCTGCGACACGACGGAGTCGACGGTGTCGCCGTCGGGGAGGAGCTGGCGCTGCGCCTGCAGGCGGATCGCCGAGAACTCGGTGGGGGCGTAGATCGCGATCGCGGTGGCGCCCCAGGTGCGTTCGTCCGCGGGCTCGGGGAGCCCGACGAGATCGAAGCGCCCGCCGAGCCAGAAGCGCCGCGTGAGCGCGTACTCGAGCGTGGAGTAGAGCCCGCCGACGACCGGGTCCTCGGGGTCGCCCGCGCGCCGCAGGAGCAGGTACTCGCTCTGCCAGATCACGCGGTTGAACTGGCGGTGGCCGCGCCCGTGCCCCTTCAGCGTCACGTCGACGCCGCCGACCGTGGCGATCTCGCCGAACGGGTCGAGCCCGCCGTAGCCCGAGACGCCGACCTCGAGCGACGTGCCCGACGACAGGTCCACGAGGTTCTTCCAGTGGCCGAGGTAGCCGAACGCGCCCGGCAAGCCCGAGCCGAGGATCCGCTCGTTGGCGCCGGCGTCCACGCCGAGCGTCACCTCCGAGTACCAGGGCGCCGGCAGGAGCACGGCGCCGTGGACGGCGACGTCGTTGAGCCCCTCGGCGCCGAACACCCGCTGGCCGACGAGCGAGCGGTCGATCGTCAGCAGCGCGTGGGTGTGCGCGAGGTTCTCGCGGCCGAAGGGCGCCTTGATCTTGCCGACGCTCAGGATCACCCGCGGTAGCGACACCAGCCGGACGATCCCCTCTTCCAGCTCGATGCCTTCGATCCCGTGCATCGACAGCGTGAGGTTCGCGTCGAGGTAGGGGTCGACCGCGGCCTTGAGCTGGAGCTCGGTCTCCTGCATCGACAGCCCGGTGCCGAACGACTCGCCGCCGTGGCCGTGGCCGCCGGCCGGCTCCTCCTCGTGCGCCTGCAGCGCGGGCGGGGCGAGCTCGCCGTCCTCCCAGGTCGCGCTGGCGAGGACGAGCCCGTTCACGGACATCGCGGGGTTGCGGAGCGACGGGAAGGTCTGGCCGCCCACGCCCCCGGGCGGAGGGGGCGTGTCCTGTGCGAACGCGGAGAAGACGAGCAGGTGCATCGAGGCTCTCCCGGCGGCGACGCCGCGGGAACGGGGGGAGATCCGCCGTTCGCGGGAGCGACGCGGCGGGACGGAGGTCGGGCGCGCTTCGTGCGCGCGGCGCCTACGCCCGCGGGGGAGAGAGCTTCGGGGCGACGTGCAGGAGCGGCGGGCCCGTCCGGCCCGGCACCCCTTCCGGCAAAGGATCGTCGGCGAGCACGCCGGCCACGGCCTCCCACGCGGGCGCGGCGTCGGCGACGTCGACGCTGCCGCTCTTCGGCGTGAGCGGCATCGCGCAGCCTTCGTGGTCGTCGCCGAGGTCGATCATCGCGGAGAGCGAGGCGACGTCGTGTCTCTCGGCGGACGCGACCTGGACGGGCCCGTCCTCCACGCGCCCGTCGTGCTCGGCGCACACGACGTGCGGCGTGGCGGCCTCGTGGATCTGCACGCCGACCTGGGCGAGCACGACCGAGAGCAACGTCGCGACGAGGACGGCCAGCTGCCTCCATCGGACGCTACGTTGGCGGCGCATCCGCGTCATCGCGGCCGCCACGCTATCACGTCAGAGGCCGAGCCGGAACGCGTTCCCGTAGAGCCACGGGTAGGCGTGCACGAGCGCCTCCGCCCGGTCGTCGAGGAAGCCGGCGAGGTGGTGGGGCACGATGTCGACGCGCACGCGGTACACACCGGGTTCGGTCACGCTCCACGCGCCACAACCCCGCTGCCACTCCACCCCGTCCTTCAGCACCACCACGTCGACGTCGGGGTCCTCGCCGTCGCGGGGGCTGTCGGCGGCGAGCGTCGGGCAGCCGACCTCCAGCGTTCCGCCGACCTCTCCCTCGCCGCCGTGCTCGAGCTCGCCGTAGCGGACGTCGAAGCCGGAGGGGACGCCGAGCGCCTCGAACGCGACGAACAGCCGACCCGCCTCCACGGCGGCCTGGAAGTCGGCGGGCGAGTCCCCGTCGGGCAGGACCACGTTGCCGAACCACGAGATCATGCGGCGGTACGAGTCCACGCGCTCGCCGTCCGCCATGAGCGACGGGATCGCGTTCTCGTGGGCGTCCGTGCCGGCGGTGCCGACGGTGAACGCCACCCGGTTGAGCGCGTCCCACCGCTCGAGCGAGACGCCCTGCTCCTCGTAGAACGAGAGGAACACGAGGTCGGGCTCGGCGTCGGTCTCGCCGGAGATGAAGGGCCCGGCGGCCTCGAGGTAGGCGAAGGCGTCGAGCCCGAGGTCCTCCTCGCGCTTGGTCGGGTCGACCATCGCGTGGAGGTTGAAGATCTCGACGCCCACGAGGCCCATCGCCTGCCGCGCGTAGAGCTCGTCGAGCGACTTCCCCTCCGTGTGCGCCTGCATCACGGCGGCGCCCGCGGCGGCCTCCTCCGCGAACGTGGTGGCGTCGGTGCCGTTGTAGATCGCGTCGTTGACGGCGGGGTCGTCCGAGACGTGGCGGTCGAGCCCGATGGGCATGAGCTCGTCCTCGATGCCCGGCATCGTGAGCACGGCGCGCCCGTCGGCGCACGCGACGAGGTTGCCGTCGGCGAGGGCGGTGTCGCCGGGCTCGGAGAGGAGGATCTCCTCGTAGGGGTGCTCGCCCGCGCTCGCCGGGTGGTCGGTGACGAAGGCGTAGTCGAGGCCCGCGTCGCACAGGGCCGCGCGGAAGCGGTCGAAGCAGACGTCGTCGGGGTTCGCCGCGGAGTGGTTGTCGCAGGCGTCGTGCGACAGGTAGCTGTGGAGGTGGATGACGCCGCGCTTCCACGCGCGGCCGGTCGGCGACACCTCGTCGAGCGGCGGGCGCGCGTGGGTCCAGGGCACGACGTCGGGCTCGGGCTCCGGCGCGGGCGAGCCGGCCGGCTCGGACGTACACGCGGCGAGGAGGGCGAGCATCCGCCCAGCTTAGCGCGCGTAGACCTCGTACCGCTCCGGGTGCAGGTGCTGGAGCGCCCGCACCACCACGCGGCGGTTGAGCTTCTGCTCGAACTGCTCGAGGGTGCCGAACTCCTCGCCGTAGAGCACGTCCGCCACGCTGGGGTGCACGTTCACGAACAGGGACTGGGCGCCCACCGTGCGCGCGGACTCGCGCTGCAGCTCGCGGAAGATCTCGAAGCAGATGGTCTGGCGGGAGCGCAGCGAGCCGCGGCCCTCGCAGTACGGGCAGGTCTCGGACAGGTAGCGGATCACGTCCTCCTGGACGCGCTTGCGGGTCATCTGCACGAGCCCGAGCTCGCTGATCTTGAGCACGTTCGTGCGGGCCCGGTCCTTCTTCAGCTCCTCCTCGAGCGCCCGGTAGACCTTCTCCCGGTTCTGCTCCTTGTCCATGTCGATGAAGTCGATGATGATGATGCCGCCGATGTTGCGCAGGCGGAGCTGGTAGACGACCTCCTTCACGGCCTCGAGGTTGACCTTGAAGGTGGTGTCCTCGAGCGAGCCGCCCTGGCCGACGTACTTGCCCGAGTTGACGTCGATGGAGACGAGCGCCTCGGTCTGGTCGATGACGAGGTAGCCGCCGGACTTGAGCCACACCTTGCGGCCGAGCGAGCGCTGGAGCTCGGTCTCGACGCCGAACGCGTCGAAGATGGGCTCGGCGCCCTTGTAGAGGTGGACCTTCTCCTTCAGGTCGGGCGAGAACTCGTCCATGAAGGCCATGACCTCTTCGTGCAGCTTCGGGTTGTCCACGACCATGCGCTCCACCTCGTCGTGGAACGCGTCGCGGACCATGCGCAGCACGAGGCCGTGGTCGAGGTGGAGCGGCGCGGGCGCCTTCTTCACCTTCGCGGCGGACGTGATCTTGTCCCAGGTCTGCAGCAGGTAGGTCATGTCCTGCTTCAGCGTCTGGTTCGACTGGCTCTGGCAGATCGTGCGGACGATGAAGCCCGCGCCCTTCGGGCGGTTCTTCTCGACGAACTCGCGCAGGCGACGGCGCTCCTTGTCGCGCTCGATCCGGCGGCTGATGCCGACGTGGTCGACCGTCGGCATGAACACCATGTAGCGGCCCGGCAGCGTGATGTGCGTCGTGACGCGCGCGCCCTTCGTGCCGATGGGGTCCTTCGCGACCTGCACCACGATCTCCTGGCCCTCGGTGAGGAGGTCCTGGATCGCGGGCTGGCCGGGCCGGGGGGCCTCGCGCGGCGGGGCCTCCTCGGCGACGGTGACGTCGGCGTCGGGCTCGTCGTCGACCTCGTCGTCGCCGTGCTTGTGGTCGAGCAGCTGGGGGTAGATGTCGCCGACGTACAGGAACGCGGCGCGCTCGAGCCCGATGTCGACGAACGCGGCCTGCATGCCCGGGAGCACGCGGACCACCTTGCCGAGGTAGACGTTGCCGACGTAGCCGCGGTCGGTGCCCCGATCGACGTGCAGCTCGCAGAGCTGCCCGTTCTCCATCAGGGCGAGGCGGGTTTCCTTTCCGGTGGTGTTGACGAGGATCTCAGACGGCAAGGCGGTCTCCGTGGGACCGCCGCGCAAGGTCGCGGAACCGTTCGGGCAGCAGGCGACCCCTCCCCGCGGAACGTTCCGGCGGGGTGGAGGTGCGGGGCGAGGACGGGGATCCGTGCCGTGGTGCTGCTCGGGATGTCGGCTCGGGGCGCGCCGCCGGGGAGACCGGCGGCCGGCGATGTACGCAGCGGCCCAGAGGGGGGTTGGGGGTCGTGGAAAGCGGTGGCGCCCGGGACGGGAGCCGTGCTCGACCTTTCGCACACTTGGGCGCCGGCGTCAAGGGCTCGGCGGTGCGAGCGGCTCCCGCAGCTCGCAGGGCTGCGGGCTTTGGGCTTCAGGCTTCGGGCCTGGGCAGACTCGCCGTCGCCCTCACCTCGCCGAAGCAACCAGCGGAGCGCTCGGTGAGTCGACTCGTCCCGCGGTACCGGGCGTCCGGGAGGTACTCGCGCGGGACGTCCTGCGTGACGGGATCGTCGCAGCCGCGCGCGGAGAGTGAACGAAGCGCGGACCGAGCTGCCTGTCCACCTCGTCGCGGCAGTGTGCCATCGTCCCGTTCCCTATTGCACCAGCGTCGGCTCCAGGTACCCGAGGCCGCCCCACGACGCGATCTCCTCGACCACGAGCTGCACGGTGTTGGTGCCCGGCGAGAGCGACACGAGCGGGATCTCCACGCCCTCGGCCATCCACGTGTCGGTCTCCGCCGGGCCGCCGTGGCCGGCGCCGTAGCTGGTGCCGCTCGTGTAGACCACGCTCCCGTCGACGACCACGTAGAGGTTGTCGTTGATCGGCATGCCGCTGTACCAGGGGCTCGCGATCCGCAGCGCGCCGTACTCGCCGCAGTCGGGCACCTCGACGGTGAGCTCGATGAGGTGACAGTCGACGGCGTTCACCTGGTCCCAGCTCGCCCACGTGCGGCCCGAGGCCCACCCGTCTTCGGCCGACGACGTGGGTGTGTAGTCGCCCGAGTCCCAGACCCAGCTCGGGTCGGTCGGCAGCGCGATCGCCGCGGCGATACACGTCCCCACGCTGCTCGCGGCGACGCGATCCGCCATCGGCGAGCGCGCCCAGGTGAAGGTGGGCGTCGCCGACGGCGCCCCGAGCGAAAACGCGCGCGTGGCGCTCCCGGTCAGGCCGCCCGGGTCGCTCACCTCGAGCGTGACGTCCCACTCCCCGTCGCCCGGGTCCCACGCGAGGGTGGTGGTGCCGTCGGCCTCGGGGAGGCCGGTCCAGAGCACCGTGCCGCCGCTCGACCACGTGACCACGAGCTGGTCGGTGGGCGTGTCGGCGTCGCCCACCTCGCCGGCGAGCACGAGGCCGTCACAGCTCTCGACCGCCTCGCCCGCGTCCGGCGACACGATCGTCGCGACCGGGGCGCTGGGCGGGGGCGGGGTGCCCGAGTCGGGGGGCTCGCCCGTGTCGGTGTCGACCGGGGGATCGACGGCCGTGTCGCCCGGCTCGCCGGGGTCGTCCTCCTTCATTCGGATCTCGTTCTCGGGCGTGCACGCGAGCAGGAGGGGGAGGGTCATCGCCCGAGTCTACCTCCGTGCTACCCTCGCGCCCGTGCTGCCGTTCGTGTTCCTGCCGAAGCTCTTCGCCGCGCCCGTGGTGGACCCCTTCACCGAGCCCGACGACAGCGAGCTCTACCGGCTCGAGGAGCGCATCGTCACGGTCGCCGCCCGCTACGCGCAGGCCGTGGAGGAGGCGCCGGCGATCGTCACGGTCGTGACCGACCGCGAGATCCGCGAGCGCGGCTACCGCACCCTCGCGGATCTGCTGCGCGAGGTGCCGGGCGTGTACGTGACGGTCTCGAACGAGTCGCGCAAGCTGGCTTGGTTCCGCGGTGTCACGAGCGCGGACAACAACAAGATCCTGCTCCTCGTCGACGGCGTGCCCTGGTACGACGGGGTGTACACGCACGCGTTCATCGACGCCTACCTCCCGCTCGACAACGTGCGGCAGGTCGAGATCATCAAGGGCCCGGGCTCCGCGATCTACGGCACCAACGCGTTCGCCGGCGTGATCAACGTCGTCACCTACACGCCCGAGGACCTCACGGGCGCGTTCGTGAGGGTCACGGGCGGGACGGGCTTCAGCGCGGGTGTGTCGGCGGTGGCGGGGCAGCCCTTCGAGATCGGCGACACGCCGGCCGCCGTCGGCGCCTACGCCCGCGTGCACGACGAGGAGGGCGACGGCCTCGAGGTGACGCCGAAGGGGCGGGCCAACGTCACCGGCACCGACCCCGAGCTGGCCATGAACGCGGGCGTGCGGCTCGACGTGGGGCGGCTGGGGCTGCGCTTCGACGCGGTGGAGTACCGGCACACCTACTTCGTGAACGAGCAGGACGACGCGCTCGACGTCTTCACCCAGGACCCGGGCGACTTCTGGCTGAAGTACCACGACCAGTTCGCCCGCGCGCAGTACCGCGTCGACGTGGGCCCGGACGTGCAGATCGTGCCGCGCCTGACGTGGCAGCGGCACGACGACCCGGGCCAGTACGCGTGGTTCGACGATCCGGTCACCGAGTGCGACACGGCCGGGATTTGCGACACGAGCTGGTCCACCACGCTGGTGGAGACCTACAAGGTCACCGAGCTCTTCGGCCTGTCCGTGGACTTCACCGCCCGCCCCGGCTGGGCGCACGTCGTGGTCGGCGGCGTGGGCGGCGACCTCAACCACGTCGCGCGCATCGAGGACGTCACCTACGAGGACCGCTCGCACGACCCGGTGACGGACGGCACGTACTACGCGCCCGAGACGTGGATCGGGAGCGGGTTCGCCTACGCGCAGGACACGTGGACGGCGATGCGGTTCCTCGAGGTGACGGCCGGCGCGCGCCTCGACTACCACCAGTACTACGGCGCCTTCCCCTCCCCTCGCCTCGGCGTGCTGCTGCTCCCCGGCGGCGGCGCCGTCGTGAAGGTGCTCTACGGCCGCGCCTTCCGCGCGCCGACCGCGCGCGAGCTGCTCGTCGCCGTCAGCAAGGACCCGGACACGGGCGAGAACAACTTCACCGCCGGCAACCCCGACCTCGCCCCGGAGAGCATCCACACGGTGGAGTCCGAGGCGTCGGCCACCTTCGGGCCGGCGAAGGCGCGGCTCGCCGCCTACTTCTCGAGCGTCGACGGCCAGATCGACAAGGTGACGGGCGACGACCCGAAGCTCGGCGACCTCTACTACGACAACACCGGCGGGAGCACGATCGTGGGCGCGGAGGCCGAGGGTCGCGTGACGTTCGCGCCCTGGGAGTTCGGCGGCAGCTACAGTTACACCCACGCGGTCGACCGCGACACGGGCAACCTCCAGTACGAGTTCCCGGAGCACGTCGCGCACGTGCGGGCCGGCTGGCAGGCCGCGGACGTGTTGCGCGCGAACGTGTCCGTCGACGTGATCGGCCCTCGCCCGCGCGAAGCCTGGACGCCCGACTCGAAGCTCGAGGACGGACCCGCGTTCGCGCTCGTGAACCTCGGGCTCGCCACCGGCGCCATCGGCCGCGTGCGGGTCGACGCCGCCATCACGAACCTCCTCGACACGAAGTACGAGACCCTCGTCGCGCGCGACGACGCCAACCGTACCGAGGACGACGGGAGCGCGACGTACACGAACGACATCGCTGGGGAGGGGCGGATGTTCCGGGCGGGGGTCGAGGTGGAGTTCTAGAGAACTCCGGGTCGTGTTGGCCTCTGCGCGGTCGGTCCTCTGGGTGACTTCGTCCGCGTGGCGAGGCCCCTTTGAAGCGCTCGGGGGGCCGGCCGCCGGCTTCGCAGAGTCGGTCAGGGAATTCGTCCACGCGCTCGCCCGAATGCGCTCACACGGCGGTGGCGGGCTGACACGCGTCTTCGCCTTGAAGTCGGCCGGGCTGGGGCCAGTCCGGGCTATCGTCCCGCCCGGAGTTCCTACAACAGGGTGAAGAACTTCTGGATCTCCCGGTCACGGGAGATGGCCGGGAAGTCCAGCCCCTCGATCACGCCCTTGACGCAGGTTTCAAAAGGCGAATGCGCCACACCGAGTGCGGTCACGGTGACGTCGACCACCTGTCCAGAGGCAAGAACGCGGCCGCGAAGTTCCCATCTACGGATGGCGGGTTGAACCTCGACGCCCGCAGGCGGCAGTCCGTGATGGCGGGAGTTGCGCTGTCCACCACCTGCTTGATTGCCACGTAATCGGCTTCGGCCAACGGATCCGGACTCCCGGAGGCTGGGCCCGTGATCGGGGGGCCGTCCTCGGCTGTTGCGGCGCCAGGCGTCAACAACCAGATCGAGACGATGCCAGCCATCGACCGACAAGATCCGAAGCCATGTGGGGAGCATACCAGACTCTGCGCCGGTGACCGCCGGGCGGTCATGGAGGGGGGACCTGCCGAGCAGGGGGTGGCTCGGTGACCGCGGGGCGGTCATGGAGGGGGGACCTGCCGAGCAGGGGGTGGCTCGGTGACCGGCGTGGGGGCCCGACGAACCCCCC
>JBMOQZ010000165.1:0-2170 GCA_049322475.1 Myxococcota bacterium | reverse complement strand
CGCCACCGAGGCCGAGGCCGCGCGCGTGCAGCGCGTGTGGCGCGCGATCGGTCCGCTCTCGCGCCGCGCCACCGAGGCCGCCCTGCGCGCGATCACGCGCGACCTCGGGCCCGGCCGCGCGATCTCCACGTACCTCGACGCGCTGGTCCAGCGCGTCGACCACCAGGCGAAGAGCACCCGGAGGAAGTCATGACCGCGAAGCGCCCGCCCCCACCACGCACTCGCAGCAAGGCCGACCCCGACGTCGCGGGCGCGTCGCCCGCCGTCGCCCCGCCTGCCGCTCCGACGGCCGCGCCGGAGACCGCCGCCCCGCCTGCCAGCGAGGCCGCCGACGGCGACGGGCGCGACGCGCCCTTCCTCTTCCGCGACTACGTCCGCGCCCGCGACCTGCTCCTCGCCCGGATCCGCCGCGGGCCCTCCTACGCGCTGGTCACCGGTCCGTCCGGCGCGGGCAAGAGCTCGCTCCGCCGCGACGTCGAGGCGGCGCTCGATCGCCACCGCCAGCAGCTCGTCTACCTCTCCTCGTCGAAGGTCACCCCCGTGGGCTTCGCCCGCTTCCTCGCGCTGGCCGTGCGCCGCGATCCGCGCCGCTCTCACATGGAGACCGTGGCCGACCTGGCGAAGACACTGCGGGCCCAGGCCGCGCACCTCGTCGTGTGGGTCGACGAGGCCGACCAGGTCCCGGTCGACACGCTCACCGAGCTGCGGATCCTCGCCGAGTGCGACCAGGACGCGCCGCAGATCTTCAGCCTCGTCCTCTCCGGCCTCCCCGAGCTCCTCGCGCGCCTCGACGCCCCGGGCCTCGCCGCCCTCCGCCGACGGATCGACCTGCGCTGCGCGCTGACCGGCCTGGCCCGCGACGAGCTGGCGCCCTTCCTCGCCCGGCGCCTCGGCGACGGCGACGCGCGCCGGATCCCCTCGACCGTCCACGACGAGCTGTTCGAGCGCACCCAGGGCGTCCCCGCCCTCGTCCACAAGGCCGCGCAGGCCGCCCTGGATCTGGCCGGCGAGCGCCGCGTCGTCACCGAGGAGTGGCTCCGTGCCGCGTTCGACGCCGTCGGTCTCTGAGCCCTTCCCCGTCCGCCGCGTCGCCGACGTCCCCGAGCGTCCGCCCGGGACGCGCTGGACCGTCGAGGGCCTGTGGGCGCGCGCAGGCGTGGGGATCATCGGCGGCCTGCCCAAGTGCAAGAAGACCTGGCTCGCCGCCGAGATCGCCCTCGGCGTGGCGACCGGCGTCCCCGTGCTCTCGCGCTTCGCGGTCCACGACCCGGGGCCCGTGGTCTTCTTCGGCGCCGAGGACGACGCGCCCTCGCTCCGCGAGCGCTTCGCCGGCCTGGCGGCCGTTCGTGGCGTGTCCCTCGCCGACGCGCCGGTCCTGCTCCTCGACGCCGCCGAGCTCCGCCTCGACCGCGTCGATCACCTCGCGCGGCTCGACGCGACCGTCGCGGAGCACCGGCCGCGCCTCCTCGTCCTTGACCCCTTCGTGCGCCTGGCGCGAGTCGACGAGAACTCCGCCGGCGACGTCTCCGCCGTGCTCGGCTCGCTGCGGGCCCTCCAGCGCGCCCGCGACGTGGCGATCCTGGTCGTCCACCACATGCGCAAGGCGCGCACCGCGCACCCAGGTCAGCAGCTCCGCGGCAGCGGCGACTTCGCCGCGTGGACCGACTCGGCCCTCTTCCTCACGCGCCGCGGCGCCGACGCCATGCTCCTCACGATCGAGCACCGCGGCGCCGCAGCGCCCGACCCGGTCTCGCTCCGTCTCGCCACCGACCCTGCGCCGCACCTCGCCCTCGACGCGTCCGGCGGCGACGCCGCACCCGCTTCCAGCCAGGATCCGCTCGAGGGCGCCGTCCTGGCCGCCCTCGCGGACACCGGCCCGCAACACACCACGGCCCTCCAGCGACGCCTCCGCGTCCGCAAGGAGAGCGTCGTCCACGCGGTCGCCGCGCTCCGCGAGCGGGGCCTCGTCGCCCGTCGAGAGGAGGGCTGGGCCCTCGTGGGCGCGTGAGCGGCTGTTCCCGTGTTCCGCACCCTGGGGGTGGAACGCGGGAACACCCCGAGAACTGCCTGGCGAAACGGACTCCGGCTCTGCGGGGACGCAACCGGGGAAGGGATAGCCAGGCCGACGGTGCGCCGAAGGTGCATCAAGGGGCCCCAGCCGATCTCGATC
>JBMOQZ010000164.1:0-2172 GCA_049322475.1 Myxococcota bacterium | reverse complement strand
ATCCGCGAGCGCAGCGCCTCGACGGGCACCCGCGGCGCGAGCTCCCTGGCCGACGGGTCCCTGTTCGATCGCGGCGCCTTCCGGGCGCTGGGCCAGGTCAACCAGGCCCGCGAGCGCGGCGCCGCCCTGGGTCGCACGCTCTTCGGTGGCGGCGAGCCCTCGCAGACCCTGCCCTCGCTCATGACGCTCGCAGGGGCGGCCGTGCCGGGCCTGGGCCCGTTCATGGCGCTCCTCGCCCCGCTCACCCAGCAGCTCCTGGCCTACCTGGAGCAGCGCCTGGCCCAGGAGCTGGCCCGTCGCGAGGCAGCCCTCGTGACGCGCCTGGAGGAGGACCGCCTCCGCTCCGACTACACGCGACGGCAGGAGGAGGACCCGGCCTTCCGGCGCCAGCAGGCGCGCCTCGCGTTCGAGCAGACCCTCGCCGAGGAGGCCGCTCGCGGAACGCGCAGCGAGCCCGTCACCTCCGACCTCGTCACCGACTTCGGGCTGTGACGCATGGCCGGCACCCTCGCCACGTACCAGGGCTGGCCGGTGCGCGACGTGCGCTTCCGCCGCACGCGCGGCTGGCGCGCGGACACGACGACGCTGCTCCTGTTCGCGGCCGACTTCCCCCGCGGCTTCGAGTTCGTCACGCCCACGCCGGGCAACCTCGTGCGGGGTCGCACCCAGGCGCGCCTCGACCTCGGCGCGATCCGCAACCCGCGCGCGCCCGTGCCGCTCGCCGGCGCCCGCCGCCTCGAGTTCGCCGGGTCGCTCGTCATGGCCGAGGTCGACCGCGCGGGGAAGGAGTACGTGGCCGTCGTCGACCCGCTCTACTGCATCTCGATCGAGACCGTGCGCCGCAACGCCGACGGGTCGCTCGCCATGCTCCTCGCCCGGCTCGTGGACTCCCGCTACTTCGAGGCGCAGGGCTTCGTCCGCCGCTGGTCCTTCAACCGTCGTGACGCCGAGGCGAACTACGCCCCCGACAGCGTGAAGTCCGGCGGCGAGCCCTTCTCGCTCCGCGAGGTCGCGGAGGAGGTGGCGACGAACCTGTTCGGCGCGCCGAAGCTCGCCCACCCGCCCGAGAGCTGGGCCGAGGTCCGCCCCGCGATCGAGCTGCCCCGCTTCGCGCCCGCGACCGTGGCGCTCGCGAAGCTGGCGCAAGAGCACGGCGGCGGCGACCTGTGCCTGTGCCTCGACGGCTCGGTCGCGCTCTGGCCGACCGGCGAGGGCCGCGTCGGCTACGCGCCGCAGGGCGAGGGCGCGGAGAACTCGGCTGACCTCCCGCCCGAGCTGTTCCTCGACCTCCAGGGCACGGGCCAGAGCCGCGGCACCGAGGCGACCTACCCGCCCGACTTCGTCCTGATCGTGGGCGGCCTCCGCGTCGCGTCCGTGCGCATAGACGACCTGGACCCCGTGCTCGTGGTCGAGGGCCAGGTCGTCCCGCTCACCGAGGAGACGGTGCGGAAGCTCACGGGCGGCCGCTACGGCCTGGCCTGGCTCTCGGAGTTCGTCCTCGCGCCCCAGGCGTACCAGAACGACGTCGGCCTCGACCCGCGCGTGGCGCAGCTCCTGCGCGAGCAGGCCTGGCGCCTGTGGAGGATCCCGGGCGTCGAGAAGGACGAGCCCTTCCAGGAGGCGCCGCGGCAGTCGTCCCTCGCCTCCGGCCTCGTGGACGCGTCCGCCGGCTTCGACCAGCTCGTGGCCGCCGGCCAGCGGGAGGCGCGCGGCCAGCCGAACCGCGTCAAGGGCGAGAACGCCCACCTGCTCCCGCTCCGCGACCGCGCCGAGACCAGCGCCGGCCGGCGCCTGCCCGTGCGTGTGGACTCGTACCGGTTCACGTCGGTCCACCGGGTCATGGCGCCCACCCGCGAGATCGAGGCGCTGGCGGGTGCCCGCCGACGCATGGATCAGCTGCGCGAGGAGATCCGGCAGCAAGCGCACCGCAAGCAGAAGCCCGACCCCTGGGACGGGGTCCACGTCTCGTTCCTGTTCGACGAGCGCTACGCCAGCATGCCCGCCCTCCACGACGTGGTCGGCGACCTCTCGGGGCTCGGGATCACACGCGAGGACTATGAGCGCGCCGTCGGCCGCCAGCGCCTCGTCGACCGGATCCGCGACGCCGCGCCGCAGCTTGCGGGCGAGTGGGAGAAGGAGCTGCAGAAGCTGGCCCAGCTCGAGGGCGAGGCC
>JBMOQZ010000163.1:3744-19473 GCA_049322475.1 Myxococcota bacterium | reverse complement strand
GGTGTCTTCGCCGGCGTGGGTGTCGCCCGCGCCCGTGTCGCCGGTGTCCTCGACGGGCGGCGGCGCCTCGACGCCGTCGCAGCGCCGGCCGCGGTCCTCGCCGTCCCACGGGAGCGCGCTCGTGGCGAGCTCGTCGAGGTACGGGTTCGACAGGTAGTTGCGGAAGCCGGCGTTCGCCTCGCAGGGGTCGTCGTACAGGGTGGCGTAGAGCGCGGCGGGGTCGAAGAGCCAGTCGCCGCGCGCGCCGTAGGTGGTCCCGCCGAGGAACGAGTCGTCGACGAGGTAGCCCCACGGGGCCGTGCCCGCGCCGCCGCCCTCGTCGCCCGCCATGTCGTGGCCCAGATAGCCGAGGGCGCCGTTGACCTCGAAGTCGCCGGCCGAGGGGGCGTACGTGAAGAACTCGTCCCAGAGGTCCCGCGACGCGGCGTGGGGCCAGAGCGCCTCGCGCGAGGACACGAGCACGTAGGTGGCCTCCACCGGCGCGTCCGCGGACACGTCGGGCTCCGCGGAGGTCTGGCCGGCCCGGTAGACCACCATGTCCTCGTCGTCGGCGGGGTCGCAGTCGATGGCGCCGACGAACGGCAGGCCGCCGCCGTGCGAGCACGACGCGGGCCCGTGGCCGTGCGCCTCGACGAAGAGCCGCGGGTGCTCGCCCTCGAGCGAGAGCCCGCCCTCGCTGACGTCGAAGCCGTCGCCGGCGACGTCGCCGTCGGTCCACGCGAGCAATTGCCCGTGCGCCTGCGTGTGCACGAACGCCAGAGACAGCGACCCGTCGGCGTGTTTCTCCACGACGAGCCAGGCGTGCTCCATGTCGTTCTCGTGGTCCACCCCGTTGAAGTCGTTCCAGTCGACGGGGTGGAAGAACGCGTAGAGCACGTACAGGTGGGTCTCGGTCTCGATCACGTCCCAGTACACGACGCCGGGGAGCGCGGTGGTGGCGGCGTTCTCGACGTTGTCGAGCGCGTCGAGGTTGCCGTCGAAGTCCACCGCCGCGAGCAGGTCGAGGCGACGGTACTCGTCCTCGCCCCAAAACCCGTCGGCGACGTCCTGGTAGATCACCGGCGAGAAACGTTCGGCGACCTCGGCGGCGTCGGCGGGACCGAGCATCCCGCCATCTTACCGTCAGAACTTGCCCATGACCTTCAGGAGCCCGGCGGCGAGCATGACGAAGCCGAGGAGCCGGTAGAAGCCGTGCGTGAAGGCGCGCGAGGGCTCGCCGTACCAGGCGACCGCGCGCTCCACCTGCAGGGCGTAGAGCACGAACCGCTGGAAGAAGGTCGAACAGGCGACGAAGTAGGCGCCGAGGGCGGCGAGGAGCCAGCCCATCGCGGGCTCGACGGCGAGCGTCTGCGGCGGCTCGACGAGGACCGCGCCGGCGACGGTCACGGCGGCCGCGATCGCGCCGAAGATCCAGAAGGTGACGGGGACGGCGCGGGGGGCGGGGACGGTCTCGGACATGGTGGCCTCCTGTGTGGCGCGCCTTGTACGCCCATCCGGCGGCGCCGTTCGAGGCCCGGGCCGACTGCAACAGGTCTGCAACCGGGGCGCGGGGAGTAGACTGCGCGCGCCATGCCGACGCTGCTGTTCGCCTCCGCCCTCGCCGCCGACGATCCGAAGCCCGCCTGGGACGTGAACGCGCCCCACGGCCCGACCCACCCGGTCTCGCTGGAGGTGCGCGAGGGCACCTGGATGAGCGTCACCGTGCACGGCGATCGCGTGGTGTTCGACCTGCTCGGCGACCTCTGGTCCTTGCCGCTCGCCGGCGGCGAGGCGATCCGCCTGACCACGGGCGTCGCCTGGGACACGCAGCCCCGCTTCGACCCCGACGGCGAGCGCCTCGCCTTCGCCAGCGACCGCGGCGGCAACGAGCAGATCTGGGTGATGAACGCCGACGGCACCGGCGCCCGGCAGGTCACCGACGAGGACGAGGCCCGCCTGACCGAGCCGATGTGGGACGGCGACTGGATCGTCGCCCGGAAGCGCACCGTCGACACGCGCAGCATCGGCGTGACCGAGCTCTGGCAGTACCACCTCGAGGGCGGCAAGGGCTTCCAGCTCACGTCGCTCGACGCCCACCCGCACGCGGGCGAGGCCACCGGCGACGGCCGCTTCCTCTGGTTCAGCGACCGCGCCGGCCGCTTCGACTACAACGGCGACCCCCTGTCGGGCCTCTGGTCGGTGTGGCGCCTCGACCGCCGCAACGGCGAGCGCCTCCCCGTCGTCACCGGCGCGGGGAGCGCGTCGCGGCCCCTGCTATCGCCGGACCGGAAGCGGCTCGTGTTCGTGTCGCGCGACCGCTCGCAGGCGCTGCTCGAGGTGCTGGACCTCGCCACGGGCCGGCGGCGGGTGCTCGCCGACTGGCTCGACCGCGACGAGATGGAGGCCTTCGCGCTCCACGGCACCTACCCGGCGATGGACTGGACCGATGCGGGCGAGCTCGTGCTCTGGGCGAAGGGCAAGCTCTGGCGCCTCGCGATGGACGGCAAGCGGACGGAGATCCCGTTCCACGCGAAGGGCACCTGGGACTTCCGCGACGTCCAGCGGTGGGCGCGCGCCGTCCCGGACGTGGTGGAGGCGAAGGTCGTCCGCTGGCCGACGTGGCGGCAGGACGGCGCGGTCGCGTTCTCCGCGCTGGGCGCCCTCTGGCTGCGCGGCGCCGACGGCGTCGTCGAGCGGCTCTCGCCCGGCACCGGCTACGCGCCGGCGTGGAGCCCCGACGGGACGCAGCTCGCGTGGACCTCGTGGAGCGATCGCGACGGCGGGCAGCTGCACGTCACGCGCCTCGGGAAGAAGCGGAGCGACGAGGTGCTGCCGCTCGCGGGCCAGCTCGCGAACCCCGCGTGGAGCGCCGACGGAACGCGCCTCGTCGTGCTCCGCGGCGTGGGCGGCGACGCGTTGCCCGACCTCGCGAACGAGCCCTGGTACGAGATCGTGGTCGCGACGCGCGAGAAGAAGGGCTGGACCACGCGGATCGTGACGTCCACCGCGAACCGCGGCATCAACCGCGCGACGAAGCTCTGGCTACACGAGGACCGCGTGTGGTTCATGGAGGACCGCGCGCAGGAGGGCCGCAAGCCGCCGCTGGCCGTGCTCGTGTCCGTCGCGCTCGACGGCACCGACGAGCGGTCGCACCTCGTGCTCGGCGGCGCCGAGGAGGTCGCCATCGCCCCGGACTTCCGCCGGGTCGCCTACAAGCTCGACCACCAGGCCTACGTGACCGCGCTCCCGCGCTGGAGCGGCGAGGTGGCCGTCGAGGGCGCGCTCCCGACGCAGCGCCTCACGAAGGTCGTCGGCGACTGGCTCGGCTGGACGCCCGACGGGAAGCACGTGACCTGGGCGCAGGGCCCGGTGCTGCACCGCAAGGCGGTCGCCGGCGTCGGCGCGCCGGCGAAGGACACGAAGCCCGACTACGACGCGGGCGTCGAGAAGACGGCGGTGGGCCTGACGGTGCCGCGCGCGCGGCCCGAAGGCGCGATCGCGCTGACCCACGCGCGGGTCCTCACGATGAAGGGCGACGAGGTGCTCGAGGACGCCACCATCGTGATCGAGCGCGACCGCATCGTGTCCATCGGCGGGCCCGTGCCCGCGGGCGCGAAGGTGATCGACGTCACGGGCAAGACCGTCATCCCCGGGCTCGTCGACGTCCACGCGCACCTGCACTTCTCCGCGGGCGACGTGTTGCCCGAGCAGGAGTGGCGCTACCTCACCGCGCTGGACTTCGGCGTGACGACGGTCCACGACCCGTCCGCGTCCACCGACCTCGTGTTCACGCAGGCCGAGCGCGTGGAGGCCGGCTTCGAGAAGGGGCCGCGCGTGTACTCCACCGGCGGCGTGCTCTACGGCGCGCTCGCCAACGACGGCGCGAAGACGCCGGACGAGGAGACCGCCCGCGACCACGTCCGCCGCCTGCAGGCCGTCGGCGCGACGAGCGTGAAGGTCTACCAGCAGAGCCAGCGGGCGCGCCGCCAGTGGTACGTCCAGGCCTGCCACGAGCTCGGCGTGCTGTGCGTCCCCGAGGGCGGCGGCGACCTCTTCCAGAACCTCGGGATGGTCGCGGACGGCTTCCACGCGATCGAGCACTCGCTGCCGAACTCGCCGGTGTACGCGGACGTGGTTTCGTGGATGGCGGGCGGAAAGACCGCCACGAGCGCGGGTACGGCGTGGACCCCCACGCTGCTCGTCGCGTACGGCGGGCTCTTCGGCGAGAACTTCTTCTTCCAGAAGATGAGCCCGCTCGACGACGCGCGCCTGTTGCGCCACTTCCCCCGGCGCGCGCTCGACGCGCTCGCGTGGCGGCGCGGCGTGCTCGCCCAGGACACGTCGTGGAACTTCCAGTCCGTCGCGCGCGACGCGGCGAGGGTGGCGCGGGCCGGCGGCCTCGTCACGCTGGGCGCGCACGGCCAGCTGCAGGGCCTCGGCGTCCACTGGGAGCTGTGGTCGCTCGCGAGCGAGGGGGCGATGACGCCGATGGAGGCGCTGCGCGCGGCGACGATCGGCGGCGCGACCTACATCGGGCTCGAGCAGCACCTCGGCACCGTCGAGGCCGGCAAGCTCGCCGACCTCGTGGTGCTGGACGCCGACCCCCGCGAGGACGTGCGCAACACGACGAAGATCGGGTTCGTGATCAAGAACGGGGAGATCTGGCCGTAACGCGCACGCCGATCGCCACCAGCACCCCCGCGGGCGCCCCCGCGGCCGCGCCGCGCGCGACCGACTGGATCGCCGCGTACGCGCCGCTCGGGATGGGCGGGACGACCCAGCCGATCACAGCGAGCGCGACCGCGATCACCACGGCGGCGAACGCGGTCTGGATCGGCGACGGCCCCGCCGACTGCACGACCCAGACGCCCACGGCGATCGCGCTGACGGCGCCGACGCCCCCCGCGACCGCCCACCCGATCGGCCCGGCGACGAGGGCGAGCAGGACGTGGGCGACGACCTCGCGGCGGGTCAACGCCGCGGCCTCGCGCGCTTCGACGCGCCGGTACCGTCGTCGCGGAAGACCTCGCCGCCGTCGACCCACGTCGCGAGCACGCGCACGTCCGAGAGCTCGCTCGCATCGACCTCCCACGGGTCGCGGTCGACGAGCACGAGGTCGGCGCGCTTGCCCACCGCGATGCTGCCGACGGCGTCCTCGGCGAACACCGCCCGCGCGCCGTCGCGCGTGTACGCCGCGAGGATGGTGTCGACGTCGACGCGCTGATCGGGCGTGAGGACGTCGCCGCCGCCCTCGGGGTCCTGGCGCGTGACGGCGACCTCGACGGCCTCCCAGGGGTTCATCGAGCTCACGCTCCAGTCGCTCCCGGCGACGAGCGTGCCCCCCGCCGCCGCCACGCCGCCGATCGGGTAGAGCCACCCGGCGCGGTCCTCGCCGATGACCGGGACCGTCAGCTCGACGATGTACTCGTCCGGGTACGCCCAGAGCGGCTGGAAGTCGGCGAGCACGCCGAGCTCGGCGAAGCGCGGGACGTCGAGCGGGTCGATCAGCTCGATGTGCGCGGCGAGCGGGCGACGATCGCGTGTGCCGGGGATGCGCTCGACGGCGTCGAGGAGCTGGCGGACGGCGCCGTCGCCGATGGCGTGGGCGTGCAGCTGGAGCCCCGCCTCGTCCGCCGCGGCGAAGATCGCGTCGAGCTCGGCGTCGTCGAACAGGGGCTCGCCGTTGGACCCGTCCTCGTACGGCTCGAGCAGATACCCGGTCTGCGACTCGAGCACGCCGTCGAGGTACACCTTGATCGCGCCCACCGACACGAGCGGCGAGGCGTACTCCGCGCGCATCGCGACGATCGCGTCGATCTGGCCGGCGCCCTCGCCCGGGAGCGCCTCCACCGCGCCGAACACGCGGACGCCCAGCGTGCCGGCGGCGTCCGCGCGCAGGTAGGCGGCGAGCACCCAGTCCTCGGCGTTGGCGTCGATCAGCGTCGTGATGCCGTAGGCGTGGACCTCCGCGAGGGCGAGGGCGAGCCCCTCGTCCACGAGCGCGTCGGAGTACGCGGGGGCGTACGCCGCGACGAGGTCGACCGCGGTCTCGCGGAGGACATCCGTGGGCTCGCCCGCCTCGTCGCGCTCGATCGCGCCGCCGTCGGGGTCGGGCGTGTCGGCGGTGACGCCGGCCTCGGCGAGGGCCTCGCTGTTGACCCACGCGGAGTGGCCGTCCGCGGACGCGAGGAACACGGGCCGATCGGCGACCACGCCGTCGAGCTGCGAGCGGTGGAGCTGGCCCTCGAAGGTGGGGGCGTCCCAGCCGCCGCCCTGGATCCAGGCCTCCTCGGGGTGGGAGGCCGCGTAGGCGGCGACGGCCGCGAGCGCCTCCTCGATCGTCGTGACCTCGTAGAGGTCGACGGTGAGCAGCTCGGCGCCGCTCCAAACGGGGTGGGTGTGCGCGTCGACGAACCCCGGGAGGAGCACGCGCCCGCCGAGGTCCTCGACGCGCGTGCCCTCGCCCGTGCAGGCGGCGACGTCCTCGGCGCTGCCCACCACGGCGATGGCGCCGTCGCGCGCGCCCACCGCCTCGGCCGGCGGCGCGCCGGGCTCCATCGTGTGGACGACCCCGCCGGTCCAGACGGCGTCGCACTCGGGGACGGCGGGGCGGCAGGCGAGGAGGGGGAGGAGCACGCGCAATCGTACCCCGGACAGAATCTGGCCCCCGCCGATGATGCGTTCGGATAGCCTCATGCGACCGCCCGGGCCCACCGATGTCCCTTCCCCTCCCTTCCGCCGGCACCTCCGCCCCATCGCACGCCCGCACCCACCGCGCGCGCCCGTCCGCGCGCCCCGACGCGCCGCTCCGCTTCGTCGACCTGTTCGCCGGAATCGGGGGCCTTCGGTCCGGCTTCGAAGCCGTCCCGGGCTCGGAGTGCGTCTTCACGTGCGAGTGGAACCCGTTCGCACAGAAGACCTACCGCGCGAATTTCCCGCGCGACGCGCACGAGGTCCGGGGCGACATCCGCGCCTGCAAGGAGGAGGTGCCCGAGCACGACGTGTTGCTGGCTGGCTTCCCCTGCCAGCCCTTCTCGATCGCCGGCGTCTCGAAGAAGAACGCGCTCGGGCGGCCTCACGGGTTCGCGTGCGAGGCGCAGGGGACCTTGTTCTTCGAGGTCGCGCAGATCCTCGCCCGCCACCGCCCCGCGGCGTTCCTCCTCGAGAACGTGAAGAACCTGAAGAGCCACGACCGAGGGCGCACGTTCTCGGTGATCCTCGACGTGCTGCGCGAGCAGCTCGGGTACGAGGTCCACGTGAGGGTGCTCGACGCGCGCTGGTTCGTGCCGCAGCACCGCGAGCGCGTGTTCCTCGTGGGGTTCCGCCGCCCCACGGCGTTCCGCTTCGACGAGGTCGCGCTCCCCGCGAAGGGCCCCGTGCTCGCCGACATCCTGCACCCCGAAGACGGCTCCGAGCCCGCGGAGGCGCCGTTCACCGAGGGCCCCGACGGCGCGGTGAGCGCGCGGTACACGCTCACGCCGCACCTCTGGAGCTACCTGCAGCGCTACGCGGAGAAGCACCGCGCGAAGGGCAACGGGTTCGGCTTCGGCCTCGTTGGGCCGGGCGACGTCGCGCGCACCCTGAGCGCCCGGTACTACAAGGACGGCTCGGAGATCCTCGTGTCGCGTGGGCCCGGCAACCCGCCGCGGCGGCTCACCCCGCGCGAGTGCGCGCGGCTGATGGGGTTCCCCGAGGGGTGGAAGATTCCCGTCTCCGACACGCAGGCCTACAAGCAGTTCGGCAACTCCGTCGTGGTGCCGGTGGTGGGGGCGATCGCGCGGGCCATGCGGCCCCAGGTGGACCTGATCCGACGGGACGCGCCGACGCAGGCGACACTGTTCTCGAAGTAGGTCACCTGAGGTCCACGCGCTCCAGTCGCTCGTAGAGCGCGCCGACGTCCGCGAAACGCACTCGGAACTGGCTCCGTCGTTTCACTTCGGGGCGAGCCGCGCTCGCCCCCTCCAGCTTGATCCCGGGGTCGTAGTAGACGGCGCCGCGCGCGAAGGCGTCTAGCAGACGCAGAGGGTCGGTGTGGTAGCCCAGCGCGACGACCGGTCCGTAACGATACTCGCCGGGCTCCCGTCGCTCCGAAGGCACGTAGGCGGCCAGCGCGTGTTTGTGTTTCCAATGGTCGAGCAGACCGCTGAGGGACCAGCTTGCCGCCTCGCGCCCCTCATCGTCGACGAGGCAGACCGCCCCGTGTGGATCACGGAGGACGCCATCGGCGAAGCCGCGGAGCCGCAGGGTGAGACCCGTCCGTTCGGCTCGCTCTCCCACCCGGAAGATCCCGCCGAAGTTCAGCCGATCGGGCCGTCCCCGAGTGTCCGCGTAGCCGTACCGCCGTACGAAGTCCTCGACCCCGAGGGTTCGGTAATCGCCGCCGGTAGGCTCGGGGGTCAACAAGGTGATCACCGTGCCCCCGAACTGCTTCACCTCCCAGCCGTCGAAGTCGGGCTCCGCGTGGCCGTTGGGTGAGATGCCGAGCTCCGCTTCCAGCGTGTAGCCGCCTGCGTTCTGGGCCCGATAGGGCGAGATCGTCCCGTTTGCCTGCCGCTTCTTTCCCGGAATCCACCCGGCGGCGTGGATTCGCCTCAGCTCGGTGACGAGCCGTCTCGCGTCGGGGGCGTCGCCGGCAACGACGAGAAACACGCCGGTACGCGGCAGATCGCCTCGATCCAGAACCTCCCGCGCGATCAGCGATCCGGCAGCTGCTGCCCGCGCCAGGATCCTTCCGTCGTCGCAGAGGCCGAGCAGCAAGACGCGGTTGGGGTCCCGCGACGTCATCACGTCGGAGGGCGGTCGCGCGCAGCCGGTGAGGAATCCCGAGAGTCGCACCTCCGGGTACTGGGGGTACAGGATGAGCTGCGCCCGGGGCGCCTCCGCGAGCCCCTCGTCCACCCAGGCCCACCGCAACGGCGCCTTCAGGATCGGCTTCTGCGCGTCGGGCGTCACGTGGCCCGTCGGGAGGACCTGGAGGGCCGAGAAGTTCGGCCCCAGGTAGACCTGGTTCTTCGAGTTGTCGTTCGCCGCGAGCGGCTTGGCGAGCACACGGCGGGCCCCGAGCTCTCGGAGCTGCCGGAGGGCGGCATCGAGGGTGATGGGGAAGAGCCCGATCTGCGGCACGCCATTTCGTGTATTCCGGGTCGACTCGGGCAGGCGCGTCCCGGGCGACTTCGAGCTTGCCGCGGTCGCGACCGTGCGCATCCTTGCCGGCCGTGGAACCGCTCGGCTGGCACGTGACCTTCCGCGCGCGCGACTCCCGCGTGCTCGCGCCCGACACCCCCGCGCAGCGGCGGGTGGCGCGCACGCTCCACCGCATCGGCGGGGGGTTCGGGCTGTTCGGCTTCCGCTGCTCCGACGACCACCTGCACGCCGTGAACCGGTGCACGCGCGAGGAGGGCTCGGGGTTCGCGCAGGCCGTGGGCGCCGCGCTCTCGCAGGTCCTCGACGTCGGGGTCGGCTTCGCGCCCGCGCACTTCGAGGCCATCCGCGACCAGGCCCACGTGGACCGAGCGTTCCACTACGTCCTGCGCAACGAGGAGAGGCACCGCGCCGACGTCGACCCGATGCACGACGCCTCCTGCATCCAGGAGCTGCTCGGCCTGCGCCTCGGCCCGGAAGGGTTCATCCAGCGCGTGCGCAAGACGGTTCGGCGCGTGACGCGCGAAGCGCTGCTCGAGCACCTGAAGGTCCCGACGCTCGAGCCCCTCGTGCGCCTCGACTGGCTCGCGGACGCTGCCGCCGGCGCCATCGGCCTCCCCGAGCTGGACGGGACCTTCCCCTCGGTCCGCGCGCGAACCGCCGCCGTGCGCGTGGCGTGCGACCACCACCTCCCCGACGCCGTCGCGCAGGCGCTCGGGATCTCCGTCCGCACCGTGCGCCGGATGCGCGCCGTCGAGCCCGACGAGCGCCTGGAGCGCGCGATCACGCTCCGGATGGGTCTCCGGAACGCGCTCGGCGACCGCGTGAGCCCCGGCCGCCTGATTCGGTGACGGCCAAGGTCGGGGGACGTGCCCGGCACGTGGGTCGAGGTTGGCCGCCACGCGGTCAAGGTCGGGGGACGTGCTCAGCACGTGGGTCGAGGTTGGCCGCCACGCGGTCAAGGTCGGGGGACGTGCCCGGCACGTGGGTCGAGGTTGGCCGCCACGCGGTCAAGGTCGGGGGACGTGCCCAGCACGTGGGTCGAGGTTGGCCGCCGGGCGGTCAGGGGCGGGGGGGGGGCCCGAGGTCCGAAGCGGGAACATCGTCGACACCCTCGACCGGGCACATCGTCGACACTCCATCGAGGAGGGCCGTTCCGGGGCCCGCCCCCGCTCGCAGTGCTCGCGACCTCCCTCCCGGCCTTCGGCCACCCTCCCCCCGCTTCGCGGGGAGAGGGGCGTTCGCGCGGAGGAAGCCCTCAGGCCGGCAACTCCCCCCCGAGGTTCATCGACAGCTCCTCGAGCTTCTTGATCCGGTCCCGCAATTCCGCGGCCCTCTCGAACTCCAGCCGCGCAGCCGCCGCCTTCATCTCGTTGCGCAGGCGCCGGATCTGCGCGGGGATCTGCTCGATGCTGACCTCGGGGAGCTCGGCGAGCTCCTTGCCGTCCTTCGGGACCTTGACGTAGTCGGCGTCGAGCAGGCTCGCGAGCGAGCTGTCGATGTTCTTCCGGATGGTCTGCGGCGTGATGCCGTGCTGCTGGTTGTAGGCGATCTGCTTGGCGCGACGGCGCTCGGTCTCGTCCATCGCCGTCCTCATGCTGGTCGTCACCGTGTCCGCGTAGAGGATGACGTGCCCCTCGACGTTGCGGGCGGCGCGCCCGATGGTCTGCACGAGCGACGTGCCGCTGCGGAGGAAGCCCTCCTTGTCGGCGTCGAGCACGCACACCAGCGCGACCTCGGGCAGGTCGAGCCCCTCGCGCAACAGGTTGATGCCAACCAGCACGTCGAACTCGCCGAGCCGCAGCTCGCGCAGGATCTGCATGCGCTCGAGCGTGTCGACGTCGGAGTGCAGGTACTTCACCCGCACGCCGAGCTCCTCGTAGTAGTCGGTCAGCTCCTGCGCCATGCGCTTCGTCAGCGTCGTGACGAGCACGCGGTGGCCCTTCGCGACGGTGGCGCGGATCTCCGCGAGGCAGTCGTCCACCTGCGTCTCGGCAGGCCGGACCTCCACCTCGGGGTCGAGGAGCCCGGTGGGCCGGATGACCTGCTCGGCGACGACGCCGCCGGCCTTCTGCAGCTCGTACGCGGAGGGCGTCGCCGACACGTAGACCGCGCGGTGGACGTGTTGCTCGAACTCCTCGAAGGTGAGCGGCCGGTTGTCGAGCGCGCTCGGCAGGCGGAAGCCGTACTTGACCAGCACCTCCTTGCGCGCGCGGTCGCCGCGGAACATGCCGCCCACCTGCGGGATGGTGACGTGGCTCTCGTCCACCACGAGCAGCCAGTCGCCGCGGAAGTACTCGAGCAGCGTGGGCGGCGGCTCGCCCGGCGCGCGCCCGGTGAGGTGGCGGCTGTAGTTCTCGATGCCGTTGCAGAAGCCGAGCTGCTCGATCATCTCGAGGTCGAACATCGTGCGCTGCTCGAGCCGCTGGGCCTCCAGCAGAAGGCCCTGCCCCCGCAGCTCCTCCAGCCGCTCCTGCGCCTCCACGCGGATGCCCTCGATGGCCCGCTCGAGCTTCTCCTTCGGCGTCACGTAGTGGCTCGCCGGGTAGAGGCAGACCTTGTCGAGCTTCGCGAGCTTCGTGCCGCGGAGCGGGTCGAACTCGCGCAGCGCCTCGATCTCGTCGCCGAAGAGCTCGATGCGCACGGCCTTCTCGCTCTCGTGCGCCGGGACGATCTCGATGACGTCGCCGCGCGCGCGGAACGTGCCGCGGTGCAGGTCCTGCTCGTTGCGCGTGTACTGCAGCTCCACGAGCTTCGCGAGGATGGTCCGGCGCGGGATCGTCTGCCCGACCTCGAGCTGCAGGATCATGTCGTCGTACGCCTCGGGCGAGCCGAGGCCGTAGATGCACGACACGCTGGCGACGATGATCACGTCGTTGCGCTCGAGCAGGCTGCGCGTGGCGCTGTGGCGCAGCTTGTCGATGTGCTCGTTGATGAGGCTGTCCTTCTCGATGTAGGTGTCGGTCGAGGGGACGTAGGCCTCGGGCTGGTAGTAGTCGAAGTAGCTGACGAAGTACTCGACCGCGTTGTCCGGGAAGAGCGACTTCATCTCGCCGTAGAGCTGCGCGGCGAGCGTCTTGTTGTGGGCGAGCAGCAGCGTGGGGCGCTGGTACTGGGCGATGACGTTGGCGATCGTGAACGTCTTGCCCGTGCCGGTCGCGCCGAGCAGGACCTGGTGGGCCTCGCCGCGCCGCAGCCCCTCGACGAGCTGGCGGATCGCCTCCGGCTGGTCGCCGGCGGGCGCGTGGGGGCTCGCGAGCTTGAACTGGGACATCGGCTCGCCTTAACCCGAACGGGTGTTCAGGTCACTCCTCGGCGATCTCCGTGTCGCTCGTGATCTTCTCGATCACGAACTGGCCGCCGGTCACCCGGAAGCTCGCGCACACGACGGGGCGCACCACGCCCTTCTGGTCGAGGTACATCGAGCCGCTCGCGCCGCTGGCGACGGCGTTCGGGAGCTGCACGCGCACGTCGTCGCGCGTGGGCGTGAGCGGCGACTTCGCCTGCGCCGTCTGCCACGCCGAGATCAGGAGCTGCGCCGCGTCGTAGGCGTCGACGGCCCCGGCGAGCGGGGGGCTGCCGAACTTCGCGGTGAACGCGTCGACGAACGTGCGGTCGCGCGCGGGCCGGTTCAGGCTCGTGACGAGCGCCCCCTCGGCCGTGGGCCCCGCGCCGACGAGGAACTCGGGATCGTAGAGCCCGATGCCGACGAACTGCGCCTGCACCTCGAGGTCGCGCAGGATCCGGAGGAAATTCCCGCCCGGCTGGCTCTCGCCCGTCCAGAGGATGGCGCGCGGGCGCTTCTTGGCGAGCCGCGCCGCCGCGCCCGACACCGCCGCCGCGTCGACCGTCTCCATCTCGAGCGCGTACTTCGGCAGCGACTTCATCAGCATCTGCCCCGCGCGCATGCCCGCGGGCGTCCCGTCCGTCCGCACGCGGAAGACCTCGCGGTCGAGCAGGAAGGCCGCGCAGCGCGCGCTGTCCTCGATGGGCGGGACCACGCGCGGGAGCCCCTCGTAGTCGCCGGGCGCGGCGGCGATGGCGGGCAGGTCGGCCTCCACCCAGCTGCGGGCCTGCCGCTCGGCGGCGACGCGCTGGAGGTGCACGACGGCGCCGAACACCTCGGGCTTCGCGGCCAGCTCCTTCGCGGCGCCGGGCCGGCCGTCGTCGACGGCGACGACCCCGAACTCGTTGCCCGCGGCGAGCTCCACGGCGTGGACGGCCGAGCGCCCGAGCGCCTCGTTCGCGCCGGAGAGCGGGACGGCGATGCCGATGCTGGGCCTGGCCGGCGGGGGCGGCGGCGCCTCCTCGTCGCAACCAGCCAGGAGTCGCAGCCAGTGCATGCCGGGCAAGGATACACACCGGGGCCCGGCGAGCCAACGGCGTCACAGCAGGGCCGCGATCTCCTCGCCCGACAGCGCCCGCGGCACCACCGTCACGTCGTCGAGCGCGCCGCGGAAGAAGTACTCGCCGCCCCGGGTGCCCACCTCGAGGAAGTCGCCGTTCGCCCACGCTGGCCGCGACCACGCGCAGCGCGCGGCCTCCACCCCGTCGACCGTGACGGCGAGCGCCTCGCCGTCGAACGTCGCCGCGTAGAGGTGCCACTCGCCGTCGTCGAACACGCCGATCGCGGGCCCGCCGCACTCCTCGCCCGTCTCGACGCCCGCGTACACGCCCGCGTACGGCTGCGCCCCGTCGAGGTAGGCCGCGTACCCGGTCCATGCGCCGTCGACGAACGCGTACTTGTCGAGGATGGGGTACGCGCGCGGGCCGCCGTCGCGCGGGTCGGCGCGCATCCACGCCAGCAGCGTCCCCTCGCCCGCGAGATCGAGCACGTCCGCGTCGGCGACGTAGACGAACTCGCGCTCGCCGTCGAACGTCAGCGCCTGGCCTCGTGGCCCGGCGACGACGCGCGCGGCGACGTCGTCCTCCCCCCAGGCCACCCCGGCGAGCCCGCTCGGCGAGTCGTCGACCACCTCGTCGCCCCCCACGAAGGCCTCGAAGCCGAAGTGCAGCGCCGCCTCGGCGACCAGCGCGTCCCACGGGTCGGGCGCGCCGGCGACCTCGCCGGCGTCGACGTCGTCGGGCACCTCACACGCGACGAGCCACCACACGCGCCCAGTCTACCCGCCCAGCCGCTCCGCCACGCACCGGTGGATCCGCGCGAGCCGGGCGCGCCGCTCCGCGTCCGAGGTGAAGGACACCGCCTCGCCGGCGAGCGCCCGGGCGATCTCGTCGACGGCGACGGCGTCGGCGTGGCCCGGCACGAGCGCGAGCGCACGGCCCGCCCACCGCCGCGCCCCGGCGAGGCGCCAGCCCGGATCGTGGCCGCGCACGCACGCCCACTGCACCCACGACGCCGCGGTGCGCACGGCGGCCTCGGCGTCCTCGGCGGGCGTCGCCGCCGGGACCCGCGCCTCGCCGGGGCTCCCGGGCGGGAGGAGCCCCGCGCGGCCCATCCCGTCGAGCAGCGCGCCGGCGATCCGGGCGGAGGCCTCGGGACGCGGGTGCACCCAGTCGTAGAACAGGTCGTCGCCCGGGGCCGCGCCCACCGCGGCCTCGGCGTCGGCGAGCACGACGCCCCGATCGGCGGCCACCTCGCGGATCACCGCGTTGACCTCGGTCGAGGCGCGGAAGGGCATCCCGTCGTGGTCGGCGGCCGCCCGGAGCGCGGCGGCGGCGTCCTCCCCGCGCGCGAGCCGGCGCTGCCCGGCCGCCCACGCGACGTCCGCGACGGTCGGTTGCGCCGCGTAGAGCGCGTCGACCTCGGCGTCGGTGGCGCGGGCGAGCCCGGCGAGCGCGGCGGCGTCGCCGTCGACGCTCCAGCTCGGGTCGAAGCCGGCGAGGTTGGCCGCCTGGCTCGCCAGCACGACCGGCACGCCGTCCGCCGCGTCCACGATCGCGTCGAGGTGACGCCGGAACCCCTCCCGCACGGCGCGCGCGTTCTCCGGGCCCCCGTAAGCCGCCGGCCCCACCCACCCGGGCGAAACGTCCGCCTTCTCGGCCATCACCGAGATCCGCCGGTACAGCGCGAACCGCCACAAGGCCGGCGAGAGCTCGCGCGGGACGTTCATCATCTCGTTGTGGCCGTCGTAGACGACGATCCCCGCCGCGCCCCAGCCGGTCGCGCGGCGCAGGATGCGCAACGTGTCCTCGCTGTTGCCGCCGTTGACCCCGAGGTCGACGACCTCGAAGACGCCGGGCCAGCCGCCGTCGAGCGCCGCCTGCAGCGCGCCGGCGAAGCCGTGGACGGGCTTGCCGAGGGGGGTGTCGCCGACCGGCCGCTCGGGGAAGCCGAACGTGGAGGAGCCGCCCATCAGGAGGACGCGCTTCACGCCGGGGGCGGGCGACGCGGCGAACTCGACCGGCGCGAAGTTCTGGCAGCGGAACGACACGCGCCCGTCGGCCTCGTCGAGGCGGTACCAGGCCTCCGCCACCGGCCACGCGTACCGGTCCTCCCACACCTCCACGCCGGCGAGCGCGAGCGCGCCGAAGACGACGAGGGCGAGGAGCGACTGCAGGCAGCCGCCGGCGGGCGTGGGCTCGGCGCTCAAAGCAGCGGGTACACGAACGGCGCGATCGCCGGCACGAGCGAGAGCAACGCGAGCA
>JBMOQZ010000163.1:0-3734 GCA_049322475.1 Myxococcota bacterium | reverse complement strand
GCGGCGAGCAGCACCAGCACGAGCGGCAACGCCCAGGGCACGCGGTTGCGGAAGAGCGCGCGGACGACCTCCGACGCGGAGCCGAAGACGACGGAGAGGGCGGCGCCGCGGGGGCGCGCGCCGGCGGGGTTGCTCACGGGTACTCCTTTCGGACCACCGCGTCGCCGAGGACGAGGGTGTCCAGCTCGGTGCGCATGAAGACGATCAGGGCGTCGGCCGGCGAGCCCGCGAGCGGCTCCTCCTCCTCCTGCAGCCCGGCGTGCAGGAGCGCGGCGAGGCCCGTGCGCGCGCCCCAGGCGCGCAGGAGCGCGTGGAGCCGCGGGTGGCGGACGGCCGAGACCGCGAGCACCCGGACGGTCCCGTCGACGTGGACGCCGCCGCGGAGCGCCTCGCGGACGTCCTCGCGTACCGGCACGGGCACGGCGGTCCACCAGTCGGCGAGCGGCTCGGCGACGACGCGGGCGACGTCCTCCTCCGCGACGGCGAGCGCCAGCGGACGCCACGAGGCGAGCCCCGTGACGCGCTCGCGGAGGCGGCGCGCGACCTCTGGGTCGGCGGGCGCGGCGAGGACGGAGCGGCTCCCGAGCGCGTGCGCGCCGTGCTCGAAGCGCCCCTCGACCCAGCCGGCGACGCGGCCGTCGGCGAGGTCGCCGGCGACGAGGGCGGCGAGCGCGTCGACGGCGAGCCCCTGGCGCACGTCGAGGCGCGCGTCCCGGACCGGGCGGCACCCGCGGCGACGGAAGCGCTGCCAGTACACCGGGTCGAGGTGGGCGAGCGCCCGCAGGTCCCGACCCGCGTCGTAGGCGCGCCCCACGAACGGCGCGGCCTCGCCCGCCGGCGCCCCGCCGCGCTGCGCGTGCACCCAGAGCGCCGCCCCCGTGGCGCCGAACGACGGCTCGGGCGGCACGAACACGCCCTCGAACGGCCCGTCGCGTCGCAGCCGCGCCACGAGCGACGCGTTCTGCGCCATCGACCCCGACAGGCACAGGCGCGTCGCCCCCGTCGCCGTCGCCACGCGCCGCGCGAGCGCGAGCACGACCTCCTCCACGACGACCTGGAGCGACGCGGCGACGTCGGCGGCGCGCTGGTCCTCGGGGTCGGCCGCCGCGACGTCCGCGCCGAACAGGAACGGCCGGCGCGGGTCGCGCGGCGAGCCGAACAGGTCGAGCAATCCGGGCGCCCAGGGCGTCCCGTGGGGCGCCTCGAACAGCTCGGCGAAGCGGAAGAGCGAAGGGTCGACGCGGTAGGTCCCGTCCTCGCGGACCTGCAGCACGCGCCGCATGCGGCCGGCGAAGATCGGGCGGCCCCACGCCGCGAGGTCCCAGAGCGCGGGGCGCCCTTCCCAGGGCCGCAGGCCCACCAGCGCGGCGATCGCGGCGGTGACGAGGCCCAACGAGTGCGGGTACGGGACGGTCTCGCGCTCCTCGAGCCGCGGGCCGAAGACCGCCGAACACGCCCACTCGCCCACGTCGTCCACCACCAGCGTCGCCGCGTCCTCCCACCCCGACGCCTGCCACGCCTGCGCGGCGAGGCAGCGGTGGCGCGGCACGAACGTGATGCTCGCGGGGTGGACGTCGAGGCGACGGCTCACCTCGTCGCGGGTCCAGAGCCGGTGGCCCACCCAGGCCTTCATGTTGCGGACGAACGCGGGCGCGCCGCGCGGGAAGCCCGCGCCGAGCGAGCCCACGAGCACCCGGGTGAACCGGTCGGCCGGGTCGCCGCAGACGGCGACGCCGTCGAGCTCGGCCGCCGGCCGTCCGCCGAGGCAGAAGTCCGCCGCGAAGCGAGGGTAGTTCGGGTCGAGCCGCTGCCGCGTGAAGCGCTCCTCCGCGGCGGCGGCGACCACGCGCCCGTCGCGCACGAGCGCGGCCGCGGCCCCGGTGTCGCCGGTGGAGAGCCCGAGCAGGTCCACTACGCGACCCGCCGGCGCGACAGGAGCCCCAGCGGCGCCCCGAAGATCGCGTACAGGGCGCCGAGCACCACGGCGGCGTTGACGTCGCCGAGCGCCTTGCCGAAGCGGAGCCACGTGTCCCAGAGGCGGCGCAGGCGGATCCATCGGACGCGCCGGTTCGCCGCGGCCACGGGCTCGACGCCGGTGAGGAGCCCCCACGTGAGCCCGACGTGGCCGAGCTCGTCGAGCTTGGCCTCGCGGAAGACGCGGCGCGCGTCGGGGTCGCCGATGCCGGCGGCGTAGGCGTCGAACTGCCGGAAGACGTCGAGCTCGCCGACGTAGGCGTAGGCGACGAACTCGGCGAGCCCGGTCTCCGGCACGTAGATCGGCGCGCGCGCCGGCAGGGGCTTCGGGGGCAGCGCGTCGGCGACCGCGAGCGCGACGGCGCGGAACTCGGAGGCGTGGTGGGCCTCCTCGAGCGCGTGCTGGAGCATCTTCGCGCGCGTGAGCGGGTCGTCGACCGCGTCCAGCGCGTGGAGGATCTGCCACTGGCTGTCGGTCTCGGTGACGCCGAAGCGCAAAAGACGCGCCGCCTTCATCCGGGCGAAGTGGCGCCAGGTGAGCGGGAGAAGCGCGCGGATGAACAGGCGACGCAACAACACGGCGGCATTGTCCGCCGGGATGTGCCCGGAGGGTACGCGCGAGGGGTCGGCCGGACGGCCGACGGAAAGCGCTCCAGCCGGGCGGGGCCCGCCCGATGACGGAGGGTATGACCCCCCGCGCCGACGCCGACTCGCCCCGCATCGGTCCCGACCTCGGCGTGGCGAAGGTGACGGTGGGTCTGGGCGCGCTCTTCTGCCTCGCCTTCCTGCCGGTGAACGTGTGGCGAGGCTGGGAGGGCGGCGTCGCGATCGACCTCGCGGGGCTCGCGCTCATGGGGCTCGCGTGGGGGGTCCTCCGCTGGACGCGCTCGTCGAGGGGCCTCGCGCCGATCGTCGCGGCCACGCAAGCCCTGCTCCTCTGGTTCGGCGAGCGGGACGGCTACCCCGAGGTCCACGCGTGGGTGATCGCCGCCCTGCCGGCGCTCTTCTTCTTCGGCCGCGAGCGGGTGGGGCTCGCCTGCGCGGGCGTCGTGCTCGTCCTCGCCGCGTTCGCGCTCCGGCACGGCACCCTCCCCGCGCAGGGCCCGGGCTACGCCGCCAGCGTGTTCGGGGCCTACGTCCTCGTCGTCGCCCTCGTCGCCCTGTACGAGCGGAGCCGCAGCCGCTGCGAGCGCGAGCTGACCCTGCTCACCACGACGGACGCGCTGACCGGCGCGTTCAACCGCCGTCACCTCGAGGACGCGCTCGCGCGCGAGGTCTCCCGCGCGGTACGCCACGGATCCGAGCTCGCGGTCCTCGCCGTGGACATCGACCACTTCAAGCAGATCAACGATCGCTTCGGCCACCTCGCGGGCGACCGCGTGCTGGTGCTCGTCGCGAAGCTCCTCGTCGACCTCACGCGGCGGTCCGACCACGTCTGCCGCACCGGTGGCGACGAGTTCTGCATCGTGCTCCCGGAGACGGACGCGGCCGGGGCGGCCGTGCTCGCCGAGCGCATCTTCCGGCACGCGAGGCAGGCCGACGGCGTGTCCGTCTCCGTCGGCGTCGCCGCGCGGGAGCCGTCCGACACGCCGACGACCCTGCTGGCCCGCGCCGACCGCGCGCTCTACGCGGCGAAGGCGGCGGGCCGGGGCCGCGTGCGCGTCGCGTAGGGGCGGTCCGCGGGACGGACCGGATAAGGCCCCTCCGTGCTCCTCCTCCTCGTCGCCGCCCTCCCCGCCCGCGCCGACGTCGGCGCCGAC
>JBMOQZ010000162.1:0-19497 GCA_049322475.1 Myxococcota bacterium | reverse complement strand
CCGCCTGCAATGTGAAGCGCTGGCTCCGCGCCGGCAGGGGACGGTAGCCTCCCGCTCCTGACCACCTTTCCGGGGGAAAGGCCGGCGCGCTCTTCCATCATCCCCGGGGTTTACTTCGCCCGAGCCAAAAGTAGAGTCCTGACCCCTTGGCCTGGCCGGGGTCGGTCACCGAGGCCACCCCTGCTCGGCAGGTCCCCCGTCGGTGACCGCTGGGCGGACTGCGCGGAAGGTCCCCCGCCCGGGGGAGCCTCACCTCGCCGGAATCCCCGGCACGTCGTTGCACAGCATCGGCACGCCCCGCGCGTGCACGGGTGCCGCCAGGCGATCGAGGCGGGCGGCCTCCGGGAGCGAGGCGATCTGCGCCACGAGGAACGTGCGCGAGAGCGACTCGGGCGACGCCAGCCCGAGGGCGGCCGCCTCTGCGACGTGCACCGGCGCGAGGTTCGCGGCGCGGAGCATCGACTCCAGCACGTGCCGCGTCATACACGCCCGCCCCTCCGGGAGCGCGGCCAGCTCGGCCTCGATCGCGACCGACGCGCCGGCGAAGCCCTCGCGCCGCATCCCGCGGGCGATCCGCGCGCCGGAGGCCACCGGGCGGAGACGCGGCGCCGGGGCGACGGCGCCCGACTCCGCGAACGCGGGCGCCTCCGACATCGACACGAACTCGTCGCACATCACGCCGACGCCGGCGGCCTGCCAGGGACGCGCGGCGCGGTCGAGGTGCTCCGCGAGCGGCATCGCCGCGCGCTCGACCGCCACGAGCTCGCGCGACACGCGCGCCGCGTCTTCGGACAACGCCGCGTAGAGCGGCGCGCGCGCCTCGTTCAGCGCGATGGCCTCCTCGAGGTGGGCGCGGAAGCAGTCGTGGTCCATCACGCCGCCGAAGCCTCGTCCAGCCGCTGGATCTCCTCCGGCCACAACGTCACCACCGGCAGGATCTCCCGCAGCTGCTCCACCGTCCGCGCGCTCGCGATGGGCACGGTGCCCTTCGCGCGCAGCCACGCGATCGCGCACGCCGCCACCGGGGTGTGGTGGTACGCGGCGATCGTGTCGAGCGCCGCGAGCACGCGCAGGCCGCGCGCGTCGAGGTGGCGGCGCGCGCCCTCCGCGCGGGCGCTCTCCACCGCGGCGCCGGGCCGGTACTTCCCGGTCAAAAACCCCCGGGCGAGCGCGAAGTAGGGCACGCAGGCGACCCCCTCGCGCGCGCAGAGCGCCGCCAGCTCGCCCTCGTACTCGTGCCGGTGGAGCAGGTTGTAGTGGGGTTGCAGCGCCACGAAGCGGGCGAGCCCCTCGCGGTCGGCGACGGAGAGCGCCTCGGCGAGCCGCGGCGCCGTGTAGTTGCTGGCGGCGACGTGCCGGACCTTCCCCGCGCGCACGAGCGCGTCGAAGGCCGCCACCGTCTCGGCGATCGGCGCGTCGGGGTCGTCGCGGTGGGCGTAGTACAGGTCGATCCGGTCGGTCTGGAGCCGCCCGAGCGACGCGTCGCAGGCCTTCTTGATGGTCTCCGCGCGCAGGCCCTGGAGCCCCGGCGCCATCCCCACCTTCGTGGCGATCACCATGCGGTCGCGACAGCCGCGCGCGCGCATCCACCGCCCGAGGATGGCCTCGGACTCGCCCCCCGCGTTGCCAGGCGCCCATGCCGAGTAGACGTCGGCGGTGTCGACGAAGTTGCCGCCCGCGCCCGCGTAGGCGTCGAGCACCCTCATGGACTCGGCCTCGTCGGCGGTCCAGCCGAACACGTTGCCGCCGAGGCAGAGGGGCGAGACGTCGAGCGTGCCGATGCGCATGCGCGAACGTAGCCGCGCGCGGCACGTCAGAGCCCGTCCTCGCGGGGCGACAGCCACACGCGGAAGCGCCGCGACAGCCGGTTCCGCGCCGCGCGCGAAGGCAGGAACACGTCTGCGCCGCCGTCGTACGGGTAGAAGATCCAGCCGAGGTCCGGCGGCGTCAGCAGGATGTTCCAGAGCTTCTCGTCGGCGACGGCGAGGAGCGCCTCGTCGAGCACCCCCGGCCGCCACGCCACGACGCGCGCGAAGACGTGCCAGTAGAGCGGGGGCTCCCCCTCCCCCTGGTCCTCCTCGCAGGTGCGCAGCCAGGTGGCGTCGAAGCGCGCGAGCGTGGGCTGCGGGTCCTCCTCGGGCGACGGGTCGCTCGAGAGCTCGGCGCGCAGGAGGTAGATCGACCCCGCCGCCCCGAGCGCCTCGAGCACCGCGCCGTGCCGCCGGAGGATCTCCGCGCGCTCCTCGGCGGTGTCGGGGTACCGCTTCGAGCCCGGCAGCGCGTGGAAGCGCACCCAGCGCTCCGTCACGCGCCACTTCAGCTCGTGGCCGATCGGCCGGCAGTCGGGCCACCGCTCGTCCCAGGCGTCGAAGTCCTTCACGGGGCGCGCCGCCGCCTCGCCAGCGCCCCGAGGACGGCCGACGCGATCGCGAAGGCGACGCCCCCGTCCGTCGCGCCGCAAGCGCAGGCGCGCGTGGTGGACGTGCCGATCTCGAGCCAGCCCTCGGCGGGCGTGGGGTCGACGTTGAGCCAGCTGTCGCGGGCGACCACCTCGACCGTGTAGGTGCCCGGCACCAGCCCGGCGATGGACACGCGCGACTCCGACGTCCACGCGCTCCACGCCCCGCCGCTCACCCGCCAGGACCACGCGATGGGGCCGTCGCGGTCGTCCTGCGCGTAGAGGTCGAGCGTGGCGCCGTCGGCGGTGGAGCTCGCCAGCGCGAAGTCGGTGTCCGGCGGCTCGAGGTCCACCTCGGGGTCGTCCGCGGCGAAGAGCGAGGCGAAGATCGCGATGGCGCCTTCTTCGTAGACGAGGCGGTCGACGCGCAGGTACACGTCGAAGAGGTGGTAGAGCGAGCTGAACAGGACCATGTCGTCCGTCTGCGACGTGACCCACGCGCCCGCCCACTCCTCGAGGAACTGCGCGAGGAGCGCCTCGGCCTCGGCGTCCTCGGAGACGAGGTGGTCGGCCTCCAGCCGCACGATGTCGAGCTCGAGCTCGCGGATGCCGAGCGAGAACGACGAGAGCGACTGGTCCACCCCCACGTCGAGCAGCCCGGTGAGGTCGGCCTCCACGTCGAGGAGCGTCTCCGTGCGCCCGTCGAGCGTGCCCGTGAGCACGATGCGCGCGCCCTCGAGCGCGACGTGCAGCCCGTCGCCGTCGACCGTGACGCGCGGCGCCGTGCCGAGGGACGCGGTGCCGGCGAGCCCGCCGACGTCGGGGTCGAAGAGGTCCTGCACGCGGGCGACGAACTCGGCGACGTTGTCCTCGGTGAAGCAGAAGTAGCCGTCGCGCCAGGCGGAGAGGAACACCTCGTTGACCGCGCCTTCGGTGACGCCCACCGCGAACGTCGAGCCCTCGCCGTCGCCGAAGTCGATCTCCGGGTCGCGGCCGGGCTCGCCGTCGTCGCCCTCGGTGGGGCAGCCGTCGTCGCCCACCCACGCGATCGACGCGTTCGCGGCGAGCCGCACGGACTCCGACGACACGTCCACGTCCGACCACTCGAGGCCGACCTCCCAGTCGCCGTAGGACTCGCCGAGGAGCGGCTCGGCCACGTAGGGCGCCACGAGCCCGGGGATGCGGTCCGCGACCTGGTTCGCGAGCAGGTCGAGCAGCGCCTCCTCGAAGTAGTAGAGGGCGAGGTCGTCCGGGAACCAGTCGACGTCGCTCTCCAGCTCGCCCGTCAGCACGGGATCGTCGGCCACCTCGAGCGCGAGCACGCCGTCGTCGACGTCCACGCCGAGCACGAGCACCAGCTCGGCGTCGTTGAGCTCGAGGTAGCGCACGTCGGTCTCGAACTCGACGCAGGCGTCGGTGTACTCGGCGTCGATCCCGTAGATCGTCGCGTCCTCGGCGAAGATGGGGTCGAACGTGGCCTCGACCACGAGCTCGCCGTCCCGGGGCGTGATCGCGAGCGTGCGGATCGGCACCTCGAACGCGACGTCCGAGGCCCCGATCGCGTCGTAGCAGCCGTACTCGCCGGAGAGGTCGTCCCACTGGAGCGAGATCGTCAGCCCGGCGAGCATGTCCTCCGCGAACGCGATCCCATCGGGGAAGAGCGCGGCCTGCACCCCGCCCTGCACGGTCCCGGCGTGGGCGGCGGCGGCGAGGAGCGCGAGCGACATCCCGGCGATCATACGCCCGATCGCCGGGCGAACGGCGAGCGCCACACGAGCGTGAGGCCCGCCCGCGCGAGGAAGAGCTCGTACAGCCCTTCGCCGGAGGGGAGCGCGCTGCCGCCCTCGCCGGGGCTCACCCAGTCGTGCGCGGAGTCCTCGATCGCGCGGTCGGCGGAGGGGTACAGATCGACGCCGAGGCCGAGCGTCACGCGCTCCGAGGGATTCCACGCGACGGTGCCGCGCAGGTCCAGCGAGGCGAAGTCGAGGTTGGCGGGGTGCACGGTCTCGTCCGGGACCGCCGCCGGCAACACCCACACGCCCCCGCCCACCTCCACCACGCGCCCGAGCGGCGCCCGCGCGGACACGCCGGCGTTCACGACGTCGCGCATGCCCGTCACCGTGATGGCGTCCTCCGCGGACGCGAGGAACTCGGCCTCGGTGACGCCGTAGGCGTCGAACAGCGACTGCATCGTCGCGTCGTCGGAGGTGATGCGCACGCCGTCGAGCGAGGCGGAGTAGCGCTCCATCGAGCTCCACCCGATCCACGACACGTCCGCGCCCACGCGAGCCGCGCCGACCGGGACGGCGACGGCGAGGAACACGGCGGGCGGGAACACCATCGTCGTCGCGACGGTGCCGGTGAGCTCCATCTCGAGGTAGTTCGACGGCACGAGCGAGAGCGGGCCCTCCAGCGTGAGCCGCAGCGGCGCGTGCACCGCGAGCGCGACCGTGGGCCCGCGCTCCGGCGACCAGCGCGCGCCGACGGCGCCGCCGAACCCGACGCCCTGCAGCCCGAGGAGCGACTGCGTGCCCTCGAGGAACGGGTCGCCGACGGGCACGCCCGCGTCCGGGCCGGCGATGCCCGCGACGAGCGCGCCGGCGTCGATGGCGCGGCGCGACCGGACCTCCCCCTGGGCGACGCGCAGCGACGCGCCCACGGTCCACGCGGGGTGGGGGGCGACCGCGACGGAGAGGTCGCCCGCGAGCACGCGGATGCTGCCCTCGTAGGAGTAGAAGCGCTGGGGCGCGTCGGCCGCGGCGGGCTCGCCGCCGCCGCGCACGTAGAGCGGCAGGAACGCGAAGCCGAAGCCGACGGGCCCCGCCGGCACCGCGAACGCGAGGCCGGGCACGGGCGACGCCCCGCTGCTCGCGACGGTCTCGCCGGTCCAGTCGAGCCGGTACTGCAGCGCGCTGGCGAGCACGGCGACGTCGAGGAGCCACTCGTCCCGCTCGGGGTGCGCCGCGGCCGGGTTGTGGCACATCCCGAGCGCGCCGTCCTCCGCCGGGCCGGCGAGCGCGCCGCAGGGCTCGGGCACGCCGTACCCGGCGGGCGTGTACGCGGCGGCGACCCCGATCGCGACGAGCATGCGGGGGGATCAGGCGCCGATCTGCAGGGTGTAGGCGCTCTCGCAGCTGTAGCCGCTCGCGGACCACACGAGGATCGCGTACCAGCCGGAGTTGTCGTCGGTGCCGGAGCCGCCCCACTCGAGGAGCTCGTCGCGGCCCTCGCCGCCGTCGTCCACCGTCATCACCTCTTCCCACTCGTTCCCGTCGTCGGGGTAGAAGTGCAGCTCCATCACGAGGTCGACGCCCCCGGGGACCTCGAGGTCGCCGAGGACGCCGAACCAGTCCCAGTAGCTGTCGTAGACGTAGAACAGGAAGACGTCGACGTCCTCCTCGGGGTTGAGGTACGCGATGGCGACCTCCTCGGCGTCGGTGAGCTCGCCGAGGTCGCTGCCGCCGTCGGCGTCGTTCTCCTCGAAGTCGTCGCCGACGAAGTCCTCGTCGAGGTAGCCGTCGCAGTCCTCGTCGACGCCGTCGCACATGTCCTCGTCGACGCCGGGGTTCACGTCGTCGTCGTCGTCGTCGCAGTCCTCGTCGGCGTCCCAGCCGTCGCCGTCGCCGTCCTCGCCGGTGGGGGTGTCGGCGGTGTCGTCCCCGCCGCCGGTCGTGGAGGTGTCGTCCTCCTCGTCCTCCCACCCGGCGGGGGGCGCGTCGTGCAGGACGGCGTCCGAGGGGGTCTCGGACGTCGTGAAGCACGCCGTCAGAACGCGGAGAAGCACCGTCGCCTCCGGCAGGAGGAACCGACTATACCAGACGGGCACGCGCCGCCCGGCGGGCGGGGCGTCACCGCGCGGACGGGAACCACTTGTGTACGCCGACGGTGAGGTCCGTCGCGTCGGGCGGGCCGTTGTGCACCCACACGACCTGGGTGACGCCGACGTGGAGGCCCATGTTCGCCGGAAGGGGCACCGACAGCTTGGCGCCGACGCTGACGTTGTCGTAGTCGAGGACGGCCCAGCGATCGCCGGAGTCGTACCAGTCGTCGCCGAGCGCGAGCCCGCCGAGGCGCTGGTAGGTGTAGGCGCCGACCTGCAGGCCGAGGTCGCCGGGACGGAGGTGGAGCTCGAGCCCGCCGCGGAGGTCGTCGGCCGGCACCTCCCCGTCGTAGCCGACGACGTCCCGGGCATAGAGGGCGTGGCGGTTCGTGTACGCCGCGAAGGCGACGAGCCTGCCGAAGCGGAGGTCGTGGCCCGCGTACACGGCCGGCTGCACGTCGGTGGTGGACTCGCCGACCGCGGTGTAGCGCTGCCGGACGTCCGCGTTCCAGTGGCCCGACGAGACCCCGAGGCCCAGCGTGAGCCGCAGCGGCGCGTCGAGCACGCGCACGCGACCCTGCACCCCCGCCATGCCGACGGTGGCGACGGGCGCGCAGAAGTCCGGCTCGTTGTCGCAGTTGGAGAGCCGCTCGACCACGGTCGAGTACACGAGCGGTACGTAGGCCCCCACCTGGACGCGGTCGGAGAGCCCGACCGCCCCGTAGAGGTCCAGCCGCGCTTGCAGCGCCCGTGCGAGCCTTCCCCCGCTCCCGGGGGCTCCCGAGCCGGCGAGGTGCGCGTACGTGGACGCGGCGGGCCCGCCGTAGATCACGCCGGAGCCCCCCTCGAGGGTCCCCGCCGTCTCGGCGAGCGCGTGCAGGACGATCCCCAGAAACATGAGCTGGCTCCGTAGCGCCGGGAGGCAGTGTAGGCCGCCCCGGGGTCCGCGGCGCGCCCCGCGCGAGCGCCTGTCTAATCCGGGTTGGCCACGCGCCGCCGGCGGGCGAGCCCCGCGGCGAGCAGCACGGTCACGAGCGAGGCCGCGCCGCCCCCGCCGCAGCCGCAGCCGCCGGGGTCCTTCGAGGCGGCCGCGTCCGCGCCGTCGCAGCCCTCGTCCACGTCGCCGTCGCAGTCGTTGTCGATCGCGTCGCACATCTCGTCGAGGTCCGGGCTTACCCAGCCGTCGGTGTCGTCGCAGTCGCCCTCGTCGGCGGACACACCGTCGCCGTCCGCGTCGAGCAGGCCCTCGTCGACGTCGCCGTCGCAGTCGTCGTCGACGCCGTCGGCGGAGGTCTCGGTGCCGGGGTGGCGGGTCGGGTCCTCGTCGTCGCAGTCGCCGCCGTTCTCGGTGTAGCCGTCGCCGTCGTCGTCGAAGTCGTCGGTGCCCTCGTCGACGTAGCCGTCGCAGTCGTTGTCGACGCCGTCGACGATCTCGCTCGCGTCGGGGTGGACGGTGGTGTTGCCGTCGTCGCAGTCGCCGTCGCTGGCGGAGGCGCCGTCGCCGTCGTTGTCCCAGGCGGCCGTGCCCTCGTCCACGAGGCCGTCGCAGTCGTTGTCGACGCCGTCGGGCTCCTCGACGCCGCCGGGGTAGGCGTCGGCACGGTCGGGCTCGCAGTCGCCGGCCTGCTCGGTGTAGCCGTCGCCGTCGGGGTCGTAGGCGCCGTCGTCCACGGAGCCGTCGCAGTCGTCGTCCACGCCGTTGTCGGCGGCCTCGTCCTCGCCGGGGCTCACGGCGGCGTCGCCGTCGGAGCAGTCGCCGCCGTCCTCGGTGTAGCCGTCGCCGTCGTCGTCGTAGGCGGAGGTGCCGTCGTCCACGACGCCGTCGCAGTCGTCGTCCTCGCCGTCGGCGGTCTCGGTGCCGGCCGGGGAGTCGTCGGCGTCGGCGTCGTCGCAGTCGCCGCCCTCCTCGGTGTAGCCGTCGCCGTCGTCGTCGAACCACTCGGTGCCGTCGTCGACGTCGCCGTCGCAGTCCTCGTCGACGCCGTCGGCGGTCTCGGGGGCGCCGGTGTACACGTCGACGTCGCCGTCGGCGCAGTCGGTGCCGCCGGCCTCGGCGGCGGGCTCGCCGTCGCCGTCCACGTCCGTCAAGTCGCTGCCGTCGCAGTCCTGGTCGACGCCGTCGTACGGGACCTCGTCCGCGCCGGGGTAGGTCAGCTCGTCGGTGTCGTCGCAGTCGGTGGAGTCGGTGACGTAGTCGTCGGGCGGGTTGCACTCGGTGATCGTGCTGGACGCGTCGCCGTAGCCGTCGCCGTCGGTGTCGGCGTACCAGGTGACCGAGCTCGTGCCGTCGTCGATCGTGCCGTCGCAGTCGTCGTCGACGCCGTTGCAGCGCTCGGTGGCGCCCGGGTAGGTGGTCGCGACCGTGTCGTCGCAGTCGTCGTCGTTGGAGACGTAGCCGCTGGCGGCGGTGCAGGTGGTGGTGACGTCGGCGGCGTCGCCGTAGCCGTCGCCGTCGTCGTCGGCGTACCAGGTGCCGGACAGCCCTTCGTCGGTCGAGCCGTCGCAGTCGTCGTCGACGCCGTTGCAGGTCTCGGCGTCGGCGGGGCTGACGGACGCGCTGGTGTCGTCGCAGTCGTCGTCGTTGGCGCTGTAGCCGGACGGCAGGCTGCAGCCGGTGGTGGTGTCGCGGGCGTCGCCGTAGCCGTCGGCGTCGTCGTCGTCGTAGTACGTGACGGTGACGCCTTCGTCGATCGAGCCGTCGCAGTCGTCGTCGACGGAGTTGCAGGTCTCGGCGTCGCCGGGGCTGATGGACGCGCTCGCGTCGTTGCAGTCGTCGTCGTTCGACACGTAGCCCGAGGGCGCGCTGCAGCCCGTGGTGGTGTCGCGCGCGTCGCCGTAGCCGTCGCCGTCGTCGTCGTCGTAATATGTCGTCGTGACGCCGTCGTCCACGGTGCCGTCGCAGTCGTCGTCGATCGAGTTGCAGGTCTCGCGATCGGCGGGGCTGACGCTCGCGCTCGTGTCGTCGCAGTCGTCGTCGTTGGTGACGTAGCCGGAGGACGGCGAGCACGTGTACACGCCGGTCGATGCGTCGCCGTAGCCGTCGCCGTCGTCGTCGGCGTAGTACCAGCTCGAGGACGTGCCCTCGTCGACGGTGCCGTCGCAGTCGTCGTCCTCGCCGTTGCAGCGCTCGGAGGCGCCCGGGTACTGCAGGCGGTCGGTGTCGTCGCAGTCGGTGGAGAGCGAGACGTAGCCGGACGGCGCCGAGCAGTCCGAGATGGTGCTCGAGCTGGTGCCGTAGCCGTCGCTGTCGGCGTCGCGGTAGTACGTCGAGGTGGCGAGGCCCTCGTCGATCGAGCCGTCGCAGTCGTCGTCGACGTCGTTGCAGCGCTCGGGGTCGCCGGGGCTGATGCTCGCGTCGCCGTCGTCGCAGTCGGTGGAGTTGGAGACGTAGCCGGAGGGCGCGCTGCAGCCGGTGGTGGTGGTGGCCGAGGTGCCGTAGCCGTCGCTGTCGGCGTCCCGGTAGTAGGTGTTGGTGACGCCCTCGTCGACCGAGCCGTCGCAGTCGTCGTCCTCGCCGTCGCAGGTCTCGGACGCGCCGGGGTTCACGCCGGCGTCTCCGTCGTCGCAGTCGGACCCGCCGCAGGTGGTCGAGTCGTAGCCGTCGGCGTCGTTGTCGCAGGAGCAGACCGGGTCGCCCGCGCAGTCCGAGTCGTCGCAGTCGGTGTCGCCGTCGAGGTCGTTGTCCGTGGAGTCGTCGCAGTCCTCGGGGCAGCCGGTGCCCGCGGAGACGTCGAACGAGAGCGTGTAGTTGCCCTCGCCCGAGCGGCAGGCGCCCGAGCCGCGCAGGCCCGCCGTCCAGCCGTAGCCCTCGATCACGACGTAGTAGGTCGTGCCCGCGGTGCAGGTGAACGTGACCTCGTCGTCGGTGGTGCGGGACTGGGTGGAGCCGTCCTCGCACTCGCTGTAGGCGTCGCAGGACTCGCCGAGGATGTACATGTCGAGGTCGCAGTCCATCCCCGACACGAGCAGCGTGACGTCGCCGTCGACCTGACAGGTGAACGAGTAGATCTGCTCGCCCTCCTCCTGCGCGAGCGGCGCGTAGGGCGAGCCGCACGTGTAGTAGGTGCCCGCGGTGGTGCCGCCGAGCTCGCTCGTCGTCGAGTCGGTGACCTGCCCGGTCACGGTCGAGGAGCAGGTGAGGTCGTCCACGACGGTGGCGCTGCAGGTGCCGGTGGCGTGGGCGGGCGCGGCGAGGAGGCCGGAGAGGATCGCGATCATGGCTACTCCACCGTCCCGTCGCAGTCGTTGTCGACGCCGTCGCCGGCGAGCTCCACGTGGCCGGGGCAGGCGTCGCCGTCGGCGTCGTCGCAGTCGCCGCCGGCCTCCGTCACGCCGTCGCCGTCGTCGTCGTAGCGGGCGGTGCCCTCGTCGACGGTGCCGTCGCAGTCGTTGTCGATCCAGTCGGCGAACTCCACGCCGCCGGGGAGCACGCCCGCGTCGGAGTCGTCGCAGTCGCCGGCGTCCTCGGTCACGCCGTCGCCGTCGTCGTCGTAGGCGGCGGTGTCCTCGTCGACCGTGCCGTCGCAGTCGTTGTCCACGCCGTCGGCCGCCTCGGGCGCGCCGGGGAACGTGGCGGCGTCGGCGTCGTCGCAGTCGCCGCCGGCCTCGCCGTAGCCGTCCCAGTCGGAGTCGGTCGAGCCGACGTCCACGACGCCGTCGCAGTCGTCGTCGTACCCGTTGGTGGTCACCTCGGTGGCCGAGGGGTGCACGCGCACGTCGCCGTCGTTGCAGTCGCCCTCGTCCTCGCTGACGCCGTCGCCGTCGTCGTCGTAGCAGGAGGTGGTCTCGTCGGCCGTGCCGTCGCAGTCCTGGTCGACGCCGTCGCAGGCCTCCTCGGCGCCCGGGTGGACGTCGTCGCGGCCGTCGTCGCAGTCGATCTCGCAGGCGCTGTAGCCGTCGCCGTCGCCGTCGTAGAGGTGGCCCGAGCCCGTCGAGCAGTTGTTGGCGACGAGCGAGACGGTCGAGACGGCGACGTCGTCGGCGAGCGTGATCGCGAGCGAGCCGGTGGTCTCCGTCGTGTCCGCGGCCTCGTACGCCAGCTCGAGCGGGAGGGTGTCGCCGGCGGCGACGACCGCGGGGAGCGCGGTGGCGCTCGTGAACGCCTGCGCGTCGAAGGTGAGCGCGGTCACCGTGATCGCCGCGAGCCCGGTGTTGTAGAGCACCACCTCGCCCGAGGCCTCTTCCCCCGCGTCGACGGGCCCGAAGTCCAGCGAGGTGGGCCAGACCTCGGCGCGGGCGACCACGCCCTGGCCGCGCAGGTCGACGACGTGCTCGTTGTCGCGCTCCTCGTCGGTCTTGATGGTCAGGCGGGCGCGGTGCCAGCCCTCCTCCTCGGGCGCGAAGGTGAAGGTGAGGGTCTCGGTGGCGTCCACGGCGACGGCCGCGACGTCGGTCTCGCCCGCGGAGAACCAGTCGCCGTCGAGGTTCTGGAGGTCGACGGCGAGGATGCGCACCTCGTCGCCGCCGGCGTGGACGAGCTCGACGTCCAGCGTGGCGGTCTCGCCGAGCGACACGGCGCCGGCGTCCCCGAGGTCGGGGCTCACCACGATGCGGCGGGCCTCCTTGCTGACCTGGTAGTCCTGATCGCAGGCCGCGAGCAGGGAGAAAATCAGCGTTGCAGCACGCATGGCACGCCCTGTGAAAAAGACCCCGGCGCCTAATCGGTCGGTCGGGGGACGTCCAGGCGAACGGGCGATCGAGGCGGAGAGATCCGCACCGGAGGGCCGTTTGCCCGACGCCGGGGCGAGCCGGCGCGGGTCATCCTCGCGCCGATGCACGTCGCCTTCGACAAACTGGGGCCGCTCCACCTCGGGCGCCTCGACGGCCAGCTGCTCGTCTCCAACGACGCGGGCCACTGGGCGCTGCTCGGGGAGGCCGACGCCGCCGCGTTCCTCGGCGGGGAGATCGCGGCGGGGCACCCGCGGCACGAGGAGCTCGCGCGCAAGGGGTTCTTGCGGGAGGGCCTCGACGTCGAGGGGTACGTGGCGCGCGTCCGGCGTCGTAAGGCGCCGGTGTTCCAGGGGACGCATCTCCACCTCTTCGTCGTGACCTTGCGCTGCGATCACGCGTGTACATACTGTCACGCCTCGCGCGTCCCGCTCCACGCGACCGGCGCGGACATGTCCATCGACACCGCACGCCAGGCGGTCGACGTGGCGTTCCAGACCGCGTCACCCGTCGTGAACGTCGAGCTCCAGGGCGGCGAGCCCCTCGCGAACGCGGAGACGGTGCGGTTCATCGTCGAGTACGCCCGCGAGGCCAACCGGTTCCACCGGAAACAGCTGCTCTTCTCGCTGGTGACGAACCTGTCGCGCATGACGGAGGAGATGCTCGACTGGCTGGTCGCGGAGGACATCGCGATCTGCACGAGCGTGGACGGCCCGCGCGACCTCCACGACGCGAACCGCCGCCTGCTCGGCGACGGCAGCTCGTTCGACACGGTCCGCCACTGGCTGGGGCGCATCCGCGAGGCGTACGCGGCGCGCGGGCTCGATCCCGCCCGGTTCCACGTCGAGGCGCTCATGACCACGACGCGGGCCTCGCTCGGGCGCGCGAAGGACCTCGTCGACGCCTACGTCGAGCTCGGCCTCCCCTCGTTGCACGTCCGCCCGCTGAACCCGTACGGCTTCGCCGCCGCCGCGTGGGAGCGGATCGGGTACACGACGGACGAGTTCCTCGCGTTCTGGCTCGAGGTGCTCGACGACGTGCTCGCCCGCGTCCGCGCCGGCGCGGACCTGCGCGAGCACACGGCCTCGGTGTTCCTGACGAAGCTCCTGACGGGCGAGGACCCCGGCCACCTCGACATCCGCTCGCCGTGCGGGGCCGGCATCGGGCAGCTCGCCTACGGGCACGACGGCCGCGTCTACACCTGCGACGAGGGCCGGATGCTCGCGCGCACGGGCGACGCCACGTTCGAGCTCGGCGACGTCGCCCACGCCCGCTGGCGCGACCTCGTCGCGCACCCGACCGTGCGGACGATGACGCTGGCGTCGCTCTTGGAGTCGCTGCCCGGGTGCCGCGACTGCGTGTACCAGCCGTACTGCGGCGTGTGCCCGGTCTACACGTGGTCGACCGAGCGGGACCTGTTCGGCCAGCGCCCGCGATCGGAGCGCTGCCGCCTGTTCCGCGGGCAGATCGAGGGGCTCTTGCGCCGGCTCCGCGACGATCCCGACGGCGCGACCGAGCGCGTCTTCCGGCGGTGGACGGTGAACCGCGGCCGCGTGGCGCCGGCGTGCGCCACGTAGAGCGCCTCGAGCTGCACCTCAGCTACACGTGCCCCGCCGCGTGTGTCTTCTGCTCCGAGGACGGGCGGATGCGCGCGTACCGGCACGTGCCCGTCGACGCGGCGACCGTACGCGACCTGCTGCGCTACTGGGGCCCCCGCGGGGTGCGCCACGTGCACTTCACGGGGGGCGAGCCCACGCTCCACCCCGACCTGCCCGCGCTCCTCGCGCTCTGCCGGCGCGCCGGGCTCGAGACGAGCCTGGGCACGAACGGCTGGCGGATCGCCGAGGCCGCGTACGCGGCGCGCGTTTTGCCGCACCTCGACGAGGTGATGGTGTCGCTGCACGGGCCCGACGCGGCCACCCACGAGGCGCTCACGGGGCGCGCGGGGGGCTTCGAGCGCGCGCTCCGCGCGATCGAGCGGTGTGTGTCGCCGGGGGTGAACGTCGTCGTGACGCGGGACAACCTCGCCGGCGTGGCGGAGACCGTGCGCCTCGCGGTGTCGCTGGGCGCGGGCTTCGTGCTCGTGTCCAACGTGTCGCCCGAGGGGGCCGCCAAGCCGCGGTTCGCCTCGCTCGCCGCGCCGCTGTTCGCCTTCGCGGGGCTCGCCCGGGAGGTCGTCGCCGCCGCCGGGGACCTGCCCGTGCGCTTCTTCGGCGTGCCGATCTGCGCGCTGGGGGAGCTACGCGCGCGCTCGAACGACCTCTTCTGGAGCCCGCGCGTGACGGTCGAGTGGGCCGGCGACCCGCCGCGGCTCGACGCGATCGTGTCGGAGAAGCCCGATCGCGGGCGAGCCCACGTCGCGGCGTGCGCGGGGTGCCGGTGGAGCGGGGTGTGTCCGGGGCCGTTCCGGCGCTACGTGGAGGTGTTCGGGGAGGGGGAGATCGGAGCAGCGGTTATCATCTGAAGATGGCCGATCCCGCGCGACGCAAGGCGACCTGGGCGGACCTGCTCGCGACGCCCGAGGGTGACGGCAACGTCTACGAGATCATCGGCGGCGAGATCCAGGCGTCCCCGCGGCCGCGGAGCGTGCACGCACGCGCGACGCGCGTGTTCTCGCGGTTCATCGGGGGGCACTTCGACGACGAGACCGAGGGGCCGGACGGGTGGTGGATCCTGCCCGAGGTCGACGTGTTGCTCGCCGAGCACGAGTGCTTCGTGCCGGACATCGCAGGCTTGCGTCGCGCGCGCGTACCCGAGTTCCCGGACGAGCAGCCCATCCGCGCCGTGCCCGACTGGACGTGCGAGGTCCTGTCGCGCCGCACCTGGCGGGTGGACCGCCAGCACAAGGCCGACGTGTACCTCGCCGCGGGCGTGCCGTTCTACTGGATCGTCGATCTCGACCAGCGGCTGGTCGAGGCATTCGAGGCGCGGGGCGGCTTCTGGGTGCGGCTCGGGGCCTGGAGCGACGACGCGCCGGCGAGGATCCCGCCGTTCGACGAGATCGAGATCGACCTCAAGAAGGCCTTCCCCCCAACGTAGGCGGGGTGTCGCTCCGCGGCACGAACCCCTCCCACCCGTGGCGCTCCGGGTACTCGCGCCAGGGGCCCTCGCACGCCGGCGACCACGTACACGCCTCGCACGGCGGGCCCTTCGCCTTGCCTTCGCCGACGCGGGCCGCGCGGTAGTCGGGCACGACGCGCCCGACGTCCTCGATCCGTGTCTCGGGGATGTGGGCCTCCGCGATCTGCGCTTCGAAGCCGACCATCAGACACGCGGGCATCGCCTCCGCCATCACGGGGATGCCGGCGGCGATCCCCGGGCGGAGGCCACTCTTCACCCAGGGGGCCGCCTCGTGCAGCGGCGGGACGACCTCGTCGAAGCGAGCCTGCGCGGACCCGAGCGGGTGCACCATCGCGAGCTGGTACTGGGCGACCCCGAGCCCGACGAGGAGCTCGCCGAGGCGCGGCAGCTCGCGCAGGTTCCGGCGGGTGACGACGCTGTTCGTGATCACGCGCCCGCCGCGCGCGACGACGTTGCGGATGCCCTGCACGGTCTGGCGGAAGCTGCCGGGCGCGCCGGTCTGCGCGTCGTGGGTCTCGGCGAGGGCGCCGTGCAGCGCCGGCGAGACCTCGGTGGCGCCGGCCGCGAGGAGGGCGTCGCAGAACGCGGCCTGCGACAGCCGTCGGCCGTTCGTCTGGATCTGCACGACGCGGTAGCCGGCGGCGCGGGCGTGGCGGACGAGCGCGAGGATGTCGGGCCGGATCGTGCACTCGCCGCCGGTGAGCACGACCTCGTCGGCGTGCGCGCGCCCCTCGTCGAGGAGCCGCTTCAGCGTGGCGGTGTCGCGGTCGGGGTCGCGGGCGCGGCGATCGCCCTGCACGCAGAAGGCGCAGCGGTTGTTGCAGGAGAAGCCGGTCTTCAGGTCGAGGCGCACGGGTAGACGCGTAGCGCCGGGCGGATGCGACGGCGTCGGACGGATAGCGGAGCGGGGTGAGCGAGCCCGATCGACACGCGCCGACGCCGATCCCCGAGGGGGCGCTCGCGGACTTGCTCGGCTTGCTCCCGCCCGACGCGCCGGGGCTCGCGCTGATCGACCGCGCCTGCGCCGTCCGCGAGGCGCGGCGCTTCAAGCTCGACGTGTCGTGCTCGCTCCCCCTCGGCGGCGGCGAGGGGGCGATCCGCTTCTCGGTGAACGACAAGGGCGAGCCCGTCGCCTTCCGCGAGCGGCTCCGCGCCGTGCTCCCCGGGCTCGGGGCGCCGCCGGCGATCCTCGAGGCGCTCCTCGCCGTCGCCGCGCCCGGCCGCGTGCAGACGACCGCCGCGGTGAAGCTGCGAGGCTCGCGCGTGGAGCGCGTGACGCTCTACCTCGAGGAGCTGCGGCCGGACGACGTGGAGATCGCCCGCGCCTTCTTCCGCGCGGCCGGCGCCGTCGGCCTCGGCGAGCCCTGCGCCGCCGTGTCGGTGGACCTCGCCGGGGGCCGGATCGTCGGGCTACGCGACTACGTGCTCGTCGAGGAAGGGGACCTCCCCGTCGACGTCCCCGCGCTCGCGGCGTGGCGGGCGAGGCTCCCGCGGCACCCCTTCGCGGGGACGCTGCGGTTCCTCGTGGCCCGCCGCCACGGCTTCGCGGGCGAGCACCGCGGCGCGAAGCTCCTGTGGATGACCGAGAGCCACCGCCCCGAGACGGCGGCGATGGCCTGGCGGGCGGTGGACGCGCTCGCGGCGGCGTACGGCGTCGACCCCGGCGAGCCCGTCGCCGCCTCGCTCGCCGCGCTGAGGGCGGGGTGGCGGCACGCACCCGCGTGTTTCCTTCACCCGGACCTGGTCAGCCTCGACGTGGACGCGGCGGGGGAGGCGAGGGCGTCGATCGTGTACGTGTCGGTTCGTTAGTCCGAATACCGCGCGTCCGGGCCCCAGAACGCGGTGCCGTCGACGAGCGTGCCCGGGCTGAAGTCGCCGGCGCTGCCGTCCGCGTAGCGGTGGTGGGTCCAAGCCTCGCCCCACACCTCGGGCTCGCGCACGTAGGAGGCGTCCTCGATCGCCTCGACCGTCTCGACGCCCCACGCGAAGCTCGCCAGCGTGGTGGCGCCGTCCGCGGAGACGAGCTTCACGCTGTCGGCGGCGTCGGCGAGCGAGAGCCCGTACTGGAGGCCCACGTCCTCGTTGTCGGCGACGACGAAGCTCGCGTTGGGCGCGGAGAGCGCCGCGACGCTGCCGCCGCCGAACACCACGACGGCCTCGCCCGCGCGCAGCACGGTGCCGGCGGCGAAGGTGTGGCGGGGCGCGTCGGGGAAGTCCTCCTCGACGATCGTGCAGCCCGAGAGGTCGACGGTGACGTCGCCGTAGTTGGCGATCTCGACGAACTCGTCCTCGACGGGGTCGAGGCTGCCGTCGCCGTTGGGGTCGCCGTCGACGAGGCCGTCGGCGAGCACCTCGTTGAAGACGAGGTCGCCGGCGCCGGCGGTGGCCAGCGCGATCTCGAACTCGTCGTCGAACACCCAGCTCTCCCACGCGCCGCCGAGGGTGACGGTGCCGGCGCCGAGCGGCTGCCCGATCCCGGGCCGGTAGAACTTCACGACCGTCTCGTCGGAGGAGGTCCAGGAGGCCTCCGCGGCGACGTCGACCTCGCTGCCGTCGTCGTAGACGGCGATCACCGAGAACGTGACGACGTCGCGCGTCGTCATCGGCTCGGGCGCCGTGTAGGAGATGCGCACGTCCACGAGCGCCGGCTCCACGTCGGTGTCGGTGTCGGTGTCCGTGTCGGTGTCGGCGTCCGTGTCGGCGTCCGCGTCGGTGTCGGCGTCGGCGTCGAGGTCCTCGCCCGTGTCGTCCTCCTTCGGGAGGCGATCGCAGGCGGCGAAGACGAGAAGCAGAGGAAGGAAGCGCATGGGCGGCTCCGAGGGGCGCGGGCTTGTACACGAGCTCCCGCGCATCCGCAACCGGGCGCGTCAGCCGGCGGCGAGAACGATCACGGCCGTCATCACGACGGCGAAGAGCAGCATCGCGAGGGTGCAGCCGAGGGTGATCGCGAGGAACCGGCCGATGCTCCCGCGGTCGGTCCTCCGGCGGGCGACCCACGGGTGCGCCTCGATCCGCGACGCGGGCGATGGCAGGGCGTCCACCGCGCGGGCGAACGCCGCGAGCGCCGCGACCCAGCGGTCCACGCGCTCGCGGGTGATCTCGTCCTCGGCGATCCAGCGCGCGGTGAGCTTCACGCAGTCGGGCTGCACCATCACGTTGGCGCCGTCGGCGGCGCAGAGCTCGAGGAGCGCGCCCCGGGCGGCGGGGTCGGCGACCATCCGCTCGGTCCACGCGCGCTCGGCGCCCATCGCGACGAGCTCGCCGGCGACGGGCACGCGGGCGCGGTCGCTGGCGCGCGCCGCGAACTCGAACAACACGTGGCTGCGCCCGACCCCCACCTCGGTCCCGGGCGAGGCGGCGACGTACAGCTCGACCGTCGGGCCCTTCGAGAACCACGCGTTCACGGCGCGCCCGTCGGCCTTGCCGGCCCACCCGCGCTCCACCGGCGCGACCGGCTTCGGGGGGCCGAGCCCCCCGAACGCGGCGTCGAGCCGGCGGTTGCGGCGCGTGGTGACGACGGTGACGAACACGAACAGAAGCGGGAAGACGACGCCGATCCACGCGACGAGCACGCCGGGGACCACGAACTGCTGCGACGGCCGCGGCAGGTGCGGGAACACGAGCGCGCCGGCGACGCCGAGGAGCGCGAGGATCGCGAGGGCGCCGAGCTGCAACGCGCAGCCGGTGGCGGCGCCGCGGGAGGTGGAGGAGAGGCGGCTCACCTACTTCCGGAACACGAGCACGTACTCGCCCGGCACGACCGCGAGGCTCTCCACGAACGTCCACCCCGCGGCCGTCAGCTCCTCGCGCACCTTCTCGGGGGCGATCCGGTGCGCCTTCGGCGGCCCGATCTCCTCGGGCCCCGCGGGGTCGAAGTCGACCACCACGACGCGACCGCCGGCCTTCACCCCGGCGAGGAGGCGCTGGAAGTAGGCCACCCGCGCGTCGACGTGGTGGTACGTGTTCACGATCAGCACGAGGTCGGCCTCGCCGGGAGCGAGGCGCGCGTCGTCCGCCGCGCCGAGGCGGGCCTCGACCTGCGACGTGCCGTCCCTCTTCGCGCGCTCGGCCATGTAGGCGACCAGCGTGGGCTCGATGTCGACGGCGATCACCCTGCCGCCGGGGCCCACCGCGGCGGCGAGGCGGCCGTTGAAGTAGCCGGTGCCCGCGCCGATGTCGGCGACGGTGTCGCCCGGGCGGAGCTTCAGCGCGGCGACGAGCTCCGCGGGCCTTTGCCAAGCCTCGCGCGACGGGTCCTCGAAGCGGGCGACCCACTGCGCGGGGTCCTCGAAGCGGTGGGACATCGTGGCGTGGTCGCCGTGGCCGTGATCGGACGCGAGCGCGCCGGTGATCGCGATGGTCAGCATGACGCGCCCCTATCCCGCCCCCGCGATACCGGAGCGCATGGCCCTCCGCATCGTCCTCGGCCTCGCGGCCGGCGCCCTGCTCGGCGCGCTGGTGGCGCCCGAGGCGCCGTGGCTCGTGGAGTACGTCGCCCGGCCGGTCGGGTCGCTGTTCCTGCGCCTGCTGC
>JBMOQZ010000161.1:0-2200 GCA_049322475.1 Myxococcota bacterium | reverse complement strand
GACGATGATTCCCTGCTCGTCGAGCGTTCTGCGGATCACGTCGGCGCGATCCCAGTCCTTCCCGGCGCGCGCCGCGGTGCGCTCGGCGAGGATCGCGTCGACCTCGGCGACGGAGCGGCCGGCGGCCGCGAGGCGCTTCGTCTTGACCTCGTCGAAGAAGGCGGCCGGCGCCATCGCGCCGACGCCCAGCACCTCGCCCACGAGGTCGAACGCGGCGAGCACCGGTGCCATCGCCCGGGCGCCCTTCGCCCGCTGCTTCTTGTCGTTGCCGAAGCGGTTCACCGCGCGGACGAGCTCGAAGAAGGCGCCGACGGCCTCGGCCGCGTTGAAGTCTTCGTCGAGGGCGGCGTCGAAGCGCGCCGGGAACGCGACGGCGAGCGCGTGCGCCTCGCGCGCGGCGTCGCCGAGCTGCTCGACGGGTACGTCCCCGCCGGCCTCCACGGCCGTCTCCTTCGCGGTGTAGAGGCGGTCGAGGGCCTTGAGCGACTCGACGAGCTGGTCGGTGGACCAGGGCAGCGGCGAGCGGTAGTGTGTCCCGAGGTAGAAGAGCCGCAGCGCCTCCGCCGGCACCTGCGCGAGGATCTCGCGGATCTGCACGACGTTGCCGAGCGACTTCGACATCTTCTCGCCCATCGTGAGGTGCCCGTTGTGCATCCAGTACCGGGCCATCGGGGCGTGGCCGGTGCCGCACTCGGACTGGGCGATCTCGTTCTCGTGGTGGGGGAAGACGAGGTCGATGCCCCCGCCGTGTACGTCGAAGGTGTCGCCGAGGTGCCGGCGCGCCATCGCCGAGCACTCGATGTGCCAGCCGGGGCGCCCGGGGCCCCACGGGCTCTCCCACCGGGGCTCGGCGTCGTCGCCGGTCCACGCCTTCCACAGGGCGAAGTCGCCCGGGTGGCGCTTGTTCTCCTCGACCGCCACGCGCTCGCCGGCGCGCAGGTCCTCGATCTTCTTGCCGGAGAGCTTGCCGTACTCCGGGAAGCTCTCGACGGAGAAGTAGACGTCGCCGTTGTCGGCGCGGTACGCGTGCCCGCCGCGCACGAGGGCGTCGATGAGCGACACGATGTCGCCGATGTGGGTGCTGACGCGCGGCTCCACCGTCGGGCGGACCATGCCGAGCCCGTCGAGGTCCTCCTCCAGCGCGTGGATGAAGCGCTGGGACAGCGCGAGCGGGTCGACGCCCTGCTCCTTCGCGCGGCGGATGATCTTGTCGTCCACGTCGGTGTGGTTGCGGACGAATCGCACCTCGAGGCCGCGGTGGCGGAGGTGCCGGACCACCACGTCGAACGCCATCATCGCGCGGGCGTGCCCGATGTGGCTGTAGTCGTAGACGGTCATCCCGCAGACGTACAGGCCCACCTTGCCGGGGACCTGGGTCTCGAGCGGCTCGAGCGTGCGAGAGAGCGTGTTGTAGACGCGGATGGGCATGGCCGCGCGCGCCTAACCGGCCACCTACGTGGCCGCCTTCCCCGCGAAGAGGTTGTCGATCTCCTCGCCCACCACCTTCTCGTCGGAGTCCTTGGCGACGGCGATCTCCTGGACGAGCAGCGTGCGCGCCTGGTCGAACATCTTGCGCTCGCCGAAGGACAAGGCCTTCTCGCTCTTGAGCAGCGCGAGGTCGCGCAGGACCTTGGCGACCTCGAGGGGGTCGCCGGTCTTGATCTTGCTCATGTAGTCGCGGTACCGACGGTTCCACGTCTGGTTGTCCGTGGGGACGTCGCGGTCTTTGAGGATTTCGTAGACCTTGTCGACCTGCTCGCGGTTGATCACCGACCGCATGCCGATGCTCCGCGCGTTCTGGACGGGGACGCGGATGGTCATGCCGTTGTCGAGGATCTTGAGGACGTAGACCGTGACCTTCTCGCCGTCGAGCTCCTGCGTCACGACGTCGCGGATGATTCCGACGCCGTGGGCCGGGTAGACTGCCTTGTCACCGACGTTGAATTCCATGAACCTGAGACTCCTGCCCTGCGTTCTCCGTTCCACCACGAACGACAAGGGCGGAGCCCGGATCGCGGAAGAGCACGCGGACCGCCGCTTAACTCGTTGATTCTCCGAAATCCAGTGTCTCCTCACGTCATTTTCGGCTCGCGGCGCGTGGCGCGGATGATCGCGCGTGCGGTCGTGCCGCCGGCGCTCGCGGCCGCCGGGGGGGTCGCGGTGGTCGCGGGGCTCGTCGTCTTCGCGCAGGCGCTGCTCG
>JBMOQZ010000160.1:0-19910 GCA_049322475.1 Myxococcota bacterium | reverse complement strand
GTACAACTTCACCACCCCCGTCGTCGGCGCCGACGCCGGCGTCGTCGTCCCGCTGAAGGCCGGCCTCGGCGTGCTCCCGTACGCGAGCCTCCGCGCCGACCTCCGCCAGACGCAGATCTCCACGCCCACCACCGAGCCCGCTGCGGTCTCGCCGATCGACGTCAAGGCGGGCCTCGCGGTGACCTGGAGCCCCGCGACGCGCTGAGATTCCGTGATCGCTCGGCCGCGCTGACGGCACGGTTCCCAACGGATGCCCGCTCCTCCCAGCCCCGACCTGCTCGCCGCCGCCCGCCGGGGCAGCGGGGAGGCGCGCGACGCGCTGATCGACGCGTGGCTCCCGAGCGTCGTGACGTGGTGCGCGCGGCTCGGCGGGCCGCGCGTGGATCCGGAGGACGCCGCCCACGACGTGTTCATCGTGGTCCTCACGCGCCTCGACGGGCTGCGCGAGCCCGAGCGCTTCCCCTCGTGGGTCTTCGGCATCACCCGCCGGGTCCTCGCCCAGCACCGCCGCCGCGCGTGGTGGTCGCGCTGGGTGCCCGGCGCGGTGGTCGACGCCGTGGACCCGGGGCGCGATCCCGACGAGGTCGCCGCGCTCTCCGAGACCTCGCGCCGCGTCCAGGCCGCGCTGGAGGAGCTCCCCGAGGCGCAGCGCACCGTGCTCATCCTCTGCGACCTCGAGGAGCGCGCGGACTCCGAGGTCGCCGACCTGCTCGACTGCCCGCTCGGCACCGTCCGCAGCCGCCTCCGCCTCGCCCGCGAGCGCTTCCGGCGCGTCGCGCCGCGCTACCGGCTCGGCGCCGACGTCGTCTCCATCGCGGGAGGCCGCCGGTGACGCCCGTCCGCCGCTTCGTGGAGGAGACCGAGGCCGGCGACGGCGCCGTCGCCCGCGTCGCCGTGCGCCTCCGTCAGGAGGTTCCGGACGCCGACACCCGCCGTGGGTTGCTCGCCGAGCTGCCCGACGGCGGCGACGAGGCCGTCGCCCGGGTGCGCGCCCGCCTCCACAAGGTCCGCCGGCCCGTGCTCCCGGTGCTCGCCGGCGCGGCCGCGGCCATCGCGCTCATCGGGGTCAGCGCCATCGCCGCGACCCTGTGGCTCCAGCGCGAGCGCGAGGACCTCGCGCCGCTGTCCGCGCAGCTCGCGTCGGAGGACGCGCGCTCGGCCCTCCAGCCCACCGACGAGGTCCGCCTCTACTACCAGGGCGCGGGCGCGCTCGGCGGCACCCGGTGGAGCCCGCGCGTCGACTGGCAGGTGGGGCGCCTCGTGGTCGAGGTCGCGCCCGACCGCGGCGTCGACCTGCGCGTCCACACGCGCGAGGCCGACGTCCGCGTGGTCGGCACGGGCTTCACCGTGGACCGCGACGCGCTCGGCACGCACGTCGCGGTCCAGCACGGGCGGGTCGCCGTCATCTGCGCCGACGGCGGCGAGTTCCTCCTCTCGGCTGGCCGCGACGCGAGCTGCCTCCCGACGCACGCCGGCGCGCTGCTCGGGCGAGCCCGCGCGCTCCAGGACGCCGCCGCCCCGCCCGCCGACGTGCTCGACGCGGCGGAGCGCGGCCTCGCCGCCGGCGCGAAGGGCGGCACGCGGCACGAGCTCCAGCTCCTGCGCGTCGAGATGCTGATCGCTGCGGGCCGGCCCGCCGACGCGCTCGCCGCGGCCGAGGCGTACCTCGCCGAGGGGACGTCGCTGCGGCGCACGGAGGTCCGCCGGATGGCCGCGTACACGGCGATGACGACGGGCGGCTGCGCCGCCGCGCTCCCTCACCTGCAGGCCCTCGTCGACGGCGACGCGACTGGCCCCGAGCTCGTCCAATTCGCAGACTGCATCCTCGATTCTCGCCCCGACGACGCGCGGACCGCCCTCACGCGCGCCCTGCGGTTGGGCGCGCCACCCGAGCAGGAGAATGCAATCATCGAGCGTCTCACCCGCCTCAACGCACACGGACGGCCCTGATGCGCTTGCTCCTCCTGACCCTCGCCGCCGCCTGCTCGCCCGCCGTGGTCGACTTCGACCCCGGCAAGACCGGCCCCGGGACGGACGACACCGCGAACCCCGACTCCGACGCCGACACCGACGCCGACAGCGACACGGACACGGACACGGACACGGACACCGACACCGACACCGACACCTGCACGACCGAGTGGTACCGCGACGCCGACGGCGACCGCTACGGCGACGCCGCCGACGTCGTGACCGCGTGCGAGCAGCCCGACGGCTACGTCAACAACGCGCTCGACTGCGACGACGCCTCCGCCACGAACAACCCGGGCGGCACCGAGGTCTGCGACGAGGTGGACAACGACTGCGACGGCCGCACCGACGAGTCGGGCGCCGAAGGCGGGTCCACCTGGTACCGCGACGCCGACGGCGACGGCTACGGCGACGCCGCGAGCACGCAGGTCGCCTGCGACGTGCCCGAGGGCTACGTCGCCGACGCGACCGACTGCGACGACGGCGACGCCGACGTGAGCCCGGGCGCCGACGAGGTCGCGGGCGACCTCGCCGACAACGACTGCGACGGCGCGGGCGAGACGATGGCGGCCGCCGACGTCGCCGGCTGGACCGTGCTCGGCGAGAACGCCACCGACGGCCTCGGCAGCGCGGGCCTCGCCGTCGCGTCCGACCTCGACGACGACGGCGAGACCGACCTCGTGGTGGCCTCGCCGCTCTACGACACCCTCGACCGCGGCGCGCTCCACTTCCACGACGCCGACGACGCGGGCCTCGACACCCTCGCCTCGGCCGGGTGGGCCACCATCACCGGCACCTCCTCCGGCGACCGCCTCGGCTCGGCGATCGCCGACCTCGGCGACGTCGACGGCGACGGCTCGGTCGAGCTCGCCGTCGGCGCCTACCTCGACAACAACACCGACCTCGTCGACGACGGCATCGTCTACTTCCTCGACGTCCCCTCCACGACGAGCCGCACCGCCACCACGGTCGACAGCGTCGACGACGGCTACGCCACCGGGCGCGACGTCTCCGCCTACGCGGGCGCGGCGCTGTCCGCCGGCGACCTCGACGGCGACGGCGAGACCGACCTCGCCGTCGGCGCCTACGGCTACGGGTCCAGCGCCGGCGCCGCCTACGTGTTGCTCGGCGACGACGAGTACTGGTCCGCCAACGGCGACGTCTTCCAGAGCGACGTACGCGTCACGGGCGACACCACCAGCGACTACCTCGGCTACTCCGTGCTCCTCGCGGAGCTCACCGGCGACGGCTACGACGACCTCGTCGCGTGCGCGTACGGGAGCGACGTGGCGGCCGCCGGGGCCGGCGCGTGCTGGGTGGTCGAGGGCGAGGAGGACCCGGAGTGGTCCGACCACGCGAGCAACGTCGCGTACGCGACGATCACCGGCGACGCCGCCGAGGACCAGCTCGGGGCCGGCCCCGCGCCCGTGTGGGCCGGCGACGTCGACGGCGACGGCGAGACCGACCTCGCGGTGGGCGCCCCCGGCAGCGACGCGGGCACCGTCGGCGGCGGCGCCGTCGGCGTGTTCTTCGGCCCGCTCCCGAGCGCGGACGTCGCGCTGTCCGACGCCGGCTCGCTGGTGACCGGCGACGGCGCCCTCGGCAAGTCGATCGCCGGCGACGACGTCGACAACGACGGCGCCGTCGACCTCTTCCTCGGCGCGCCCTCCACGAGCGCGGGCGCCGTCTACCTCCTCACCGACGTCGCCTCCGCGTCCGCCTGGTCGCTCCCCGACCGCGCCTCGGCGAGCTGGACGGGCGAGGCCGCCTCCGACGCCTTCGGCGCCACCGTCTCGGTGGGCGCCGATCTCGACGGGGACGGCACGGGCGACGTCGTCGTCTCGGCCACGGGCTTCGACGTGGCCTCCGTCCTCGCCGGCGCCGGCAAAGTCTACGTCCTTCCCGGGTATTGAACCATGCGCACCCTCCTCCTGCCCCTGACCCTCGCCCTCGCCTGCAACGGCGCCGTCAAGGACACCGACGACGGCACCGGCGGCAACCTCGACACCGCCGACGTCGACACCGACACCGACGCCGACACCGACACCGACACCGACACCGACACGGGCCCCACCGACGCCGACGGCGACGGGTTCTCGGCCGACGAGGACTGCGACGACGGCGACGCGACGGTGAACCCCGACGCGCAGGAGGTCTGGTACGACGGCGTGGATCAGAACTGCGACGGGCTCGACGACGACCAGGACGGCGACGGCTACGCGCTCGCGGAGGACTGCGACGACACCGACGCCAGCGCGTACCCCGGCGCCGACGAGGTCTGGTACGACGGCGTCGACGGCGACTGCGACGCCCGCTCCGACTACGACGCCGACGGCGACGGCTACGACAGCGACAGCTTCGGCGGCACCGACTGCGACGACACCGAGGCCGGCACCAGCCCCGGCGACTTCGAGGTCCCGAACAACGGGCTCGACGACGACTGCGACGGCACGACCGACGAGGGCCTCTCCACCGAGGACGCCGACGGCGACGGCTTCGCCGAGGCCGACGGCGACTGCGACGACGGCGACGCCACCGTCAACCCCGACGCCGCCGAGACCTGGTACGACGGCCTCGACCAGGACTGCGACGGCTGGTCCGACTACGACGCCGACGCCGACGGCTACGACAGCGATCTCTACGGCGGCGACGACTGCGACGACACCAGCGCGGACGTGAGCCCCACGGACGTCGAGGACCCCACCAACGGCATGGACGACGACTGCGACGGCACGGTCGACGAGGCGCTCTCCACCGACGACCTCGACGGCGACGGCTTCAGCGAGGCCGACGGCGACTGCGACGACGCCGACGCCGCGGTCAACCCCGCCGCCACCGAGACCTGGTACGACGGGGTCGACCAGGACTGCGACGGCGCGAGCGACTTCGACCAGGACGCCGACGGGTACGTGCTCGACGACGACTGCGACGACACCGACGCCACGGTGAGCCCCGCCGCCACGGACACCTGGTACGACGGCGTCGACACCAACTGCGACGGCGCGGACGACTACGACGCGGACGGCGACGGCGAGCAGTCCACGACCTACGGCGGCACCGACTGCGAGGACTCCGACGCGACCATCTACGCGGCGGCCGCCGAGGTGTGCGACGGCCTCGACCAGGACTGCGACACCATCGCCGACGACGGCGTCACCTCGCTGTACTACGCCGACGGCGACAGCGACGGCTACGGCGACCCCGCCCTCGACACGGAGGGTTGCTCCGCGCCGAGCGGCTACGTCGCCAACAACGACGACTGCGACGACTCGACCGCCACCGTCAGCCCCGCCGCGAGCGAGACCTGCAACGGCATCGACGACGACTGCGACGGCACGACCGACGAGGACGTGACCACGACCTATTACGCCGACGACGACAACGACGGCTACGGCGACCCGGCCAGCACCGTCGCCGCCTGCTCGGCGCCCTCCGGGTACGTGACCGACGCGACGGACTGCAACGACAGCGCGTCGACCGCCAACCCCGGCGCCACCGAGGTCTGCGACACGATCGACAACGACTGCGACGGCTCCATCGACGAAGGCGTCACGTCCACCTACTACCGGGACAGCGACGGCGACGGCTACGGCGACATCACCACCACCACCGCCAGCTGCTCGGCCCCCGCCGGCTACGTCGGCAACAGCTCCGACTGCAACGACGGCAACGCCAGCGTCAGCCCGTCGGCGTCGGAGTCCTGCAACGGGACCGACGACGACTGCGACGGCGTGACCGACGAGGGCGTCACGACGCTGTACTACCTCGACGCCGACGCCGACGGCTACGGCGTCTCCACCACCACGACCGCGGCCTGCTCGCTGCCCTCCGGCTACTCCACCGTCAGCAGCGACTGCAACGACGCCAACGCGGCGGTGAGCCCCGGCGACGTCGAGACCTGCAACAGCATCGACGACGACTGCGACGGCTCCACCGACGAGGGCGTCACGACGACCTACTACCAGGACAACGACGGCGACGGCTACGGCTCCACGACCTCGACCGCGGCCTGCTCGGCGCCCTCCGGCTACGTCGTGACCGCCGGCGACTGTAACGACGCGAGCGCCGCCGTGAGCCCCGCCGATCCCGAGGTGTGCAACAGCATCGACGACGACTGCGACGGCACGACCGACGAGGGCCTCACCACGACCTACTACCCGGACGCCGACGGCGACGGCTACGGCGACGCCGCCGCCGCGATCGACAGCTGCACGACGTTGTCCGGGTACACCACCACCGGCGGCGACTGCGACGACGGCGACGCGACCGCCTTCCCCGGCGCGGCCGAGGTCTCCTACGACGTCGCGGACAACGACTGCGACGGGTACCAGGACGACATGAACGTCGCCGACGAGTACACCTGGAGCATCGTCGGCGAGCTCTCCAGCGACGGCATCGGCGGCTGCTGGATGGCCGAGGACTTCGACGACGACGGCGCGCCGGACATCGAGGTCGGCGGACCGACGTGGGACGCCTTCTCCAGCGCGAGCAGCGACTACGGCGTCTTCGCCTTCCACGACGTCGACGACCTCGACACGCCCGCCGACGTGACCAGCGGCGAGCTCGAGTACTGGGGCAACAGCTCCGACGACAAGCTCGGCAACGACTTCGCCGTCCTCTCCGACTTCGACGGCGACGGCAACCTGACGGTGGCGGTCGCCGCCTACGAGGCGAACGTCGACGGCAGCGACGACGGCATCGTCTACCTGCTCGAGCCCGCCGACGCGTGGGCCTCGTACTACGCGAGCAGCTGGGCCGACGGCGCCGTGTACGGCATCGACTCGTCCAGCAACCTCGGGTACTCCGTCGCCGCCGGCGACTTCGACGGCGACGGCGAGCAGGACCTCGCGATGGGCGCCCCCGGCGACAGCAGCGCGGCCGGCCGCGTGTACGTCGCGCTGGAGAACGACGACGCCTGGCAGGACGCCATCGACGCCACCGACGTCACCTACTACGTCCGCGGCGTGTCGAGCTCCGATCACCTCGGCTACAGCGTGGTCTTCGGCGACTTCGACGACGACGGGTACGACGACCTCGTGGCCTGCTCCCCCGACGACGACGACAACGGCAGCGCCTCCGGCACCTGCTGGATCGACGAGGGCAGCGCCTCGCGCAGCGTCAGCGGCTCCACGATCTCGAGCGTGGACGAGGCGGTGATCACCGGCGCCGCCGCCAGCGATCAGGTCGGCCTCTACCCGCAGTCCCTGTCCGTCGGCGACTTCGACGGGGATGGCCGCGACGACCTCGCCGTGGGCGTGCCCGGCTACGACGGGGGCACCTCCGGCGGCGGCGCGGTCGCCATCTGGGACGGCGGCGATCTGTCGGGCAGCGAGTCCCTCACCAACGCGACGTGGCTCGTCACCGGCGACGGCGCGCTCGGCACGTCGGTCAGCCTCGACGGCGACATCACCGGCGACGGCACGGTCGACCTGCTCGCCGGCGCCCCCACCGTCAGCACCAACACCGGCAGGGTCTACCTCCTCGCCGGCGGCCAGTCGCCCGGCACCTACGCCCTGCCCAGCGACCAGTACGCGAGCTGGCTCGGCGAGTCCACGAGCGACAGCTTCGGCTGGTGGGTCGCCGGCGTCGCGGACCTCGACCAGGACGGCCGCGACGACTTCTGCGCCAGCGCCACCGGCGACGACGACGGCGCCACCAACGGCGGCAAGGTGTACGTGGTGCCGGCCTATCCGTAGGCATCGAACCCCTCTCCCCGCGCAGCGGGGGGAGGGTGGCCGAAGGCCGGGAGGGGGGTTCCCTCCCTACGCCTCGCTCAGAGGTTCGCCGTCGTCACGTTCCAAGTGATCGAGTCGTTCACGATCGGCCCGATCACGCTGCGCTCGAAGCCCTTGGCCTCGGTGTTCCAGCTGTACACCCGCAGCTGCTTCTGCTCGTCCGACGCGACGAACAGCTCGGGGAGCCCGTTGCCGTCGAGGTCCGCGGCGTAGGCGGCGTGCTCGAAGCCGGACGAGCTGCGCTCGATGTTGGTCGCCGTCCACGTGCCCGCGCCGGGCGACTTGTCCTTCTTGTCGGCCTCGCGCGTGAGGAACCAGATCCCGCTCTTCATCGCCGCGGCGATCAGGTCCACGTCGCCGTCGCCGTCGTAGTCGCCGGGCACGAGGAAGCGACACTGCTTGTCGTCGAGGGTCGCGGCGACGGTGTGCGTCCACGTCCCGGCCTTCTTGTCGAGCACGTAGCGCCGGATCTCGACGGGCTTCACCACGCGGGCCTGCCCGCCCTCGATCTGCGTCTCGGCCTCGATCACCGAGAACAGCGTGGACACGCCCTTCCCGTCGAGGTCGACCGCGAGGATCTCCTTCGCGTGGCTCTGCGCGAGGTCGTCGACCACGGTGCGCTGGTAGGTCGTCCCGTCCCACCGGTACATCACGACCTTGCCCGGCTGGGACTTGCCGCTCGACTGGTTGCGGCCGCTCGGGGTCGCGAAGAACTCCTTCTTGCCGTCGCCGTCGACGTCGCCGATCTCGATCTCGTGGACGAAGGTGTCGGGCGTCTTGTCGAGCTCCGTCACCTCGAGCTTCCCGTCCTTGATCGCGCCGACGGCGACCACGCCCTGGTCGTGCGTGGCCATGACGAGGTCGTCGTTGCCGTCGCCGTTCACGTCGCCGATCTCGAGGTCGCGGATCCGGTTGAACTTGCCCTCCCACTTCGGGTTCCAGAGCACGTCCTGCGTCCACGCGCCGTCGCGGAAGGTCCACCGCTTGAGGAAGGCGCCCTCCGCGCCGATCGTCAGCACGCCGCCCTGGTAGGGGAGCGCCTTGTGGAAGACGTTGGAGTCCTTGTCCTCGACCTTCGAGGACTTCCAGCCCTCGCCCGTCAGGCGCCAGATCGTGAGCAGCGCGGGGCCCGGCTTCGACTTGCCCTTGGCGTCCTTGTAGAACTGGGCCTGGGCGAGCAGCAGCGAGGGGAAGGGTCCGCCGACGAGCGGCTCCTGCACGGGCTCGGGGGGCTTGACCTCGGCCACGGGGGCCTTCGCATCGGGCTTCTTCTCCGGCTTCTTCTCGCCCCCGCAGGCGGCGAACGCGGCGGCGAGCGCGAGGACACCCGCGCCGACGGCGACGGGGACGTAGCGAGACGAGGCCATGGGTGCTCCGTGGGACGCGCGCGACTAACGCCCGTGCCCGATGCTCGCACGGTCCCCCGGGCGCCCGCCCGCCACCGCGACGAAAGGTTGCATCTCGCGCGCCCGGGCGCGGCGGCGTGCTACCGTCCCGGCCGTGTTCTGCTCGCTCCTCGCGCTGACGACGGCCGCGATCGCCCAGGACGCGCCCCCGCCGGCGCCGGACGCCCCCCCGCCCGACCCGCGGCCGCCCCCGACGACGATCGGCGTGACGGAGCCGGTGTTCCTCCCCCCCGCGCTCACGGCGCCGATGGTGCCGACGTGGCCGCCGGACGTGCCCATCGCGCCGGACCAGGCGCCCGTCGGCGTGGACCTCGAGCTGCTCGTAGACGAGAAGGGCGCCGTCGAGGAGGTCAAGGTGGTCGCCGGCGAGGAGCCGTTCGCGTCCGCCGCCGTCGCCCTCGCGAAGGGCACCACCTTCCAGCCGGCCACCGAGGACGGCGCGCCCGTCGCCGTCTGGGTGCCCGTCCACCTCGAGTACCTGCCGCCCGCGATCAACGTCGTGGGCGTCATCCGCATCGCCGGCGGCGGCCGCCTGCCCGCGGTGGGCCTGCCGGTCACGATCGCCGGGCAGACGGCGCTCACCGACGAGGAGGGGCGCTTCGCGTTCCGCGGGATCCCCCCGGGCCAGCACAGGCTTCAGGTGCTCGACGAAGACCTGCGCGTCGAGACCCAGTCCGTCGAGGTGAAGGAGGGCGAGGCCGTCGAGCTCGACCTCTGGGCCAAGCCGACGAAGCTCGACCTCGGCATCGTCGGCACCTACCGCCGCGAGCGCGACGTCACGACGCGCCGCACGCTCACCGCGGAGGAGCTGCGCACCACGCCCGGCACGATGGGCGACCCGCTCCGCGCCGTGTCGAACCTGCCCGGCGCCGTCCGCACCCCGCTCGACGCCGGCTGGCTGCTCATCCGCGGCGGCGATCCGCGCGACACCGGCGTCTACATCGACGGCGTCCGCGTCCCGCTCATCTACCACCTCGGCGGCTTCACGAGCGTGGTGCACCCGGGCTTCGTCGAGCGCGTCGACTTCTACCCGGGCGGCCAGTACGCGCGGTACGGCCGCGCCACCGCGGGCGCCGTCGATCTCGTGACCCGCGACCGGCCCGAGCACGTGGAGGTGCGCGCGGGGCTCAACGTCATCCTCGCCGGGGCGTACGCCGCGGTGCCGATCGGGAAGAAGGCGGGCATCACGCTCGGCGCGCGGCGCAGCTACCTCGACGCCGTGCTCAACGCGGTGCCCGGCGTCACCGAGGAGCAGGCGAAGGTGGCGCCCCGGTTCTGGGACTGGCAGCTCCGCGCCGACGCCGGGCCGTTCTCGGTGTTCGGGCTCGGCTACGTCGACTCCATCAACGCCTCCACCTCCGAGGGGCAGGAGGCGGAGGTGTCGCTTCAGACGCAGCGCCTGCACGGCGCGTGGCGCGACGACGAGCTGCTCGGCAAGCCGCTCCTCGTGAAGCCCTGGATCGCCTTCGACCAGACCGAGCTCGTGATCGCCGTGCTGGACCGGCAGCAGCTCGCGCAGACGTTGTCGGGCGGCGGGCGCCTCGAGCTCGCCGACGACGGCGAGGGCAAGGTCGGCTGGTCGCTCGGCGCCGACGTGCAGTCCGACTGGTACGGCATCCGGCTCAACCACATCGACCGCTACGCCAGCGTCACGTCCCCGGACGTCTACGGCGACCTCCGCTTCGGCGACAGCTGGCGCGTCGTCGCGGGGCTCCGCCTCGACACGCTCTTCGTCACCGACCAGATCCCCCGCGCCGCGCCCTCGCCGCGGTTCTCGGCCGAGGTGCCCGTCAACGACTTCTTCGTCGTCCACGGCGACGCCGGCATCTACCACCAGCTCCCGCCGCTCGAGCTGCTCGTCGCGCCGCCCGAAGGCGCGGCCCTGCAGATGGAGCGCGCCTACGCCGCGGGCGCCGGCGGGAGCTTTCGCTACGGCCCCTGGCGCCTCGACCTCGACGCCTTCAACCGGTTCATGGACCGCATGACCGCGTACGAGGAGGACGGCTCGCTCGGGCAGGGCCAGGGGCAGGCCTGGGGCATCGAGTCGATGTTCAAGTACCAGCGCGGGCGCGTCTCCGGCTGGGTGACCTACAGCTTCACGGCGAGCCTCCGCCGCCAGGAGGCCTTCGACGACGACCACGTCGACCCCGACGAGGACGAGTGGGACTACTCGCCCTACGACCAGCCCCACACCGTCGTCGCGGTGGCCGCCTTCGACCTCGGCAAGAACTGGACGTTCGCGAGCCGCTGGCGCTACGCAAGCGGCTTCCCGATCGAGTGCCTGAAGGGCGACGCTCCCTACTGCGACAAGTACGTCCAGGGCTACGACGTCTTCCTGCAGCAGAACCTGCAGCTCGACCCCGGGCGCACCGAGCCCTTCCACGCGCTCGACCTGAAGATCTCCCGCCAGGCCATCTACCGGCGCTGGCACCTCGACTTCTACCTCGACGTCCAGAACGTCTACAACCGCCGCGTCGCCGAGCCCCTCATCTCCGGCATCTGGGAGGGCTACGGCACGCAGACGTACGGCTACGGCCTGCCGGTGTTGCCCATCTTCGGGGTCGAAGGGGTTTTCGGGGGGTAGCGGAGGGTGGGCATCCTCACCACGGTCTCCCCCCCCGCGACGACCGGCACGCGGAGCCGCAGGGTGGCCGCGAGGCCGTGGGGCCCCGCGGCCCCGGCCCAGGTGATCTCCACCGCGGCGAGGCCCGCGGGCGCGGGCAGCGTCGCCGACGTGGGCCCCTCGGCGAGCGCCGTCCTCCAGCGGCTCGCGGGCGGGGGCGTGGAAATCCGCACCGTCCCCGTCACACGAATTTCAGCGACGAGAGGCAGTGGTAGAAGAACTTCGGCACGCCGACGGGGTCGTTCGCGTGGGTGCCCACGGTGAGCGTGGCGTCCGCGGGCGACACGTCGGGCTCGTCCCGCGCGAGGTCGGGGACGAGCGCGTGGAGCGAAGCCCCGGTCTCGAGCGTGAAGTCGCCGGACTTCTCGGCGAGCTTGTCGTCCTTGAACCATCGGGTGCGGGCGCCGTCCGCGCCGAGCATCGCCACCGACCCGACGTCGTTGTTGGCGTTGCGGTCGAAGGGCCCGCTGGGCCCCCATTTGATGTCGCGGAACTTCGGGATCTCGTCGGCGCGCACGAGCGGCACGTTGCCCTTCCCGATCGTCTCCAGCAGCGTGAGGATTGCGGCGTACCCGTTCGCCACGCTCGTCCAGGGCGTGAGCGGCGGCAGCCCGGCGAGGAGGTCCGTCGCGAGCGCGAGCACGTCGAGGAGGTCGTCGAGGGCGCGGATGGGCGACGCCTCGGGGACGGCGACGAAGGCCCACCCCGGCTCCCCGTCGCGGGTGGCCGCCAACCCGGGGTGCTGAACGGCGATCGCCGCGGTGAGCGTCGGCACCGCGGGCACCACGAGCGGCAGCGACAGGGTGAAGGGCGCCCCCGCCACGCCGCCGGCGCTCAACGTCACGGTGGCGCGGACGGTCCAGGCGACGAGCGGGAGGGCGAGCGACGCGTCGAGCTCCGCCGAGGACACCGGCAGGGTCGTCCCCACCTGCGTCCCCGTGGAGGGCACCACGGGCGCGGTCTCCCCGGTGTCGTCGCGGGTGACCGACCACTCGACGGAGAACGACACGGGCACCTCCACCGCGATGGGGACCGTGCCCGCGATCTGGGTGAGCGCGCCGGCCACCGAGCCCGCGGACCCGATCGACTCGACGGTCAGCGGGAACGTCCCGGTGGCGTCCTTGAGCACCCGCGCGGGGATGCCGGCGTCGAGGCCCAGCGCCGCGAGGTTCGCGACGGGGTCTCGCAGCGCGTCGGGGTCGACGGGGTCCTTGTCCAGGAAGGTGACCTGCTTCGTGATCAAGGTGAGGTCGAGGTCCCCGGTGGTGAGGACGGGGACGCGCAGGCTCGCGTCCGGCGAGGTCAACGCGAGGTCGATCGGCTCGCCCGGACGGAGGGGTCCCGTCCCGACTCGCTGGAGGGTGAAGCTGGACTGCAAGGCGGCGAGCGCGTCTTCGGTGATTCCCATGGAGGCTCCGGGGTGGGCGGTCCCCTACCGAACCGGGCCTCCCGACGCTGCTACACCCCGATGACCCGAGGCCGTCGCCCCGAGGAGATCACGCGCGCCAAGCGCGGTTCTTCGCGACGAACTGCTGGTAGGCCAGCACCTCCTGCACGTGCCGCTCCTCGGTCCACCCGAGCTTCTCGGCCATGCGGTCGGCGACCTTCTCCTCGGCGCCGAGGCCCTGCTCGACGTCGCGGTAGTAGAGCTGGGTGCGCCGGACCATCACGTCCGTCACCGTCTTCGCGAGCTCGCGCTCCACGGCCCAGTCGACCTGCGCCATCCGCTCCGGGCGCCCCTCCACGATCGGCTCCGCGGCGCGCGGATCGGCGGCCATCCGCGCGGCGACGTCGACGCCGCGGGTGCCGTAGGTGGCCGCGAAGAGCCGGGCGGTCGCCTCGTCGGCGGGCCCCGCCTCGCGGATGCGGGCGACCACCCGGGCGACGTCGTCGTCCTCGGGCCAGCCGACCGCGCCGGGGAGCGGGTGCCTCGCGGTGTGCGCCTCGCCGATCTCCGCGGGGCCCCCGCCCAACAGGCGCAGCATGGCGACGCCCCGGTCGACGACCTCCTTCGCCATCTTGCGGTACGTCGTCAGCTTGCCGCCCGCGATGGTCACGAGGCCGTCGGCATCGACGACGATCTCGTGCTCGCGCGAGACGCTGGAGGCCGAGCCCTCCTCGGCGATCAGCGGGCGGAGGCCCGCCCAGGTGGCGATGACGTCCTCGCGGCCGAGCGACGCGCCCGGGAAGTAGCGGTTCGCCGCGGACAGCAGGTAGGAGACGTCGTTCGCGTCGGCGTAGACCTCGCCGGGGTCGCCGGTGTAGTCGGTGTCGGTCGTGCCGACGTAGGTGCGGTCGGCCCACGGGATGGCGAACAGGACGCGGCCGTCGTCGGGGTGGAAGCAGACGACCGCGTTGTGGACGGGCAGCCGCGCGTGGTCCACCACGATGTGCACGCCCTTCGTGGGCCGGAGCAGCGGCTTGTCCGCCTGGCCGAGGGCCCGCACGCGGTCGGTCCACGGGCCCGTCGCGTTCACGACGCAGCGGGCGCCCAGCTCGCGCTCCACGCCGGTGTGGGCGTCGCGCACGCGCACGCCGGTGATGCGGCCGCGCTCGTCCTTCACGAGCCCCACCACGCGGGTCCAGGTGAAGACCTCGGCGCCGTGGGCGACCGCGTCGAGCGCGTTCTCCAGGGTGAGGCGCGCGTCGTCGGTCGCGCAGTCGTAGTAGAGCGGCGCCCCGCGCAGGCCGGTGCGCTCGAGCGCGGGCTCCTCGGCCTCCACGTCCTTCGCCGACAGGTTGCGGTGGATGCGCGGCGAGCGGAAGAGCGACAGCCCGTCGTAGAGCCACATGCCGATGTTCACGGTGAACACGCCGCGCCGGCTGTGCTTGTAGACCGGGAACAGGAAGCCGAGCGGCGTCACGAGGTGGGGCGCGATGTCCATGAGCACGCGCCGCTCGCTGACGGCCTCGAACACGAGCGAGAACTCGCCCTGCTCGAGGTACCGCAGCCCGCCGTGCACCAGCTTGGACGAGCGGCTGCTCGTCCCGAAGGCGACGTCGTTCTGCTCCACCAGCGCGGTGGAGAGGCCCCGCATCGCGGCGTCGCGCGCCGCGCCGCACCCGACGATGCCGCCGCCCACGATCAGGAGGTCGTACATCCCGGACCCCTAACCGTGGCCGCCCGGCATTTCCTCACCTCCAGACGTCCGTTTGGTTCCTACTCTTGCTGTATGACTTGGCTGTTGCTGGCCTGCGCGCCGGCGACGCAGGAGCTCGGGGGAGCTCCGCGGGAGAGGCGCGCGGGGGAGGGGGGCGACGGCTCGGAGACGGACACGTCCGTCGACGGGGCGCCGGACACGGGGGAGGAGGACGGCGAGGGCGACGACCGCGCCGAGTGGACCGTCATGGTCTTCCTCAACGGAGACAACGACCTCGAGCGCTGGGCGCTCGTGGACCTCAACGAGATGGAGGCCGCCGGCGAGAGCGACCGCGTCCACGTCGTCGTGCAGCTCGACCGCAGCGACGGCTTCGACACGAGCGACGGCGACTGGGTCGGCACCCGGCGCTACCGCGTCCGCGGCGACGGCGATCGCAACGTGATCCGCTCCGAGCTCGTCGAGGACCTCGGGGCCGTCGACTCCGGCGACCCCGACGCGGTGGTGGACTTCGCCCGGTGGGCGGCGGAGGCGTACCCCGCCCGTCGCTACGCGCTCGTCCTCTGGGACCACGGAAACGGCTGGTCGCTCACGACGGAGTCCGCGACCGCGAAGGGCGTGTCGTGGGACTACACGACCGGCAACTCGATCTCGGTGGCGCGCGGCGAGCTCGGCGAGCTCCTCGACGACGTCACCGAGGCGCTGCGCCGGCCCGTCGACCTGCTCGGAATGGACGCGTGCCTCATGCAGACGTGGGAGATCGCGTGGGTCGCGCAGCCGTACGCCCGTGTGTACGTCGCCTCGCAGGACTACGAGGACGTCACGGGCTGGGCCTACGACTGGACCCTCGCGGACCTCTACGCCGAGCCGGACATGGACGCCGCCTCGCTCGGCGAGTCGATCGCGCTCCGCTTCCACGAGTCGGCCGACAGCACCCAGTCCGTGCTGGACCTCGAGGCCCTGCCCGCGCTCACCGACGCGCTCGACGCCTTCGCGGCGAGCGCGCTCGACGCGGGGCAGGCCGGCGACGTGCTCTCGGCGGCCGCGCCCGCGCAGGGCTTCGACGGGGAGTGGTCCCGCGACCACGACCTCGCCGATCTGTTCGAGCACCTCTCCCTCGCGGACGCGGCCGCCACCTCCGCGGCGGACCTCGCCCTCGCGCGCCTGTCGGACGTGGTCCTCGCCAACTACACGATGGGCGAGTCCGTCCGCGACGCCCACGGGCTCTCGATCTTCTCGCCGGTCGACGGCGAGGTGCCCGACCTCTACCTCGACGCGCCCTGGTCGGAGGAGACCCTCTGGGACGACCTGATCGTCGCGGCGGGGCGGGGGCGGGGGCAGTGAGCCCCTCTTCCCGCGAGGCGGGGGGAGGTGGCCCGAAGGGCCGTGTCACTCCTTCCGCAGCTTCTTGAGCCCCGGCGCGTGCCCCTTCCCAAGCCACGTCCGGTACGCGAGCCCGTCCTCCACGTGCGCCCGCACGACGGGATCGGGGTCCTCGCGCATCGCCGTCAGCGTGGCCTCCACGTCGGGCGAGGGCAACACGCGGAAGAGCCGCAGCGCCGTGTAGCGGACGCGCGGCCGCGGGTCGGCGAGCCACGCGGCGAACGCGGTCCCGTCGGTGCGCTCGCGGAAGTAGAGCGCCTCGAGCAGCGCGACGTCGAGGTCCTCGGCGGGGGACTCGCCGACGAGCCGCAGCCCGCTCCCGTACGTGCGGACGCGCGGGAGCTCGGTCTCGCCGGGGATCTGGAACGGCGCGTCGTAGCGACCGACGCGCCTCTCGGGCGGGAGGGGCTCGCCGACGAGCGTCTCGCCGGTGTCCCAGGCCGCCTTCGCGCGGGCCACGTCGCCGTCGGCGAGCCGGATCGCCTCCAGCGCCCACGCCCCGCGCGCGTGCGGCGAGTCCTCGACCGCGCGGGGATCGGCCGCGCCGGTGCCGTAGAAGCGGTTGAACCACCAGCGCGCGCGCAGGATGTCGGTCGCGTCCGCCCGCAGCTCCGGCGGGAGCGACGGCACGCCCCCCAACCAGACGTCCAGGGGGGTGTCAGACGGGGGCAGGCCCCAGCCTGCGTGTGTCACACAGAAGGTCGCGTACTGCCCGGCCTGCCCGCAGTGTGTCAGGGCGGCCGGGGCCTCGCCCGCGCGGCCCAGCTCCTCGCCCGCGCGGAAGTGACACTCGTCCCGCCACGCGCCCGCGGGGATGGCGTCGCACGCGGCCTGTGCGCCGGCCCCGTCCTTCTCGCGCCCGAGCCGCGCGCCCGCCTCCACGAGGCAGGTCGTGCGCAGCTCCGGGTACGGCTCGCGGTCGCAGGCCTCGGGACCCGTGCCCTGCGGCAGCTCCCCGCCGCAGGCGAGGAGCCAGATCACTTCGGCGGGCCGGCGAGGTGTGGCCGGCCGAGCACCTTCGCGCACTTGTCCTTGCCCTGCGGCGTCCGCATCCGCGGGCAGAGCGCGCTCGCCTTGTCGTGGTGGCGCACGGCGAGCCGCTCGACGAGCAGGTCGTGCTCCACGTCGTCGCGCGCGCGGGCGAGCACGGCGTCGAGCTTCGCGGGGTCGCCCACGGCGGCGGAGGCCTCGTCCACGAGGTCCTCGCCGGCCCCGCACGCGATCAGGGCCGCCAGTGCGAGAACGGCCCCCACGGGACCTCCTCCCCGGCCGTGACGGCGGCGAACGCGGCGCGCCCGATGGCCGCCTCGCCGGTGTCGACGCAGTGCTCGTAGGCGGCGGCCTCGACGGCCTGCCGCTCCTCGGCGGGCAGCCCCACCGCGTGCAGCGCCGCCGTCTTGAACGCCGCGACCGCCGTCGGCGAGCGCCGGGCCACCATCGCGGCGAGCTGCCCCGCGCGGGCGAGCCCCGCGTCGAGGTCCGCCGCGAGCTCGTCCACGAGCCCGATGCGGTGGGCCTCGCGGGCGTCGATCTGCTCGCCGGTCATCCCCAGCCGCAGCGCGTTCGGGAGCCCGATCACGGAGGCGAGCTCGCTCGCGCCGCCGGCCCCCGGGAGGATGCCGATGCCCGTCTCCGGCAGCGCGAAGCGCGCGCCCGGCCCGGCGATGCGCCAGTCGCAGGCGAGCATGAACTCCGTACCCCACCCCAGCGCCACCCCGTCGACCACGACGACGTGGAACACCGGGGCTCGCCGCAGCCTCGCGAGCGCCGCGCGCTGCCGCCGGACGTGGGCTTTCACCTCTTCGGGCGTCCACGCCGTCCGCTCCGTGACGTTGGCGCCCGCCACGAAGATGGGGTTGCCCTTCGCGGAGCGCCGCCGCGAGAACGTCACCAGCGCGCGCGCCGGGCCGGTCTCGAGCCACGCGCACAGGTGCTCGATCGCGGCGATCTCGGCGACGCCCATCTCGTTGGCCTTGCCGTGGTCGAGCTCGAGGCGGGCGGTGGTGCCCTCCTGCGTGAGCTTGAGCTGCCCGATGCCCGGGATCACGACGGCCTCGCGACGACGTCGAAGGTGACGGCGAAGGTGGGGTCCATCGTGGCGAGGACCACGGCGGGGTCGGGCACGTTCCAGTCGCGGAGGTCCATCTCGTATCGACCCTGGAGGCGGAGGTTGGGGCCCTCCCACGAGAACGTCGCGGGGATCTCGACGTCGCGGGTCACGTCCCGCACGGTGAGGCGCCCTTTCAGCACGGCGCCGCCGCCCTCGCCGAGGGGGCCGCCCGTGAGCGTGAAGCGGATCTCCGGGAAGCGCTCGGCCTCGAGGCACCAGCGGAGCATGCGGCTGTCGCGCGGGCCGAGGCCCGTCGTGAGCGCGCCGGCGGGGACGATCAGCTCGCCCGCGCCCGTCGCCGGCGAGATCGCGCCGCCGAAGTCCGTCGCGCGCCCCTCGAAGGCCCCGAGCGACCCTTCGGCCGTAAAACCGATGCGGCCGTCGGCCTCGGTGAACGACAAGGTGTCGACGGCGAACGCGGAGGTCGCGACGGCGAGGGCGAGCACGGGGCGAGCATAACCGCGGCGCGCTGCGTAAGGCGCTACGCACCCGCGGCGACGCGCGCCGCGAAGCCCGTTACGCGCCTGCGAGGGAAGAAGCAGCGAATTCGGGGGTTTCGGTCGGCGCGGGGAACGGCACGTCTCTTGCTTTCAGTGCCCGCGGCTTCACCCTTCGAGGAACAGATGCAGACTCCCACGGACGTCCAGGACCTCTACCGGAACCGCAACCGCTCGGTCGCGCGGAGCTTCTACCGGCAGCTCCGGACCGAGGGGTTCACGCACCAGCAGATCATCGAGCTCTCCACGACGCTCCTCGACTTCGTCACCGACGACCTGAAGGACCAGGTGCAGGGCGAGAGCAAGTAGGCAGCGCCTCAAAACTGACTCGCGGGTCGGATTTCCGACCCGCGAGTCGTTTTTGCTCTCACAAATTTCCAACGGGCGCCTGGTTCTCGTGGTAAGCAGGCGTGCGCTTGAGGGGCCCATCCCCAGGCAAAATGGAGGAGACCATGAAGAAGTTCGCCCTGCTGCTCATCCCCGCCTTCGCCATCGGCTGTGGCAACGCTTGCGACAAGGCCGGCGATCGCATCGTCGCCAAGTACGACGAGTGCGGCGTCGACACCACCGAGAGCGAGGACGAGGGCGAGGACGTGGAGTGTACGGACGAGCTCGCCGAGCAGAGCGAGTGCCTCGCCGACGTGATCGAGGCGGCCGACTGCAGCTACCTCGACGGCTCCGTCGACCCCACCGACGAGGCCTACCTCGAGTGGGCGACCTCCTCGGCCGAGTGCGTCTAGTCCTCGCCAGAGACACGAAGGCCCCGCTCTCGAGCGGGGCCTTCCTGTTTTTGGTACGCTGCGCCGATGCGCACGGTCCTCGCGATGATGGCGTCGGCGGCCCTGTTCCTCGGGTGCCCCTACCCCGACAAGGGTGACGACGACGACGAGACCGACGGCGACGGGCCCTGCGGGGCGATGGGCTGCGGCGACGCCTGCGACCTCGCCGGCGAACGCATCGTCGCGCGGTACGAGGCGTGCGGAATCGAGGTCGAGGAGGACCCTGGCGAGGAATACGAGTGCGACGAGGAGACCGCGGCGAGCGCCGAGTGCCTCGCCGACGTGATCGAGGCGGCCGACTGCAGCTA
>JBMOQZ010000159.1:0-2241 GCA_049322475.1 Myxococcota bacterium | reverse complement strand
AGCGCGCCCGGGCGCACCTCACGCTCGCGGAGGCCGCCGTGTCGCCCGCGGTCAAGGGCCGCCACGCGCTGCTCGCGGCGCCGCTGTTCGCCGCCGCGGGGCTCGCCGAGGAGGCGCGCCGCGCGTGGGAGTCCGCGTTCGACGTGGAGCCTCGCGCGGGCCTCGCCTTCGAGGGCCTGCGCGCGCTGCTCATCGGCGCGCGCGACGCCGACGGGCTCCGCACGTTGTACGGGCGGCTGCCCGAGGACGACGCGGCCCGCGTCGGCCTCGGCGACGCGCTCGAGGCCGCCGGCGACCTCTCCGGCGCGGTCCACGCGTGGCGCGATCAGCTCGCGAAGTCCCCGACGCCGGGCCTGTGGAGCGTCCGCATCGAGCACGTGCTCGAGGCGATGGGCGAGTGGAAGCAGGTGTTCGAGCTCCTGCAGGCCCGCCTCGCGACGGCCCCGGCGGAGACGAAGGCGGAGACGCAGGCGCGCTGCCGCTGGCTGCTCGCCGAGAAGCTCGCCGAGACCGAGGAGGCCTGGGAGTTCTACCGGAAGCTCCACGAGGCCGACCCCCACGACGTCGAGGTGCTCGAGGCGCTCGCCCGGATCGCGGGCGCGCGCGGCGAGACGAAGCTCGCGGCCGAGTTCATCGCGCGGCTGTCCGAGCACGCGAAGGACCCGCGCGACGCCGCCCGCTACCAGCGTCGCCTCGCCGAGGTGCACGAGCGCGCCGGGGACACCGACGCCGCCCGGGCCGCCCTCACGCGCGCGCTGGACGTCCTCCCCGAGGACCGCGAGGCCCTCGCCGGCCTTCGCCGCCTCGCCGAGGCCGCGAACGACTGGCACGGCGTGGTGGGCGTGCTCGCCCGCGAGGCCGCGCTCTCGTCGGGCGCCGACAGGGTCGCCCGCTTCGCCGAGATCGCGCGCGTCTGGGAGGCAAACCTCGCCGACCGCGCGGTCGCGACGGACGCGTGGCGCAAGGTGCTCGACCTCGCGCCGGACGACCGGGAGGCGCTCCAGCGCCTCGTGGCGCTGACCGAGGAGGGGGCCGACTGGCCGAGCTTCGTGGAGTACGCGCAGCTCCTCCTGCCGCACGTGGAGGGCACGGAGCGCGCCTCGCTGCTCCGCCGGGTCGGCCTCGCGATGGCGGACCACCTCCGCCGCGAGGACGACGCCATCCGCTTCCTCGACACCGCGTCGGGCGGCGACACGCCCGACCTCCTCGCCGCCCGGGCGCTGGAGCGGCTGTACCTCGGCCGGGGCGAGTGGGAGAAGGTCGTCGACGCGATGCTGCGTCGCGCGCACGGATCCGACGATCGGGCCGAGAAGCTCGAGGCGCTCACGGGCGCGGCTCGGATCCGCCTCGAGACGCTGCGGGATCGCGCGGGCGCGGCGGGGATCTACCAGGAGCTGCTCGCGATCGACCCCGATCAGCCCGACGCGCTGCGCTACCGCGCCGACTTCCTGTTCGACGCGGCGCAGTTCGACGAGGCCGTGGCGCTCTTCGAGCGGCTCGAGACGACGGAGTCCGCGCGCGACGTCGAGGACTTCGACACCCAGGTCGAGGTCTCGTTGTACTTCTTCCGCTTCGCCGAAGCGCTCAAGAAGCTCCAGCGTCGCGCCGACGCGATCGCCCGCTACGAGCGCGCGCTGCAGCTCAATCCCACCCACCTCCCCACGCTCGAGGCGGTCGGCCCCATCTACATGGAGGCGGACGCCTGGCAGAAGGCGGAGAAGGTGTGGCAGAAGCTGCTCCAGCTCACCGGCGGGCAGGGCAACAACGACCAGCTCGCGCGCATCTACGCGAACCTCGGCGCCGTGGAGTACCGCCTCGGCAAGACCGACATGGCGCGCAAGCGCTTCACGAAGGCGCTCGAGCTCAAGCCCAACGACATCGGGGCGCTGCGTGGCTACGGGCAGGTGCTGTTTTCGGCGAACGACTGGAACAACCTGCTGAACATCTTCAACAACATCATCTACCACACGCAGGATCCCAACGACGTCATCGATGCGTACCTGAACAAGGGCTACGTGCTCGACGCGAAGCTGAACCTGCCCGACAAGGCGGCCCAGCACTACGAGAAGAGCCTCGCGTTCGACCCGGGCCAGCCGGTGGCGCTCCTGCGGCTCGCCGAGCTCGCCCTCCGCCGGCAGGACTGGCCGGAGGCGGCGAGCCTCGCCGAGCGCGGCCTGCAGATCCAGGACGAGTCCCCGTCGCTGCGCGCATCGCTCCTGCTCGTACGCGCCGTGGCCTACC
>JBMOQZ010000158.1:0-20108 GCA_049322475.1 Myxococcota bacterium | reverse complement strand
TGTTCGGCGCGCGGCGCGCGATCGCGCCGCGGTCCGTGCGCGCCGTGCTGGTCGCGGTGTTTCTCGCGCAGGTGCCGGCGGCGGGGTGGCAGGCGCGTACGCACGTGATCGACGCGACGGCGCGCCGGGCACTCACCGCCCCCCTCGACGGCGAGTTCGACCCCAAGTGGGGCCTCCCGTTCGGGCTCCTGCGCGCCGAGCCCGAGAGCACGCGCTGGTCCGCCCGCGACACCGAGCACTCGACGGGCGGGCTCACCGCGGTCGTCCCGATCGCCCTCGAGATCCGCGACCGCTTCCCCGACGATCCCGACGCGCTGCGCGACGCCGCCCGTGTCCTCGCGCGGGCGGAGCGCCACGACGAGGCCACCGCCGTGCTCCTCCGCGTCGTCGAGCGCGACCCCGCCGACTACCGCGCGTGGGTGGGGCTCGCCCGGATCGCCCGCGCGCAGGGGGACCGGAAGCTCGCCGCCGAGCGCTGGGCCGAGGCCTTCCGCCGCCACGCCCCCGCCCACCTGAAGGAGGCCTTCGCCACGTTCCCGCTCGGGCTCTGGTGGCTGGAAGCGCTCGCCGACGCCGACGCCCGCTGCTCGCTGGAGCTCTCGCAGGAGCTCGCCGCCGCCGGCGACGCCGAGACCGCGCTCCTCGCCTGGGAGCAGGCCGCGCGCCTCGACCCCGCCGCGTTCGCCGACCACCTCGACCGCGCCGTGTTGCTCGTGCGCGTCGGGCGCGCCGCCGAGGCGCTCCCCTGGATCGAGGGCGTGGTCGCCCGGAACCCCGACGATCCGCGGGTCCTCGGGCAGTACGGGCGCGTGCTGACGGCCCTCGGGCGTCACGACGAGGCGACGGCGGCCTACCTGCGCGGCGCCCGCGGCCAGCCCGCCCTCGGCGTCCTCGCGCTACGCAGCGCCGAGGCGGCCGGCGGCCCGCGCGGGGGGCTCGAGCTCGCCCGCAAGCTCGCGCTCACGGGCGATCCCCACCCGGAGATGGCGCTCGAGATCGCCCGCCTCCAGCTCGCCGCCGGCGACCCCCGCGACTGCGTCTCCGACATCGAGCGCGCGCGGCTCACGCAGGGCGCCCTCGCCGCCCCGGCGGGGGAGCTGCTCGCGAAGTGCCGCGCGGCCGCGGGAGCCCGTCAGTAGGACGACCCCATCTTCCACCGGACGTCCGCCTCGCCCGCGCCGCCCTCGAACTGGAGGCCCCGCGACGCGTACACGACCGAGGGGGGCGTGTCGCCCTCCGCCCGCGCGTCCTCGACGGAGCCGTCCGCCCGGATCGTCACGTGTACGGTGAAGGGGCCGTAGCCGCCGCCGGCCTCGACCCACGGCCGCCCCTTCAGCGGGTGCGCCGGGTCCTCGGACGTCGCGACGAACGTCTCCTTTCGGCCGCCCCGCTCCTCGGGCTCCTGGAGCGACGCGTACAAGGCCGCGCGCTCCTCGGCCTCGGCCGCCTCGGCGTCCTCGCCGGCCTTCGAGACGGCCCGCGCGATCTTCAGGCCGACGCGGATCGCGATCACGAGGCCGCCCGCGCCGAGGATCCACGCGATCGCGCTCGTCTTGCCCTTCTCTGCCATCGGGGGATGGTACACCGGCGCCGCCACGCGCCGAGATACGCTGCGGCCGTGCGCGCGACGGTCTCCCTCGAGCAACGCTTCGCCCGCACGCCGGACGGCGCCGTCTGGACCGAGACAGCCTTCGACCCCGCGTTCTGGCAGCCCTACCTGAGCGTGTTCGACGAGGTCCGCGTGGTCGCGCGCGTCCGGGAGGCCGACGCCGCCGGCGAGGGCTGGCGCCGCGCCGACGCCCCCGGCGTGACCTTCGACGGCCTCCCCCACTGGATCGGCCCGGCGCAGTACCTGCGCGCCGCCCTCCGCGTGCGCCGGCGCGCGGCGGAGATCGTCCGGCCGGGCGAGGCCTACGTCCTGCGCGTCCCGTCCGCGATCGGCGGGCGCCTGTGGCGTCGCCTCGCCGCGCTCGGGCACCCCTACGGCGTGGAGGTCGTCGGCGACCCCTGGGACGTCTTCGCCCCCGGCTCGCTCGCCCACCCGCTGAGCCCCGTCCTGCGGCGCTGGTTCGCCCGGGAGCTGCGCCGCCAGTGCGCGCGCGCGACGGGGGCGTCGTACGTGACGGAGCGTGCGCTGCAGCGGCGCTACCCGTGCCCCGCGTTCAGCACGAACGTCTCGACGATCCGCCTCGACGACGCCTGGCTCCTCCGGGCGCCGCGCGTCTACGCGGGGCCCGGCCGGCGCGTCGTGTTCGTGGGCTCGCTCGAGGTGCTCTACAAGGCGCCGGACGTCCTGCTCGACGCGGTCGCTCGCGTCGCCGAGGCCATGCCCGACGTCGAGCTGGTGATGGTGGGCGACGGCCGCCGCAGGCCCGAGCTCGAGGCGAGCCCCGCCGCGCGCCGCCTCGGCGACCGCGTGCGTTTCCTCGGCGCCCTCCCCGCCGGCGAGCGCGTGCGCGCCGAGCTCGACGCCGCCGACCTCTTCGTGTTGCCGTCGCGGACGGAGGGGCTCCCCCGCGCGATGGTGGAGGCGATGGCGCGCGGGTTGCCCTGCGTCGGCGCCGACGTCGGCGGCATCCCCGAGCTCGTGCCGCCCGACCTCCTCGTCCGCCCCGGCGACGCCGGCGAGCTCGCCCGCCGCATCGAGGCGCTCCTGCGCGATCCGGCCCGCATGACCGAGGCGTCGGCGCGCAACCTCGAGGTGGCGCGCGGTTACGCGTCGAGCGTGCTCCTGCCGCGCCGGACCGCGTTCTACCGGCACCTGCGGGAGCGGACGGAGGCGTGGGAGGCGCCCTGACCCCGTTTGGCCCCGTCGCAATTGATGCTGCTGTTCAACCTGGGATGGTACCGTGGACCGGTGATCCTCCCGGGCCGTCTCCGACTGCTCCGTGAAGCCGCGATGGTCCTGTTCGCCGGGTCGTGTAGTCCCGAGGTTCAGGAGGTCGAGACCGCGGAGCCTGAGGACTGCGCCGGCGCAGAGGTCGCGGGAGAGTTCACGGACCTGGAGGACCGCAACGGAAACTGGGATGCTCCGTACGTCTACAAGTACTCCGAAACCGGATACGAGGAACGAGCCTTCGCCGCTGGGGACACGTTCACTTTCGATTGGGTCCCGCCGGGCAGGTACACGCTGGTCGGCTATCAGCGCGGGAACGTGACGGACACGGGCGGGACCGTGGACACCGGCGCTGGCTATCTGTCGTGCCAGTCGGAGGGGTACGCCATCGAGGTCTGCTCCGCGCCATGGTGGGTGCGGATCGACATCACCGAGTGCAGGGGCTACGGCGGCTGACGAGCCGAGGATCCCTTTCGATGGCCCCGGATCGAGCCGCGTGCCCCCGAAGGCCCATCCCCCCCTCCCCTCGGGCGCCGCCGCCCGCGCGCAATACTCCCCCCTCGTGAAGGCGCTCCACTTCGTCAAGACCGCCACCGGCGCCACCTGGGCGCTGCTCCAGATGCGCGAGTTGGTGAAGCTCGGCGTCGAGGTGCACGTGGCGATGCCGGAGGGCGCGCTCACGTCCGCCTACGAGGCCGCGGGCGTCCGGGTCCACGCGCTGAACGCGGACCTCCCCACCCGCCAGCCCTGGCGCGCGCCCGCCCTGCGCCGGGACGTGCGCCGGCTCGTCGCGGACGTGCGCCCCGACGTGATCCACAGCCACTTCGTCGGCACCACGCTCGCGCTGCGGGCCGCGATGCCGCGGTCGCCCGTCCCGCGCTTCTTCCAGGTGCCCGGGCCGCTCCACCTCGAGCACGCGCTCTTCCGCCAGCTCGACCTGCGCTCGGCCGGTCCCGCCGACTTCTGGATCGGCTCGTGCCGCTGGACCTGCGACCGCTACCGCGCGGCCGGCGTCGCCGGCGACCGCGTGTTCCTCGGGTATTACGGCGTCGACACGGAGAAGTTCCAGCCGAAGGCCCCCGGCCGCCTGCGCGCGGAGCTGGGGCTCGCCGGTGACGCCCGGATCGTCGGCATGGTCGCCTACTTCTACGCGCCGAAGCGCTACCTCGGCCAGACGCGCGGGCTGAAGGGCCACGAGGACCTCGTCGACGCGCTCGCGCGGCTCGACGATCCGCGCGTCGTCGGCGTCTTCGTGGGCGGCGCGTGGGGCGGGGCCGACGCCTACGAGGCGCGGGTGCGGGCCTACGCGGCGCGGCGCCTCGGGGCGCGCGCCGTGTTCCTCGGCACGCGCCGCGACGTGGCCGAGCTGTACGCCGACTTCGACGTGGTCGTGCACCCCTCGCACAGCGAGAACGTGGGCGGCGCGGGCGAGTCGCTGCTCCTCGCGGTCCCGACGATCGCCAGCGACGTGGGCGGGCTCCCCGACCTCGTCGTGCCCGGCGAGACCGGCTGGCTCGTGCCGCCCCGCGCGCCCGAGGCGATCGCCGCCGCCGTACGCGAGGCGCTCGCCGATCCGGGGCGCGCGCGGGCGACGGCCCTGCGCGGACAGGCCCGCGCGCGGGCGATGATGGACGCGCGGCCCAACGCCGCGCGCGTCCACGCCATCTACCGGGAGGTCCTGCAACGCCATGTTTAGGCGCATCGCCGCGCGCGTCCGCGACGAGTGGCGGCTCAAGCGCGACCCCGTCGCCTTCGCGCGCTCGCTCGGCGTCACGATCGGCGAGGGCTGCCGCCTCCTCGGTACCACACGCGGCACGTTCGGGAGCGAGCCCTGGCTCGTGACGCTCGGGCGCCACGTCACGGTCACCGACGGCGTGAAGTTCGTGACCCACGACGGCGCCGTGTGGGTGTTCCGCGAGGGCCACCCGGACGTCGACCGCTTCGGGCCCATCGTCGTCGGCGACAACGTGTTCCTCGGCATCGGCTGCGTGCTGCTGCCCGACGTGCGCATCGGGTCGAACACGGTCGTCGCCGCCGGCGCGGTGGTCACGAAGGACCAGCCCGGCGGCGCGATCGTGGGGGGCACGCCCGCGCGCGTCCTCGGCACGATCGAGGACTACTGGAAGCGGCACGAGCACGAATTCCTCCACGTGCGCTCGCTCCCGCCGGACGAGAAACGCCGCCGCGTGCTCGCCCACCTCGCCGAAAGGAAGCGGTGACGACGATCCTGCACGTGTTCGGGCGGATGAACCGCGGAGGCGCCGAGCTGCGCACGCTCGAGCTGATGCCGGCGCTCGACCCGCGCTTCCGGCTCGCGTTCTGCTCGCTCTCCGGGCTCGCCGGCGACCTCGACGCGCGCGTCCGCGAGCTGGGCGGCACCGTGCACCCCTGCCGCCTCGACGCCGCCTTCCCGCTCCGCTTCCGGGCGCTGTTGCGGGAGCTGCGGCCGGCGGTGGTCCACAGCCACGTGCACCTCACCTCCGGCTACGTGCTCGCCTGGGCCGCCGCCGCGGGCGTGCGCGGGCGCGTCGCCCACCTCCGCAGCATGGGCGACGGGCGCCCGGACACGGCCGCGCGCGTCGCCCGGCGCCGCGTGCTGCGGGCGCTGACCACCCGCTTCGCGACGCGCGTGCTCGCCGTCAGCGAGGGCGCGCTCGACGCCTCGTTCGGCGCGGCCTGGCGCGGCGACCCGCGGTTTCGCGTGCTCTACGCGGGGCTCGACCCCGCGCGCTTCACCACGCCGGTCGACCGCGACGCCGTGCGCGCGCGGCTCGGGGCGCGCCCCGGCGAGCCCGTCTGGGTGCACGTCGGGAGCATGCAGGCCGCGAAGAACCACGCGCGGCTCGCCCGGCTCTTCGCGGCGTTCGCGCGCCGCCGCCCCGCCGCCCGCCTGTGGCTCGTCGGCCGGCCCGACCGCGCGATCGCCGCGGGGCTCGCCGGCGAGCGCGTCGCGCTGCTCGGCGAGCGCGACGACGTCCCCGCGCTGCTCGCCGCCGCCGACCTGATGGTGTTCCCCTCCGTCCGCGAGGGGCTCCCCGGCGCGGTGCTGGAGGCGCGCGCCGCCGGCCTCCCCGTCGTCGCGAGCGACCTGCCGGGCGTCGAGGAGATCGCCCGCCGCGTGTCGGGCGTGTGTTGCCTGTCGCTCGACGCCCCGGACGAGGACTGGCTCGCCGCCGCCGAGGGGGCCCTCGCCGCCCCGCGGACCGCCCCCGGCGAGGCCCTCGCGGGCACGCCGTTCGAGGTCGCCGCGAGCGCCCGCGCGCACGAGGCCGTGTGGGCGGAGGAGGCGAGCCGGTGAGCGCGCCCCCGCGCCCGGTGTTCGACCACGCGGCGCGGCTCTCGCTCGTCGTCGCGTTCGGCGCGTTCGGGCTCGCGCCCGCGCTGAAGGGCTCGCTGGACTTCTCGGGTGTCCTCCGCTTCTGGGACGTGGCGATCGCGCTCCCGGCCGCCGTGCTCGGCGTCGTGCTCTGGGCGCGCGAGCCGCGCGGGGCGGTGTTGCCGTGGGCCGCCGCGCTCGTGGGCTGGTACGCGCTGTCGCTCGGCTGGACCCGCGCGAGCGAGTTCAACCGCGGCCTGCTCGTCGCCGGGCACTTCGCCGTCGTCCTGCCGATCGCCACGCTGCTCGCGCGCACCCGCCACGACCGGGCCGGCGTGATCGCCTTCGTCGCCACCTCGCTCGTCAGCGGGTTCGTGCTGATGGTGTGGTCGTCCGAGATGCTGGAGACCGGCGACCGCTTCGGCGGCCTCACCGACGACGACGGCACCAAGCGGACGAACCCCAACCAGCTCGGCTCGCAGATGGCGTGGGCCGCGTTGCTCTCGGCGCTGCTCTACTTCGCGCGGGCGAAGGCCGTCGCGAAGGGGGCGTGGACGACGCGGCCGGTGTTCCCCGTGCTGGGCGGGCTCTTCGCGATCGTCGTGTTGCTGACGGGCTCGCGCGGGGCGCTCGTCGCGATGAGCGTGCCGCTCGCCTACCTGTTCTGGCACCGGAAGGACGGCGCGGTGCGCACGCTGGGCGTCGCGGGCGCCGCGCTCTTCCTGTTCGACTTCGCGTTCGGCTACTCGCCCGTCGACGTGGTGGCGAGCCGCGCGCAGGACGACACCACCGCCACGCTCGGCGACCGCTTGCCCATCTGGGAGGCGGGCCTGCGCGCGCTGGTGCGCGACCCGCTGCGGCTCGCGATCGGGCAGGGCGCGGGCGCGGTGGACTGGTTCCTCGGGATGTACGCCGACCACCCGAAGATGGGCCCGGACGGCGTGTGGCGGCGCAACCCCCACAACGCGTTCCTCGGGCTGCTCGTCGACACCGGGATCGTGGGCATCGCGATCGGCGCGGGCCTGCTCGTGGAGCTCGTGCGGCGCGCGCGGCGGCTCGACGCGGCGGAGGGCGCCTACGGGCGCGTCGCGACGCTGCTCTTCGTGCTGACCGCGTCGTGGACCATCACCGTCTACCGCGAGATCTACTTCACGATGTACGCGTCGCTGGTGCTGGCGTGGCTGGGGCCGGTGACAGCGCGCCACGCCGACAGGTCCCTCCCCACCAGCCCCTCCAGCCTCGCGACGTCCTCCGCGAAGGACGCCCTCACCTCGGCGCGGAGCGCCTCGTCGGTCAGCTTGCGCTGAGCCGGCGCCTGGTTGACCCGGTGGAAGAGCCGGCCGAGGCCCGTGCCGCGCAGGCCGGTGGCGCGGCGGAAGGCGTCGAGGGCGGCGCGGAGCAGCGCGGGCGGGCGGTAGGCGAGCCGGGCGAGCCGCGGGAAGCGGTTGCGACGGCTGGCGTTCGCGCGGGGCAGCTCCGCGAGCGGGTGGTCGGGCAGCCCGAGGAAGCGCTGGACGTCGGCCCAGGCCCGCGCGCCGTCGCGCGAGAGGTCCTCGAAGAACACGACGTGGACGCGCTCGCGGGGCACGTGGGCGTACAGGCGCGCCAACTGCTCGCCGAGGCGCCCCACGTCGGCGTACACGAGCGCGGACGGCACCTTCGCGAGCGGCGGGATCCGGCGCCCGGCGCGCCGCTCGTCGGACAGCCGCCACGCCGTCGCGAAGTCCTCGACGTCCTCGTTGAAGTTCTGCAGGAAGTGGGCGTGCAGCGAGTGCACGAGCTCGACGGGATCGCGCAGCATGACGATCAGCCGCGCGTCGGGGCTCACCTTCAGGAGCTCGGGGATCGCGGTCCTCGAGTACAGGTACCAGACGGAGGCCTCGCCCACGCGCAGGTGCGCGTCGGTGGCGCCGGCGAAGAGCCGCAGGTACGCATCCAGCTCGGTCGTGAGCCGGTAGCCGGGCATGTCCGTCGCGAAGAAGGTGGGCTCCTTCTCGAACGGCAGGAACACGTTCGGGTGCTGCTGCAGCCAGGTGTGCAAGGACGTGGTGCCCGTCTTCGGCGCGCCCACGACGAAGAAGTCCGGCACCCTCACGCGCGCCTCACGACCGCGAGCACGGTGGGATCGTACCCGAGCGCGCGGCGGCACCACACCACCATCGCGACGTTCCACGCGCTCATCACCAGCGCGCTGACCGCCGCCGCCCCCTCGATGCCGAAGCGCGGGATCACGAGGAGGTCGAGCAACACGTTCGCCGCGGCAGCCACCCCGAGGATGCGCAGCGAGACGCCCTGGTTGCCCGTCAGGTTGACGACGAGGCCGATGGAGCCACACGCCGCGTTGACCACGTACCCGGCGAGCAGGATGCGCAGGGCCGGCGCGGCCTCCGTGAACGACGCCCCGAACAGCGACAACACCAACGGCGCCGCGACGTAGAGCCCGCCCCCGCCCACCACGCAGACGCCGAGGTTCGCGAGCGCGCCCAGCCGGAGGATCGCCTGCACCTCGTCCCGCCGCGAGCCCGCGTGCAACGAGGAGATCATCGGCGCCGCGGCGGTGTTCACCGCGCCCAGCGCGAAGAGCAGGAGCCGCCCGACGCGGGTGGCGATCGCGTAGAGCGCGGCCGGCCTCGCCCCGGCGAGCGCGCCCACGAGCACGACGTCCGCCTGCTGCAGCACGACGTTGGCGACGCCGTGGCCGAAGAACTGCGCGGCGGTGGCGCGCCACTCGGCGACCCGGTCGGCGGCGACGGCGTGGGCGAGCGGCTCCGGCGCCGCCCCTCGCGCGATCGCCGCGTGGACGGGCACGAGCGTGGCCATCGCGACGGTCATCGCCGCGACCGCGACCGTCGCGTCCGGCGGCGACGCGCTCACCGTCGCGAACACGCCCACGACCGCGATCGCGACGAGCGGCCGGACGACGTCCACCGTCACCCGCGAGGCCACCACGCGCCGCCAGGCCTGCAGGTGCGCCTGCTGCACCGTGACGAAGCACGCGACGGGGACGAGCACACACGCGACGAGCCACGGCGAGCGCGGCCCGAGCGCGAACGCCACCCCGAGCGCGGCCACCGCGGCGATCGGCACGTTCACGACGAGGACCGCGCGGTAGGCCCAGCGGACGAAGCCCTTCAGCGCGTCCCACTCGCCGCGGGCGCCGTACGCGGGCGTCAGCAGCAGGTGGGCGCGCGGCAGGCCCGCCACGAGCAGGTTGGTCGCCAGCGCGACGCTGCTCGTCACCACCGCGAACACGCCGAGCTCGACGACCCCGAGCCACCGCGCGAACGCGAGCTGGAGCCCGAGCGCGAGCGCCATCGCCGCGACCTGCACGCTCAGCACGCCGCCGGCCGTGCCCGCGAACTCCCGGGCGGAGCGCCTCACGCGCCGAACGCGGCCCGTACGGTCGCGATCACGTGGGCCTGCTCCTCCTCGGTGAGGTTGCTCGAGCTCGGCAGGCAGATCCCGCGGCGGAACAGGTCGGCCGCGACCTCGCCGCCCACGCATTCGTGGTCGCGGAAGAGCGGCTGCAGGTGCATCGGCTTCCACACCGGCCGCGACTCCACGTTCGCGGCGTCGAGCGCGCGGATGAGCGCGTCGCGGTCGATCGGGCCCTTGTCGGCGTCGACGAGGAACACCGAGAGCCAGTTCGTGTGCACCCCCCAGGGCGCCTGCGGCATGAGCGACAGCGCGGGGAGGTCGGCGAACGCGTCGCGGTAGGCGAACGCGATCTCGCGGCGGCGGCGCACGCGCTCGTCCAGCACGAGCAGCTGCCCCCGGCCGATGCCGGCGAGCACGTTGGAGAGCCGGTAGTTGTAGCCGGCCTCGGTGTGCTCGTAGGCGATGCCCGGGTTGCGCGCCTGGGTGGACCAGAAGCGCGCCTTGTCGACCCACGCGCGGTCGTGCGCGACGAGCATCCCGCCGCCCGTCGTCGTGATGATCTTGTTGCCGTTGAAGCTGAACGCGCCGACGGGCGCGAGCGAGCCCGCCGGCCGGCCCTTGTAGGTGGCGCCCAGCGCCTCGGCGGCGTCCTCGAGCACGGGCACGTCGTGGCGGCGGCAGGCCTCGAGGATGGGGTCCATGTCGGCGCTCTGGCCGTACAGGTGCACGACGATGACCGCCTTCGGCCGCTTCCCGGCGCGCGCGCGGGCGTCGAGGGTGTCGGCGAGGCGCTGCGGGTCGATGTTCCAGGACTCACGGTCGCTGTCGACGAAGGTGACGCGCCCGCCCAGCCAGGCGACCGGGTTCACGCTCGCGACGAACGTGAGCGTGGGGGCGAGCACCTCGTCGCCCGGGCCCACGCCGAGGAGCCGCAGTCCCAGGTGGATCGCCGCCGTCCCGCTCCCGAGCGCCACGGACGGGAGCCCGATGCGCCGCGAGAACTCCTCCTCGAAGGCGTCGATGTTGGGACCCACCGTGGACAGCCAGTTCGTGGCGAAGGCCTCGCGCACGAAGCCCTCCTCGGCACCGCCCATGTGCGGCACGGCCATCAGGATGCGCTTGTTCACGTCGTCGCTCGCGGCTTCGCCGGCACGCCCACCACCGTAGCACCCGGCGCCACGTCGCGCGTCACGACGGCCCCGGCGCCGACCGTCGCGCCGTCGCCGACGCGCACGTACTGGAGCACCTGCGCGCCCGTGCCGACGAGCACGCCCTCGCCGAGGGTGACGCCCCCCGAGATGTTCACCGTCGGGTTGAGCACGCACCCCCGCCCGAGATCGGCCTCGTGCCCGATCGTGCACGCGAGGTTCACCATCGCGAAGGGGCGCAGCTTCACGTTCACCGTGGCGATCACCCCGGCGCAGACGATCGTGCCGTGCCCGATCTCGCAGCTCCGGGCGTCGTGGCGGACGCTCGGGTGCACGAGCGCGGGCCAGCGGTCGGACCCGAAGTCGGGCTCCAGCGCGGCGGCGACCCGCAGGCGCGCGGCGGGCGTGCCGATCCCGATCGCGAGCCCGTCGTAGGCGTCACGGTGCTCGCGCAGCCAGCCGAGGTCGCCCAGCACGGCCTCGCGGCTGTCGTGGGGGCCGAGCTTCGCGAGGTCGGACACCACGAACCCGAGCGGCGTGTCGCCGCGCTCGCGCAACAGCCACGCCACCTCGCGGGCGAACCCGCCCGCCCCGACGATCACCACCTTCATCGCGGCTCGCTCCCCGTGAACTCGTGCATGGTCTCGCTCCCCTCGCCCGCGATGCCCGAGCGGCGGACCACCCGCAGCGCGGTCATCGCGAGGATCCGCGCGTCGAGGCGGAGGCTCCAGTGGTCGACGTACCACGTGTCGAGCCGGAATTTCTCCTCCCACGAGAGCGCGTTGCGCCCGTTGACCTGCGCCCAGCCGGTGAGGCCGGGGAGGACCTCGTGCCGCCGGGCCTGCTCGGGCGAGTACCGCGGGAGGTAGCGCGGGAGCAGCGGGCGGGGCCCGACGAGGCTCATGTCGCCCTTGAGCACGTTCCAGAGCTGGGGCAGCTCGTCCACGCTCGTCGCGCGGAGCAACCGCCCGAGGCGCGTGAGGCGCAGCTCGTCGGGGAGCGGGGCGCCGTCGGGGCCATGGGCCTCGCGCATCGTGCGGAGCTTGTAGAGCCGGAAGGGTCGCCCGCCCTTCCCCGTGCGCTCCTGCGTGAAGAGCACGGGCCCCACGCCCTCCGCGCGGATCGCCGCCGCGGCGAGCACGAGCACCGGCGAGGCCGCGACGAGCAGGCCCGCCGCGCCCGCCCGGTCGGCGAGGCCCTTGAGCGTGCGGCGGAGCGACGTCACGGGCGCGACGGTATCGTGTCGACGAGGCGGGAGCACGGGCGCCGGCGAGCCCTCGGCGTCCAACGGGCGCGCCGGATACAGGGGCGTCGTGCACCTCCCCGCGCCCCGATTCGTCGCATGAAGGTGGTGATCCTCTGCGGGGGGCAGGGCACCCGGCTCCGGGAGGAGACCGAGGTCAAGCCGAAGCCGATGGTCGCCGTGGGGCCCCGCCCCATCGTCTGGCACATCATGAAGACCTACGCCCACGCCGGCTTCGACTCGTTCGTGTTGTGCCTCGGCTACAAGGGCGAGGTCATCAAGGACTACTTCGTGAACTACCGGGTGCGGTCGCGCGACTGCACCGTCCGGCTGGGGGACGGCTCGGTGGACGTCCACGCCGACGGCGAGGAGGAGTCCTGGACCGTCACGCTCGCGGACACGGGCATCGAGTCCGGCACGGGCGATCGGATCGGGCGGGTTCGCCGCTACCTCGACGCGGATCCCGACGACGTCTTCCTCGCCACCTACGGCGACGCCTTGGCCGACCTCGACGTGCGCGACGTGCTGGCGACCCACCGTCGCGCGGGTCGGCTGGCGACGGCGTTGGCGGTGCGCCCCTCGTCGCGCTTCGGCGAGATGGCGATCGACGGGGCCCTCGTCTCCGTGTTCCAGGAGAAGCCCCAGGTAGACGCGGGCTGGATCAACGGGGGCTTCTTCGTCTTCGACAAGCGCGTGCTCGACCGGCTCGCGCCCGGCGTGGGCTCGCTCGAGGAGGGGCTGCTCGTGGAGCTCGCGCGCGAGCGCCAGCTCGCCGTGCACCAGCACGCCGGCTTCTGGCAGTGCATGGACAACTACCGCGAGATGAAGCTGCTCCAGTCCCTGTGGGAACAGGGGCGCGCGCCCTGGGCGGTGTGGGACCGATGAGCTGCGGCGCCTGCGGAGCGCCGCTCCCGGCCCCGATCCTCGACCTCGGCCACGTGCCGCTCGCCAACGCCTACCTCGACCGCCCCGACGCCGACGAGGCCACCTACCCGCTCGCGATCGCCCGCTGCCCGCCGTGTGGCCTCGTGCAGCTCACCACGATCGTCCCTCCCGAGGCGCTGTTCTCCAGCTACACCTACCTCTCCAGCGTGTCGCGGTCCTACGTCGAGCACGCGCGCGAGCTGTGCGACACGCTCGTGCGCCGCCACGCGCTGGGTCCCGCCAGCCGGGTGGTGGAGGTGGCGAGCAACGACGGCTACCTCCTCCGGCACTTCGCCGACCGCGGCGTCCCCGCGCTCGGCATCGAGCCCGCGCGGAACATCGCCGAGATCGCGAACGCCCGCGGGCTCTCGACGTGGTGCGCGTTCTTCGACGCCGCCGCGGCCGAGCGCGTGCGGCGCGAGCTCGGCCCGGTCGACCTCCTCGTCGGCAACAACGTGCTCGCGCACGCGCCCGGGGTGGTGCCGTTCCTCCGCGCCGCGCGCGACGTGCTCGCCGAGGAGGGGCACGCGGTCTTCGAGGTGCCCTCGCTGCGCGCGCTGCTCGACCACGTGGCGTTCGACACCATCTACCACGAGCACGTCTACTACTTCTCCGTCGGCGCGCTCCGCGCGGTCGGCGAGCGCGCCGGGCTCCGCCTCGTGGACGTGGAGACGCTCGCCGTCCACGGCGGCTCGTCGCGGGTCACCTTCGCCCGCGAGGGACGGCCGTCCGCGGCGGTGGACGCCGCGCTCCTGGAGGAGGCCGACCTCGATCGCGATCTGGGGCGCTTCGCCGACCGGGTGGAGCGCGCGCGGACCGAGCTGCGGGCCCTGCTCGAGCGGCTCCACGCGGCGGGGAAGACGGTCGGCGCCTACGGCGCCCCCGCGAAGGGGAACACGCTCCTCAACGCCGCGGGGATCGACGCCCGCCTCGTCGCCTTCACGGTCGACCGGAACCCGCTGAAGCAGGGGCGGTGGCTGCCCGGATCGCGGATCCCGATCCTCCCCGGCGAGGCGCTCCTCGCGCGTCAGCCGGACTACGCGCTGCTCCTGCCGTGGAACCTCTTCGACGAGATCCGAGCGCAGGAGGCCGAATACCTCGCCCGCGGCGGCCGCTTCGTCCTGCCGCTCCCGCGGCCGGTCGTCTTCCCCCCGGAGCCCACGTGAAGATCGAAGGCGTCGCGGTGCACCCCCTCCGCCGGATCCCGGACGAGCGCGGGACGGTCCTCCACATGCTGCGCGTGACCGACCCGCACTTCGTCCAGTTCGGCGAGATCTACTTCTCGACCATCTACCCGGGCGTCGTGAAGGGGTGGCACCGCCACCGCGAGATGACGCTGAACTACGCGTGCGTACACGGCCGCATCAAGCTCGTCCTCTACGACGACCGGCCCGACAGCCCCACGCGGGGCGCGCTCGTGGAGGAGTTCCTCGGGCCCGACCACTACGCGCTCGTGGTCGTGCCGCCCGGCGTGTGGAACGGCTTCAAGGGCATGGGGGACGGCGTCGCGATCGTCGCCAACTGCTGCACGCACCCGCACGATCCCTCCCGCTCCGACCGCCTCGACCCGTTCCGGAACGACCTCCCCTACGACTGGGGCGTGCGGTGCCACTGACGGCGATCGTCACCGGATCGACGGGGTTCCTCGGGCGCCGGCTCTGCGCGGCGCTGGTCGAGGCGGGCGCGCGGGTGATCGGGGTGGCGCGCCGCACCACCCTCGTCCCCGGCGTGGAGAGCGTGGTCGGCGACCTTCGGGACCCCGCGACGCGCGCGGCCGCGTGGGGGCACGGGTCGCCCGACGTGTTGTTCCACCTCGCCTGGGTGACGGCGCCGGGCAAATACCTGGCCTCGCCCGAGAACACGGCCCAGCTGCACGCGTCGGTGGATCTGCTGACCGAGGCCGCGCGCCGGTGCCCCCGCGTGATCCAGACGGGCACGTGCCTCGAATACGCCGCGCCCGCCGCCCCGGTCGGCGAGGACGCGCCGCTCCGGGCCACCCACCTCTACACGGCGTGCAAGCTCGCCCAACACGCGCTCGGCCAGCGGCTGTGCGAGGTGTCCGGCGCCCGGCACGTCTGGGCGCGGGTGTTCTTCCCGGTCGGGCCGGGCAACCACCCCGATCGCCTCGTGCCCCGCCTCCGGGCCACCCTCGCGGCCGGCGGCACCTTCGCGTTGCGCTCCGACGGATCCCACGTCCGCGACTTCGTCCACGTCGACGACGTCGCGCGGGCGCTCGTGGCCTGCCTGCGCGACGACGCGCCCCCGGTGGTCAACGTGGGGTCCGGCGTCGGCACGCCGCTCCGCGAGCTCGTGCGTCGCGTGGCGGGCGCGCTCCACGCCGAGGATCGCGTCACCTTCGGCCCGCCCGGGGCCGAGCCCGACGAGCCCCCGGTGCTGGTCGCCCGGATCGACCGCCTCGCGGCGCTGGGTTGGGCGCCCCGTCACGACGCGCTGGACGCCGCTTGACCGGGCTGGCCGCGCTCCGGGGCCGCCGCGTGCTCGTCACCGGGCACACCGGCTTCAAGGGCGCGTGGCTCACGCTCCTGCTCGACACGCTCGGCGCCGAGGCGCACGGGCTCGCGCTCGATCCGCCGTCGGATCCCAACCTCTACGGGCTCGCGCGCGTCGGCCGCCACCTCGCCGGCGACCGCCGGGCGGACGTCACCGACCGCGAGGCCGTGCACCACGCCGTCCGGGACGTGCGGCCGGACCTCGTCCTGCACCTCGCCGCGCAGTCCCTCGTCCGCGAGGGCTACGCCCGGCCCGCCGCCACCTTCGCCACCAACGTGATGGGCACCGTCCACGTGCTCGAGGCGGCCACCGCGGTCGACTGTCCCGTGGTCGTGGTGACGAGCGACAAGTGCTACGAGCCCCACCCGGGGTCGCCGGCGCACCGGGAGGGCGACGCGATGGGCGGCCACGATCCGTACAGCGCCAGCAAGGGCGCCGCGGAGTTGGTCGCGGCCGCGTGGCAGCGATCGTTCGGGCTCCGGTGCGTGCGCGTGCGCGCCGGCAACGTCGTCGGCGGAGGGGACTGGGGCAAAGACCGGCTCGTGCCCGATCTCGCGCGGGCGGCCGCGCTCGGCCGGCCCTGCGTCGTCCGCCGGCCGGAGGCCGTGCGGCCCTGGCAGTTCGTGCTCGATCCGCTCGTGGGCTACCTGCTCGCGGGCGCCCGCCTGCTCCGCGGGGAGCCCCTGCCCCCCGCGCTCAACTTCGGCCCCGACCCGGCGGGCGAGGCGACGGTCCTCGACGTGTGCACGCGGATGGCGCGGGCGTGGCCCGCCGTGCGCCTCGATCTCGCCCCGAGCGCGGAGGGCCCCGCCGAGCTCCCCGTGCTGCGCCTCGACAACACGCTCGCCCGCGACACGCTGGGCTGGACGCCCACGCTCGATCTCGACGCCACCGTCGCCTTCACGTCGGCGTGGTACCGGGCCTGGGCCGAGGGCGACGCGGATCTGGAGGGGCGCACGCTGGCGCAGATCGCGCGCTTCCTCGACGGGCGCGCGACGTCAGCGTAGCGGCGCCCCGGGCGGCACCGCGTGGGGCACGCGGCGATCCGCGGCCGAGCGCGCCCAGTCGATGATGCCGACCGGGCGGGCGATCGAGTTGCGGTAGTCCCGCGCGATGTAGAGCGCGAGGAACGAGACGGCGGTGCACAGCCAGGTGAGGTCCACCGCGAGGAGCGTGGGGACCGCCCCCTCCCATCCGCCGAACACCGCCGCGATCCACGTGCCGACGTTGACGAGGAGGACGGCCGGCAGCGTGTAGAGCGGCATCCGCAGCGGCAGCGTGCTCGAGCTCAGGATGCCGGCGACGGCGAACCGCGTCATCGACCAGACGTTGTAGTGGGTGACACCGGCGGCGCGCGGCTGCCGGTCGTACGGGATGGCCGTGCGCTGGAAGCCCACGTGGGCGAGCTCGGAGCGGAGGAACGGGAACGTGTCCCGCGGCGTCAGGAGCGCCTCGCGCACCGCGCGATCGAAGAGGGAGAACTCGGCCATGTCGAGCGTGATGTCGCTGTCGGCGACGAACCGCATGAGGCGGTAGAACGTGCGACGCGCGGCGATGAGCAACCTCGGCTCGGGGCGGTTCTTGCGCTCGCCGTACACGACGTCCGAGCCCCGCTCCCACGCCTCCACGAACCGGGGGATCATCTCGGGGGGGTCCTCGCAGTCCACGTCGATGATCACCGTGGCGTCGCCGTCGACGTAGCGGAGCCCGGTCGCGATCGAGGCCTGGTAGCCGCAGTTGCGCGAGAGTGTCAGCAGGTGGACGTTCGGATCCCGGTCCCGGATGCCGCGGACCAACTCCGCCGTCGCGTCCGTGGAGCGGTTGTTCATGAAGACCAGCTCCCAGTCGTAGCGGTCGCCGAGCGGCGCCAGCGCGGCCACGACGCGCCGATGGAAGATCTCGACGCAGGCCTCCTCGTTGTGGACCGGGCAGATCACGGAGAGCCGCTTCTTCGCCATGCGCCCCCTCTACTGCTCGCCGGACGCGCGCGCGAGCACCTGCTCCAGCTCCCGGTCCCCGGGGAACCACGCGCGCACGTGGTCCGTCCAGGCGCGCGCGGCGGCGGTCTCCCCGCAGAAGGCGAGCCACGCGAGGAGCGCCTCCATCAGCGCGCGATCGTGCGGCGCGGCCCGTACGCCGCGGGTGAACGCCTCCGTGGCCCCCGCGCGGTCGCCTCGCTGGGCCCGCGCCATCCCGAGGTTGCGCAGCGCGCTCGGGTAGCTCGGATCCAGCGCGAGCGCGCGCTCCAGGGCGACCTCCGCGTCGACCGGCCGGTTCATCTCGATCAGCACCGAGCCGACGTTGTTCCAACCCTTGGCTCGCGTGGGCTCCAGCTCCGTCACCCTGCGGAAGATTGCGAGCGCCTCGTCGAGCCGGCCCTCGCTCCGGCGGAGCGCGCCGAGGTTCACCAGCGCGGTGACGTTGTCGGGGTCGAGGTCGAGCGCGCGCCGGAGCGCCGCGTCCGCCTCCGCCGTCCGCCCGTGCCGGACGTAGTAGGACCCGAGCGACGACCACGCCGTGGTGAACTCGGGGGACTTCTCGGCGACGTCCATCCACAACGTCTCGTCGGTGCGCCAGACGAGGTTGCGGCTCACCGAGACGGCCACGAACGCGCAGGCCACGGCGATCCCGGCGGCGGCGAGCGCCGGACGCCTCCCGGGCCACGCGGACCACGCGCCGACCGCCGCCCAGCCCGCGAACGCGCAGAACCCGATGGACGGGAGGTACAGGTACCGGTCGGCCATCTCGATCGGGATCTGCACGATGCGCAACACGAGCAGCAGGCACGCGAGCACCCAGGCGTTCGCGAAGAGCGGCACGCGCGTGTGCCGCAGCGCCGCCACCGACGCCCCCCACACCAGCCCGATCGCCACCGTCGCGACGACGAACCGGGGGTCCGTCGCCGTCAGGATCGGATGGACCACGTACCGGGCCGACAGCGGGTGGGGGACGAAGAGCTTGCCGAGGTAGGTGGCGTACACCGAGGTCATCGTGAGGAACCCGGTCCAGGCCGTGCCGCCGGGCGGGGGGAGGTCCATCACCGCGTTCGCGGCGCCCACGCGGAGGAAGCCGGCGAGGGCGACGACGGCGAGGGCCACGAACGGCACCTTGTCGAGAACCGCGCGGGCGTCGAGGCGGCGGCGCTCGAAGGCCCAGTCCGTCAGCACCAGCATCGCCGGGACGAGGACGCCGAACGACTTCACGAGCAGGGCGCCGGCCATGCACGCGAGCGCGGCGAGCCAGGCGAGCGCGGATCCCCGGTCCCGCCAGCGCCCCCACGCGAGCAGCGATCCGAGGACGAAGAGCGTGGAGAGCGGATCCTTCAGCGCCGCGATCCAGGCGACGGACTCGACGTGGACGGGGTGGACGGCGAAGAGGAGCGCCCCCACGAGCCCGCCGGCGGGGCCGATCCATCGCGCGAGCAGGTGGGCCACGCCGACGCACGCGAGGCCGTGCAGCCCGATCTGGAGCAGGTGGTAGGGCCACGTCGCGAGCCCGAAGCCGTAGTACAGGAGGGCGTAGAGCGTGTCGCGGAGGGGGAAGAACTCCACGAACCGGCCCGCCAGCGCGTCCTCGGGGCTCCACACCCGCGCGAGCTGGGACAGGCTCGAGATCTGGACACGCCGGTTCTCCGTGACGTAGAGGGCGTCGTCCCAGGTGAGCAGCTCGCCGCCCAGCGCGTTGGCGTTCATCGCGACGACGAGCAGGAACAGCGCGAGCACCCCGGCGCGCGGGGGGCCGAGCACCTCCCGCGCACGCACCTCCATGCCGCGAGGATACCACCTCGTGTCCGTGCCCCTTCCGGGCTATGCCGGCGTCCTGGCACCCACGACGCCCGCCCCGTGCCGATGCCCGTGCTGCGGCGACACCCGCACCTCTCCGGTGCTCCGCGCGGCGAACGGACTGCCGATCGTCCGCTGCGGCGGGTGTCGGACGGTCTACACGGACGCCCGGTCGGTCGCGACGGGCGCCGCCGCCCTCTACCCTCCGTTCGAGCAGACCGCGTCGGCCGCGCAGCGGCGGGTGCGCGCGGGCCTCTCGGTCTTCCGGGCGGCCCGGGCGCGGGTCGTGGAGTCCGTCGTCCGCGCGGGGACGCTCCTCGACTACGGGGCGGGCAGCGGGGCGTTCGCCCGGTACATGGCGGGGCGCGGCCACACGGTCGTGGGGCTCGAGCCGTACAGCCTCGGCGCGCCGCTGGAGGAGCCGGGCCTGCGGCTCCTGCGGGCGCCGCTGGCGACGCTCGTCGAAGCCGGCGATCGCTTCGACGCCATCACGCTCTGGCACGTCCTCGAGCACGTGGATCGCCCGGTCGCGCTGCTCGCGGAGCTGCGGGGGCTCCTCCGGCCCGGCGGCGCGATCGTGATCTCCGTCCCAAACTTCGCGAGCTGGCAGCGCGCGGTCTTCGGCGCACGCTGGTTCCACCTCGACCCGCCCCGCCACCTGATCCACTTCGAGCCCGACACGCTGGACACGTGTCTCGAACGCGCCGGCCTGCGCGTGGTCGCGCGCTTCCCCGACCTCGCCGAGTACGGCGCGAGCGGGTGGGTCCAGAGCGCCCTCAACGGGCTCTTGCCACGCGAGAACTTCCTCTACGAGTGGGTCAAGGACCGGGGCGCGCTCGCCGGGGTGGGCACCGCGTCGCGCGTCGCGCACCTCGGGGCGTCCGTCGCCGCGGCGGGGCCGATCGCCGCGGCGTCCCTGCCGGTCGAGGCGCTCGCGGCGCGGAGGGGTCGGGCCGCGGCCCTGACGGTC
>JBMOQZ010000157.1:0-20222 GCA_049322475.1 Myxococcota bacterium | reverse complement strand
GGGGGGCGCCCCCCGGGGGGGGGCGTCGACGACGGGGGGCCCTCCGCGCGCGCCCGGGGAGGGCGGCGCGGGGCTCCGCGTTTCGGCGGCCCCGCTCTGGAGAAGGTGGAGACTGGAAAAGATCAGTTGAAGCGGAGGCGCACGGCGTCGCCGGGGACGACGCGGGCGCCGGGAGCAGGCTCCTGCTCGGCGACGCGGCCGTAGCCGTCCACCTGCAGGGTCACGCCCGCGGGGCCGAGGCCGGCCAGGGCGTCGCGCAGCGAGCGGCCGCGCAGATCGGGGAGGATCCAGCCGCCGGCGCCGTCGGAGACGATCTCCAGCGCGGCGAGCACGGGCGACGGCTCCTCGACGACCGGCTCGCCCGTGACGGGCGCGTCCGGCGGCACGCCGAGGTACCGCATCGAGAAGGCGCCGATCTCGGCGAACACCGGGGCGGCGACGATGCCGCCGTACTTGCTGCCGATCGTCGGCGAGTCCACCGACACGGCGACGGCGATCTCCGGTCGGTCCGCGGGCAGGAAACCCACGAACGAGGAGACGCGCTTCGTGGGGCTGTAGACGCCGTTCTCGACCTTCTGCGCCGTGCCCGTCTTGCCGGCGACGCGGTAGCCGGGGACCCGCGCGCGAGTGCCGGTGCCGCCGTCCTCGATGACGGTCTCCATCATCGCGGTGACGATGCGGGCGACGTCCTCGCTGACGACGCGCCGATCCACGCGGGGATCGCGGCGCGTCTCGACGGCGCCGTCGCGGTCGAGCACCGCGTCGACGAGGTAGGGCTGCATGCGCACGCCGCCGTTCGCCAGCGTGGCCAGCGCGGAGGCGAGCTGCACGGGCGAGCTCGTCATGCCCTGGCCGAACGACGTGGTGGCGAGCTCGATCGTCCGCATCGTGGCGGCCGAGCGCAGCGCGCCGCCGACCTCGCCGGGGAGGGAGAGGCCGGTGGCGCGGCCGAACCCGAAGTCCTTCAGGTAGGCGTGCACGCGCTCCGCGCCGAGCAGGAGCCCGATCTTGGCGGTGCCGACGTTCGAGCTGTACTTCACGATCTCGGTCACCGAGATGACGCCCTTCGGGTGGTCGTCGCGGATGACGCGCCCGCCCACGGCCCAGCTCCCCAGCTCGCAGTCGATCGGCATGTCGGGCGTGACGAGGCCCTCCTCGAGCGCCGCCGCCACGACGAAGGGCTTCATGACCGAGCCGGGCTCGATCTGGTCCATCGCCGCGTGGTTCTTGAAGACCTCCTGGCGCGCGCGGCTGGCCCCGTCGTTGGGGTTGCCGGACGGGCGGTTCGCCATCGCGAGGATCGCGCCGCTGTCGACGTCGACCACCACCGCCATCGCCGCCTCCGGCGCGCTCGCGACCATCGCCTTGTCCAGCGCCACCTCGGCGGCGTGCTGGATGGCGGCGTCGACGGTGAGCCGGACGGATCGCCCGGGCCGGGCGAGGCGGTCGTTGTCGGCGCCGGGGTCGATCGCGCGGCCCTTGCGGTCGCGGGCGACGAGCACGCGGTAGGTCTCGCCGGCGAGCTCGTGCTGGAGCACCTTCTCGAGGCCCGCCGCGCCGTCGCCCGTGTTGTCGGTGAAGCCGACGAGCGGCGCCGCGAGGTCCTTGCCCGGGTAGGTGCGGACGGGCTCGTCGACGAGCCACATCTGGTCGCGCTCGAGCCCCGTCACGATGTCCTTCGCCGTCGCCGGGTCGAGCGAGTCGCCGAGGCGGATCTCCTGCAGCCGCTTGCCGCTCGTGTTGGTGGCGGCGAAGCGGCCGGCGATCCACGCCTCCGTGCGGCCCGTCGCCTGCGAGATGCGGGCGATCCGCTCGCGGAGCTGGTCCTCGCTGATCTTCGACGGGTTGGCGTAGAGCGCGGGGAGGTTCACGGTCGTCGCGAGCACGCGGCCGTTGCGGTCGAGCAGCGCGCCGCGCCGGCCGTGGTACTCCACCGCCGACTGGAACTGCTCGCGGCCGCGCTCCTCGAGGCGGGGGTCGGGGACGCCCATGACCCAGGCGGCGCGGACGCCGAGCAAGGCGAGGAAGCCGCAGAGGCCGACCAGCGTGGTCCCCGCGCGGGCGCGCGCGGTCGCGAGGAGGCGCGCGTCCTGCTCCTTCGCGGACACACGGGGGGCCGCGACGCCGAGCTTGGCGCCGGAGCGGGCCGGGGCACGGCCGAGCGGCTTCACCGGCCGGCGCTCCCGACGTCGACGACGGCGACGGGCGTGGCGAGCGCCAGTGCCCGGGCGGTGGCCTCGAGGCGACCGGGGTCGCGCAGCAGGGCGCGCTCGACGAGCAGGCGGTCGTGGCGCGTCTCGGCGCGGGCGAGCGAGCTCCGGGCCGCGTCGAGCTCGAGCGCGGTCTGACGCACGGCCATCCGCGCCCACACGCACACGCTCAGCGCGGCGACGATCATGCCGATGACCACGAGGTAGCGGAAGAGCGCGGCCACCTCGGGCGAGGCGACGGCGACGGGCGGGTTGTGGGCGACGGCCGCGCGGAGGCGGCGGGTCGCGGAGGCGGCGGCGAGGGGGAGGTTCATGGGTGTGTCCTGCGGCAGCGGGGTTCAGCGGGTGCGTTCGACACAGCGGAGGCGGGCGGAGCGGGCACGGGGGTTCGCCGGGTCGCGCGCCTCGCCCTTGCGGGCCTTGCGCTCGACGAGGCGGAAGCGGGGCTCGACGAGGGGATGGCCCCGGAGGTCGACCGGGGCGCCCTCGCCGGCGAGGCGACGGAAGGTCTCCTTCACCATGCGGTCCTCGCCCGAGTGGAAGGCGATGACGGCGAACCGCCCGCCGACGGCGAGGAGGTCCGGCACGCGGGCGAGCGCGCGCTCGAGCTCGCCCAGCTCGTCGTTGACGAGGATGCGCAGGGCCTGGAAGGTGCGGGTGGCCGGGTGGATGCGACCGTCGGGGCGCACCACGCCGGCGACCACGTCGGCGAGCTGCTTCGTGGTGCGCAACGGGCGGGCGGCGAGCACGGCGCGGGCGATCCGGCGCGCGTGGCGCTCGTCGCCGTAGCGGAAGAGCGCGTCCACGAGCGCGGCCTCGTCGAGCCGGTCGAGGAGCTCGCCGGCGGGCTCGCCCTGCGTGGGGTCCATGCGCATGTCGAGCGGGCCGTCGGCGCGGAAGGAGAAGCCGCGCTCGGGCCGGTCGAGCTGGGGGGAGGACACGCCGAGGTCGAGCAACACGCCGTCGGCGAGGCGATCGCCGAGCACGCGCGGGAGGTCGGAGAAGGCGGCGTGGTGGACCTCGACGGCGTCGCCGAAGCGGGCCCGCACCGCGGCCACGGCGTCGGGATCGCGATCGACCGCCACGACGCGCGCGCCCCCCGCGAGCAGGGCGGCGACGTGCCCGCCGCGCCCCGCCGTCCCGTCGACGACGAGCGCGCCGGGGCGGGGAGCGAGGAGCTCCACGACGTCGGCGAGCAGGACGGGGACGTGCTCATCCACGCTCCATCTCCGCGCGCAGCCAGGCCCGCAGACGCGGCTCGTCCCACAGCTCCAGGCGCTCCGCCATCGAGATGAGGACCACGTCGCGCTGCAGCCCCGCGAGCTCGCGGAGGTTCGGCGGCACGACGAAGCGGCCCTGGGGATCGAACGCGACCTCCACCGCGAAGCCGAGGCGCAGACGCTGCTTGCGCTCGACCTCGGGATCGAAGCCGTCCAGCCCGAGCAGCGGCTTCTCGACGTACTCCTTGAAGTCCGCCTTCGTGTAGAGGCGGAGGTGCTCGCGGTGCGCGATGCACACGAGCTGGTTGGTCCCGACGTGGTCGAGCTGGGCCTTCACGCGCGACGGCAGCGTGATCCGTCCCTTCGGATCGAGCGTCAGCGGCGTGTTGAGTCGCACGTCGAGCATGGGGTGGCCGGACCCTCACGCGGTGGTGGCCTCCACCGCGTTCCACATTCAACCACTAACCGGATCGAATGTGGGAGCACCAGGGCAGATGTTCGACCTAACTATCCGTTTTCGTTGTGGAGATTTTTGCCGGTACGGCACACGGCCGGCGCGCGGTTAGGGGGAGACCGTGGCCGACAAACCCCGCGAGCGCCGCAACGTCTGCCAGAACCGCCGCGCGCGGTTCGAGTACGAGCTGTCCGACTTCGTCGAGGCGGGGCTCATGCTGCTCGGCTCCGAGGTCAAGAGCCTGCGCAACGGCGGAGGCACGATCGACGACGCGTTCGTCCAGTTCGACAAGGACGGCCGGCCCGTGCTCATGGGCGCGCGCATCGCCCCCTACGAGCAGGCGAACCGGCTCAACCACGAGCCGGATCGCCCCCGCCCGCTCCTGCTCTCCGCGGAGGAGATCGAGAAGCTCCGCAAGCGCGTGCGCGAGAAGGGCCTCACGATCGTCCCCTTGCAGATGTACTTCAAGGGCCCCTGGTGCAAGGTGGAGATCGCCGTCGGGCGGGGCAAGCGCCTGCACGACAAGCGCGAGTCCATCCGCGAGCGGGAGGACAAGCGCGAGGCCCAACGGGCAATCCGTCGGTGACGCGGCGCGTTAGAGCGCGCCGGCGATGAAAAGACTCCTGACGCTGCTCGCCGCCCTCGCGCCCACCGCCGCGTACGCCGCCGACGGCGGCACGGGCACGACCATCGCCGCCGGGATGGCCGCGCTGGTGCTCGTCTGCGCCGTGCTCGTCGCGGTGAAGCCGCGCGTCGGAGCCGTCGCCAGCGCGCTCGCCGGCATCGGCGTCGCCGGTTGGCTCGTGGCCCAGCACCACGCCGCGAAGTCGGGCGTCGCGTCGACGTGCAACATCAGCGACGCTTGGAACTGCGACGTCGTGAACACCAGCCAGTGGAGCGAAGTGGCGGGGATTCCCGTGGCGCTCCTCGGCGTGGGCTTCTACGCCGCGGCGGCGTTCCTCGCCGTGCGGTACCTCGTGGGGCAGGCGCCCCGCGCGCCCGGGCTCCTCGTCCTCCTGTCGCTCGCGGCCGTCGCCGTCGACGTCTTCCTCGGTCTGCAGATGCTGAAGATGAAGACCGGCTGCGTGCTCTGCCTCACGACGTACGGCCTGAACCTCGCGCTGCTCGTCGCGAGCTTCCGCCTCGCGAAGGAGATGGACGTCGGCATCGGCGCCGCCGTCGGCGAGAGCTTCGGCAAGGACGGGATCAACGCGGCGATCGTGGGGCTCGCCGTCGTCGTGCTCGGCGGGATGGCGTTCCGCGGGGAGGAGCGCGCGAGCGTGGTGCCGACGCGGGACGACGGGCCGGTGGACGTGGCGCAGCTCTCCGTGCTCTACGAAGCGGTGCCCGGCCGCGTCGAGGTCGACGGCACCGAGCCCGTGTACGGGGACCCCGCCGCGAAGATCACCATCGTGGAGTGGGCCGACTTCCAGTGCCCCCACTGCGCCGTCATGTACAAGGAGCTCCACCAGGTCCTCGAGCACTACCGGGACGTGAAGCTGGTCTACAAGAATTACCCGATCAGCAGCCTCTGCAACCGGTTCGTCGACCGCGAGGGCCACACCGAAGCCTGCAACGCGGCGGCGGCGGGCCGGTGCGCCGGCAAGCAGGGCCGGTTCTGGGAGCTCTCCGGCAAGATGTTCGCGAACCAGGAGTACCTGTCGAAGGACGACATCCGCTTCATGGCCCGCGAGCTGTCGCTCGACATGCCGAGCTTCGAGGCGTGTATGGGCGACAAGGCGACGGCCGACTCGGTCGTGCGCGACATCGAGGCGGGCGGGGCCGCGGGCGTCGAGGGCACGCCGGCGATCTTCGTCCACGGGCTCTGGGGCGACCAGTGGGCGCGCCTGCACGGCGGCGGGCAGGAGCTGTCGCTCCTGCTCGAGGCCCACAAGCGCGGCGAGGCCCTCCCCGCCCCGCCCCCGCCGCAGCCGCGCTGATGCCGCGCGTCTGGCACGCGCTGGCGGTGACGCTGCCGCGCGGGGCCGCGAAGGTGGCCGCGCGGGACCTGCTCGCGCTCGGCGCCACGGGCACGCAGGAGGACTGGCCCGAAGGGGTCGCCCGCCGCTTCAAGCAGCCGTGGGACACGGGGCCCGCGCCCCGCGCCCCCCGCAAGGTGCTCCTGCGCGCGTGGTTCGCGGAACGCCCCGCCGAGGAGGCCGTGCGCGCCGCGCTCGGCGGCGAGGCACCCACCTGGACGATCCAGGAGGAGGAGGACTGGTCGGAGAACTGGAAGCGGCACTTCCGCCCCGTCCACGTCTCCGACCGGCTCGTCGTCGCGGCGCCCTGGCACGGGATTCCGGACGCGCTCGTGATCGAGCCGGGGAACGCGTTCGGCACGGGCGAGCACCCCACCACGCGCGCGTGCCTGCGCGCCGTGGACCGGCACGCGCGGCCGGGCGCCACGCTGCTCGACGTCGGGTGCGGCTCGGGCGTCCTCGCGCTCGCCGGCGCGAAGCTCGGGATGCGCGCCCGGGGCATCGACGTCGACCCCGACGCGATCGCCAGCGCCCGCGCCGCGGCCGTCGCCAACGGGCTCGCCGCCGACTTCGACACGACCCCGCTCGCGGAGGTGGAGGGCCGCTACGACCTCGTCGTGGCGAACCTGTACGCGGAGGTGCTCGCGGCGATGGCGCCGGACATCCTGCGGCTCGCCGCCGGGCCCGTCGCGCTCGCCGGCATCCTCGCGGACCGCGCCCCCCTCGTGCGCGAGGCCTTCGCGGCCCGGCGGGTCGTCCGGGACGAGGCCGAGGAGGGGTGGGTGTCGCTCGAGTACGAGGCGCCGTGAGGACGGTCGCGCTCGCCGGCGTCGCGCCCGGGCGCGTGGTGCTCGACGCCGTCGCCAGCCACCACCTCCTGAACGTCGTGCGGCTCGCCCGGGGCGAGCGCGTGCGCGTGACGGGGGGCGGGCGGCGGGGGGTCGGCGTGCTGGTCGGGGTGCGCGACGGGCTCGCCGAGATCGAGGTCGGCGAGGTGGTGGAGGTCGCCGAGGTCGCGCGCGTGGTGGTCCTCGGGGCGCCGAAGCCCGCGCTGCTCGAGGAGGCGCTCACGCTCGGGACCGAAGCCGGCGCGACCGAGTTCCGGCTCGTGCGCGCGCGCCGCTCGCCGCCCGGCGAGCCTCGGGTCGAGCGGCTCGAGAAGGTGGTGCGCGCCGCGGTCACCCAGTGCGGGCGTGCGAGCGCCCCGGGGATCGCGTCGGGCTCGCTCGCGGTCGCGCTCGAGGGGCTGCCGGACGGGCCGCGGTGGGTGGGCGTGCCGGGCGCGCCCCGGCCGACGCCCTCGGAAGGCGCGGCGACCGTGGCGGTGGGGCCCGAAGGCGGGTGGGACCCCGGCGAGATCGAGGCGCTGCGCGCCGCGGGGTTCCGGCCCGCGGGGCTGGGGCCTCACGTGTTGCGGACGCCAACGGCGGTCGCGGTGGCGGTGGCGCTGACGCGAGGCTGACGGAGGGGCGGGCGAGGTGCCCGCCCCCGCAGGGAGGCGCGCGCTACCGGCGGCGGCGGGCGAGCAGCGCGCCGAGGGCGGCGGCGAGCCAGGCGCCGCCGGCGGCGCCGCCGGCGGTGGAGCAGCCGCCTTCCGCCGTGTCGACCCGCTTGTACGGGTCGTAGAGCGGGGTCTCGGCGTCGTAGACGGCGATGCGCTCGAAGGCCCAGTCCTGGTGGACGTCCGGGTCGAGCACGACCGCGTAGATGGTGGCGTTCTTGCCGCCGTCCGGGGGCTCGGCGCAGGTGTAGTTCACCGCGGCCGCGGCGGTGTTGTCGAACGCGCCGCCCATGTCGTCCTGCCACTGGTAGGTGGAGGACTGGCCGTCGGCGTCGTAGGCGAGGACCTCGAGCTGGATGCGGTCGTTCGGGAGGCAGGCGACCTGCGAGGCCCGGATGACGTCGCCGACCACGACGGGCTCGGAGTCGTCCGCGATGCAGCCGTCGGCGCTGTCGCGCAGGCCGTCGCAGTCGTTGTCGACGTTGTCGCACAGCTCGGTGGCGCTCGGGTTCACCGTGGCGTCGCCGTCGTCGCAGTCGTTGTTGACCTCCGCGAAGCCGTCGCCGTCGTCGTCCGCGAGGGAGGTGCCCTCGTCGACGATGCTGTCGCAGTCGTTGTCCATGCTGTCGCCGCGCTCGGGCGCGCCGGGGTAGACGTTGTCCTCGCCGTCGTTGCAGTCGCCGTCGGACTCGGCGTAGCCGTCGCCGTCGTCGTCGTAGCCGGCGGTGGTCTCGTCGACGGTGCTGTCGCAGTCGTTGTCCGCGGCGTCGAAGACCTCGGCGGCGTTCGGGTAGGTGAGCGCGTCGCCGTCGTCGCAGTCGGCGGGCTCGGAGGCGACGCCGTAGCCGTCGCCGTCGTCGTCGTCGTCCGGGTAGTCCGAGTTCACGACGATGGAGATCGAGGCGTAGGCGCTGGCCTGGCTGCCGTCGGTGACGGTCACGAGCAGCGTGTCGGTCCCGACCTCGAACAGGTCGGGCTCGATGGAGACGAAGACGTGGCCGGACTCGTCCGTGGGCGTGCAGTCGGCGATGTTCGCGCCCTGCACCACGCTCTTCACGCGGCAGTAGAGCGACGTCGCCGGCTGGTTCACGTCGAACGCGTTGATCTCGAGCTCGAGGGGCCGGATCGCGTTGTACTTGTAGCCGGGCGCCGGATCGCGGATGTAGGCGGTCGGCGGGACGTTGTTCGGGTCGGTGCCGGAGTTGCCCGCGAGCTGGACGTCCAGCTCGGGGTTGGCCGGGTCGTCCGACGTGACGACGAGCTCGCAGTAGGCGGGGTCGGTGTCCGTGGGGGTGTACACCACCTCGACGAGCGTGGAGGTGCCCCCTTCGAGCGGGCCCGGCTCGAAGCTGTGGGAGATCGTGTAGGCGGAGCTGCAGGTCGAGGCGAGCTCGGCGCTCACGAGCTCGATGGGACCGTCGCCCACGTTCGTGATCTCGATGCGCGCGGGCTCGATGTCCTGGGCGCCGTCGGGGTGCACGTACCCGAAGTCGTAGGAGCGCGGGGTCACGATCAGCGTGCCCTCCGCGTGCTCGGCCTCGCCGTGGAGGTAGACCACCTGCTTGAAGCTGACCGGGTCGCGGGCGTACTCGGGGAGCTCGCCCTCCTTCTCGACCTCGGCCTGCACGCTCTCGACGACGAGGGCGCCGTAGATGTGGCCCACGCCGGTCGGGGTGTAGGTGACGGTGAGGGGGATCTTGCAGCCCGGCCCGAGGATGAAGAGGACGCCTTCCGGGGTGCCGCCGCCGCCCCCGGTGTCGTCGCCGCCGCCGGTGGAGCCGGAGTCGTCGCCGCCGCCGGTGCCGCCGGTGTCGAGGTCCTTCGCGGTGGCCTGGGCGCCCGTGTCGGTGGACGCCGGGCACTCGATCGCGCCCTCGGACCACGTCGCCACGTACTGGGTCTCGCTGTCGCCGATGGTGACGGCGCCGACGCCCATGTCCATCCCGCCCTCGTTGGAGAGCGTGACGGTGCGCGAAACGGACTCGCCCCACTCGGCCTCGCCGAACTCCAGCGAGGCGAGGCTCAGCACCATCTTCGGGTATTCGATCTCGGTCGTCGTGGTCTGCGGAGGGCAGCCCATCAACGGGACGAGGAGCGCGAGGAGGACGGAGCGGGACATCGGGTTCACCTCTGGGCGGGCGCACGCGCCCCGCCATGCCTCGCAACGAGGCGTGGCCGCCGAAGGGTAGCCGTCATCCCGCGCGCATGTCAACGAAACGACCGACGGCGCCGGCTAGAGAAGGTGCCCGCTCTTGGCCCGCTTCGTGTCGAGGTAGAAGGCGTTGAAGGGGTTGGGCTCCACGCGCAGCGCGATCTGCCCCACCACCGGGACACCCGTGCGCCGGAGGCCGGCGACCTTCGAGGGGTTGTTCGTCAGCAACGACACCGAACGGATGCCGAGCTGGCGGATGACCTCGGCCGCGACGTCGTAGCGGCGGAGGTCGTCGGGGAAGCCGAGGGCGATGTTCGCCTCGACCGTGTCGAGCCCGGTGTCCTGGAGCGCGTACGCGCGGATCTTGTTGGCGAGGCCGATGCCGCGGCCCTCCTGGGGCAGGTACACCACCGCGCCGCGCTCGGCCTTGCCGAGGTACCGGAGCGCGGCCTCGAGCTGGTCGCGGCAGTCGCACTTGAGGCTGCCCATCACGTCGCCCGTGAAACACTCGCTGTGCAGGCGGACCGGGACGGCCTCGTGCCCGTCGAGGTCGCCCTTCGCCACGACGCCGTAGTCCTGGCCGTCCGTCGGGCACTCGAACGCGAGCACGCGGAAGTCGCCGTACCGCGTCGGCAGGCGGGCCTCTGCGGCGAACCGGACCTCGGGAGGGGGTTCCTCGACGCGGAGCTTTCGAACGGTGTCCAATTGTTTGCCTCCCGGACTGCCGGAGGCAGTCCCGTGGGTCCGAACGCCCTTCTCGGGAAGGATCCCGACGGCCACGAGATGTGCCGCACCCGAACCCGGGTGATCGAACATGAGCCGGCGACGAGGCGCTGTCAACCGCAGCGCTCGCGCGCCCGCCCGCCCGGGTGACGCCGACTACATGGGGAAAAGACGAAGCCCCGACCCCCAGAAACGGGGAGCCGGGGCTTGTCCGGGCTTGTAGGCCTCGATTCGCTCGCCGGTCATTCGGCCGGCGAGCCGAGCTCACGCTAGTTGTTCAGGGCTTCCTTGAGGCCCTTGCCGGCGCGGAAGACCGGGATGCGGCGCGACGGGACCTGGATCTCGGCGCCGTTCTTCGGGTTGTGGCCCTTGAACTGGCGGCGCTGCGAGACCGTGAAGGTGCCGAAGTCGCTGATCGTGACCTTCTCGCTCTTCGTGAGGGCCTCCTGGATGGTGTCCATGAGGATGTTCACGTAGAGGGCCGCGCGGATCTTGGGGATGCCCGCCTTCTGCGCGAGCTGCTCGGTGAGGTCGGCCTTGTTCATGTCAGCACTCCTGGTGAGTGGGGTGAAAGTCCTATCTCTTAAAACTCCGCAAAACACGGAGATTCAGAGCGCGTGGACAGCTCTCGTCGAGAGCCGCCGCGGAAAGCACAAGGAGTCCGTCCTTTCCACGACACCCATATTAGCCGAAACTCTTAAAGGTGCCAACGAGGAAAGGCGGGGATTTTCAGAAAAAGGCGCAATATCGTAAATACGATATTTCTCATAAATCCGCGTGCGGGGGCCTCAGCCAGCCGCCCCGGACGTGGAGGGCGCGGGGCAGCACGGACATGGCGATCGGGCCGTCGCCGAGCGGCTCGCCGTCGGCCTCGATCGGGATCTCGCTCGCGACCTCCACGGACGTGACCCGCAGGCGTCGAACCCCGGAAATCGACCCGAGGCCTCCGTCGTAGATCCGACGGAGGTACAGCGGCAGCTCGCGCGCGGGGAAGCCCGGGAGCATGGTCAGGTCGAAGAACCCGTCGGCCATCGACCCGCCCTTGCCCACCCACAGGCCCGCGCCACAGTAGTGGCCGTTGGCGACGAACCCCGCGAGCGTCTCGCGCTCCTCCTCGCCGTCGCCGTCCGGGCCCCGCCATCGCCACCGTACCGGGCGCGGGCGGAAGGTGGCGACGGTGGCGAGCGTGGCGCCGAGGAAGGTCACGCGGCCGCCGAAGCGCTTGCTCGACGCGTTCGCGCGCCGGCACACCTCCGCGTTGGCGCCCACGCCGGCGACGTTGACGAACACGCGCGCGTCCCGGTCCGACCAGCGGAGCTGCCCGACGTCGAGCGGCACGGTGGTGCCCGTCGCGGCGATCCACAGGGCACGGTCGAGCGCGCCGGGGATCTCGAGGCTGCGGACGAGGTCGCCGCCCGTGCCGAAGGGGAGCGCGGTGAAGACGACGCGCGGGCTCACCGCCTTCCCGTCGCGGAAGAACCCGTTCACGACCTCGCTGCAAGTGCCGTCGCCGCCGAGCGCGGCGACGATGTCGCTCTCGGCGGCCGCCGCGCGGGCGAGCTCGGAGGCGTGCCCCGGCCCTTCGGTCCACACGATCTTCGCTCGGGCGAACGCCCGGTCCAGCGCGCGCGCGATCTCGTCCTTCTTCTCTCCCGCACGCCCGCCACCGGCGCGCGGGTTCGCGACGACGGTGATCCGCTCGCCTTCGTTGCGCGCTCCGTGGTCCATCTGGGTCAGGCTCCGAAGACGTCGGCAGGGTCCACCACGTCGGCGCCGTGCGCGCGCAACCACGCGGCGCACTCCTCGTCGCCGACCGCGACGCGCGCGCCCGCGAGGCGCCGCACGTTCTCTTCGGCCATCCGGCGCGCGGCCTCGGGCTCCCTCTCCGGGAAGCCCTCGCGACGACCGCAGCACGCCAGCTGGGCGACGCCCCAGCGCGGGCCCTCGTGGCAGGTGGTGAAGGTCCGGGCTGCGGCGGGCGTGCCGAGGCGCCGGACGGCGATCCCCGCGGCGGCGGCCACGGCGGCGACCGCGCCGGACGCCGTCACGATCTCCCGCCCCTTCAGGTGGGCCGCGAGGCGCGGGACGACGGCGTCGTCGCCGTTGCGCCAGGCAGCGTGCCCGAGCGCGTCGCCCGTGCGGAGGCGCGCCACGGCGATCGCCTCGCGCCGGCCGAAGGCGCCGGACCAGTCGCGCGCCGTGACCACGCAGACGACGCGGGCGTCGCCGTCGATCGGCGCGAGCGGCTCGGCCGCCGTCCTCGCGCGGTACGGCCGCAGCAGCTCCGCCACGGGCTGGTGCACGGCGCAATGGCTCGTGCAGGCGCCGCAGCCGAGGCACAGGGACGTCGCGGCGTGGCCGAGCTCCACGGGCTGGGCTCTGCGCGACACGAGAAGGGCGACGGTCGCCATCGACGTCGCGGTGGCGGCCTCGCGGGCGGCGCCGACCGCGACCGGGCAGACGTGACGACACAGGCGGGGACAGTAGGCGCAGGTCTCCAGCGTCACGCGGCGCTCCCGCGCGCGAGCGCCTCGGCGAAGGGGCCGCGGAGCTCGACCGTGCCGTCGGGCAGCCGGCGCGTCGGGCGGTCGTGCGTGGCGAGCACGACGGCGGGCTCGCCGAGCGGAACGACGGGGACCGTGAGCGTCTCGTATGCGTCCGGCGGGAAGGTCTCGCGAGGGTCGGGGCCGGCGCTCGAGCGCGGGACGTCGACGAAGACGGCGCGGCCCCGGGGGGTGTGGACGCAGGCGCCGAGCACGGGCGCCTCCCAGGGGGCGCGCGGGCGGCGCAGCGCGTGGGCGAGCGGGCGATCCGTCGGGAACCGGAGCGCCCAGCCGCGCTCGGCGAGCCAGGCGTCGCGCTCGGCGGCGGGCGCCTGCGCGGGGAGCGTCGCGACGCGCGAGACGGCGTCGATCGACGGCTCCGGCGACGACGGCTCGGCGACGTCCACGTCGGGGAACAGGCGCCCCGGGTTGAGGACGCCCTTCGGGTCGAGGCGCGCCTTCAGCTCGCGGAACCGCGGGATCGCGCCCGCCAGCTCCCTCGCGGCGGCGTGCATCTTGAGCGTGCCGACGCCGTGGTGGTGCGCGACGGTCCCGCCGGCGGCGGCGGCGGCGGCGAGCCCGTCGCGCCAGGCCGCGTCGTACACCTCCAGCGAGCCCGTCCCGGCGAACGTGAAGTAGATGCTGCAGCCCTCCGCGTACGCGTGGGAGAAGTGGGCCATCACGACCGCGTGGCGCCCGAGGGCCTCGCGCACGCCGGCGTAGAGCCCGCCGAGGCGGGACCACGTCGCCGCGACCTCCATCGTGTCGGCGAACCCGCCGTGGGAGAAGACGGGCGCCATCTTGTAGGAGACGTCGTGGCGGTGGGCGTACCAGTGCTCGCCCGGGCCGGGACCGAGGGGCTCGCCGTGCTCGGCGAGGACGCGCTCGCCCAGCTCGGCGCGCAGGTCGACGTCGGCGCCGTCGCCCTCCCAGCCGGCGATGAGCACCGTCCCGCTCGCGACGTTCTGCGCGAGCTGGTTCACGAGGCGGGGGAGCGCGAGCGGGAGCGCGAGCAGGTGCTGGCGCATGCCCGGGATGGACTCCACCGCCGTGCGCAGCCCGGCGAGCCAGCGGCCGCCCGCATTCGCCTTCGTGGCGGTGCCCCGCCCCGCGAGGCGCGTGTCGACCGGATCGTAGAGGCGCAAAACGGCGGGGTGCAGGTCGCCCTGCATGACCGCGCGCATCGCCCCCCAGGCGGCCTCGACGGTGGCGAAGCGCCACCCCGAGAGGCGCCGCGCCTGCGCGACCGGGTTGACCCGGACCAGCACCTCCGTGACGACGCCGAGTTGCCCTTCCGTGCCGAGGACCCAGGGCTGCAGGTCCTCGCCGTCCGCCCACGCGCCCGTGCCGTAGCGGGCGCGCGGCGCGACCACCCGGGTCGCCAGCACCATGTCCTCGAACTTGCCGTAGCGGCTCGAGAACTGGCCCGCGGAGCGCCCGGCGGCCCAGGCGCCCACGGTCGAGCACCAGATGGAAGAAGGGCTGTGTCGGGTGGCGAACCCCTGCGCCTCGAGGGCGTCCTCGAGGTGCTGGCCGATGACACCGGCGCCCGCGCGCACCGCGCCGTCCGTCACCGGGCCCACGAGGCTCATGCGCTTGGTGTCGAGCGCGATCGCCCCGGCCATGCCGGACGCGCCGCCTCCGACGCCGCTGCCGGCGCCGTAGGGGACGACGGCGACGCCCTCCTCCTCGGCCCACGCGAGGCAGGCGGCGACCTCGTCCTCGTCGCGCGGGAACGCCACCGCGGCCGGCGCGGGCGGGAGCCCGGACCGCGTCGCGAGCGCGAGCGTGGCGCGCGGCATCGTGTCGCGTGCGTGCGCGAGGCATTCGCGGGGGGAGTCGTCGAGGTCCACGCGGGCGCGCAGGCGATCGAGGTCCATCCTCGCCCCGTATCCCGCGCGGAGGCCAAAAAGAAGCGAGGCGCCCGGCCGAAGCCGGGCGCCTGTCGCGGTGAGGTTGGCGGGGGAACTCGCCTGCCTCCGGCCGTCGCGTCTCCGGCAGCCTGGGATGCAGAGTCCGTGCCACACGGCCGAGCTCGCGCGAAAACGGGCCGAGAAGGCTTGTCGCTGCTAGACGGACCCCCGGAAGAGGTGCCCCGCCCGCGGCCGTTCACGACATCGATGTCGCGGACGGGCCCTCCGACCTCCACCGGGCGATCGCGTCGGCCATCGCCCAGGGTCGCTCTTCGGGGTGGAGGAAGCGCCCTCCGGGCACAGCCACATAGGTGGCGCGCGGGTGGGCGGCTTCCAGCGCCGAGGCGACGAACGCCGGGTAGAGCGCGTCGTCGTCGCCCCAGAGGAGCAGGACCGGGCAGGCCAGATCGCGCCCGTCGGGGAGGTCGCCGGGCAGGCTGGCGAGGAAGGAGGCGGTCGCCCGGCGGGCGGCGGGGGTCGCCACGCCCGGACCGCAAAGCGCGGCGACGGTGTCGCGGTCCATGGCATAGGGGTTGGCCACGGCTCGCCGCAGGCCCGCCGACGAGGCCAGCCAACGGAGCCAGACCGGCGGCGCGAGCAGCGCGCGTAGCCCCGGGATCCGCCCGAGGGCGGCCGTCACGGGATCGACGCGACCGAGTGGGCCATTGGAGAGGACCAGCGCCGCGGGGGGCACGGCGCGCGCGGCCTCCACGGCGACGGGCACGGCGAGCCCGTGCGCGACGACGAGGCGATCGGCGAGCGCGGGGGCGATCGCCCGAGCGCGCGCGCGCCAGTCGTCGTCGGGCGAGGCGGGGTCGACGACGTCGCGGAGCTCTCCGCCGCCGAGGCGCGCGGCGGCGAGGCGCAGGATGCCCGCGCCCACCGGAGGCCCTCCGAGGTAGAGCCCGCGGGGATCGCGCGGCAACTGGTCGTGAAGGCGCCCCTGCATTAGAAACCCGCGGTTCCGGGACCCAGGCCGTGTATGACTTGATCGTGGAGGACGCCACCATCGTCAGCTCCGCGGGACGCGCGGTCGCCGACGTGTGCGTGGAGGGCGGGCGGTTCGCGTACGTCGGACCTCGTCCGGCGGGCGGCGCGCGAAAGAAGGCGACCGGCATCGGGAAGTTCCTGATCGCCGGCCTCGTCGACACCCACGTCCACTTCCGGTCGCCGGGACACCCGCACAAGGAAGACTGGGCGACCGGCTCGCGCGCGGCGGTGTCGGGCGGCGTCACCACCGTGTGCGACATGCCCAACACGTCCCCGCCGACGCTCACGCGCGCGACCTGGGAGGAGAAGCGCGCGCTCGCCGCGGAGGCGTCGCGGGCGAATTTCGGGCTCTGGGTCGGCGCCGCGGCCGACAACTCCGACGAGATCAACGCCCTGATCGACAGCCGCGACGCCTGCGGCGTCAAGGTGTTCATGGGCGCCTCGACGGGACCCCTGCTCGTGGACGACGCGACGCTGGAGCGGCTCTTCCGCGAGACCCGCGGGCTCCTCGGCGTCCATGCCGAGGACGAGGCCCTGCTCGTGAAGAACCGCGCGCGCTTCGAGGGGGTGGCCTCGCCGCTGCACAACGACGTGCGCCCTCCCGAGGCCGCCGTCGCCGCGGTGAAGCGCCTCGTCGAGCTGGTCCGCGCCCACAACCGCAGCGTCCACATCTGCCACGTGTCCACGGCGGCGGAGCTGCTCCTGCTCGAGGACATCCGGGGCTCGCTCCCGATCACCTCGGAGGTCTGCCCGCACCACCTCTGGCTCTCCACCGAGACGCCGCAGGACACCTTCACGAAGTGCAACCCGCCCATCCGGTCGGAGCTCGACCGTCGCGCGCTCTGGACCGCGCTCAAACGTGGTCGCATCGACACCATCGCCAGCGACCACGCGCCGCACACGCGCGAGGAGAAGCAGCGGCCCTACTGGGACGCGCCCGCGGGCATCCCAGGCGTGGAGACCACGTTCCCGCTCATGGTCGCGGGGATCAGGCAGGGCAAGCTCGGGATCGAGCGCTTCGTCCAGCTCGCGTGCGAGGCGCCCGCGAGGATCTTCGGCTTCGCGCGGAAGGGCTTCGTGCAGGAGGGCTACGACGCCGACTTCCTCCTGTTCGCGGAGGAAGACCTCGTGAAGCTCGTCGCCGGCGACCTGCTGACGCGCGTGGGCTGGAGCCCGTTCGTCGGACAGAAGGTCGGCGCCAAACCCGAGCAGGTGTACGTGGGCGGACGCCTCGTGGCCCAGCGCGGGCGCATCGTCGACGACGACGTCCGCGGCGCGCTCGTCCGGCCCGGCGTCGCCTGATCGAAGGGTGGCGGATCGGGGAGCTCCCTCCCCGACCCGCCCCGCGCGCCTTCCGGCAGGGTGCTCGCCCGCGCGTGCGGGCTCGGTCCGGCCGCCACCTCCCGTGCCCAGGGCCGGCCGGCGCGCGGTCCTTGGTCACGCCTCGGCCGCCGTGGCCGTGGCGAGCGCGGTCGGCCGGAGCTCGGCGCGCAAGCGCTCGCGGAGCGTCGCGTCCTGCTCGAGCGACGCGACGACGTTGTCGCGCCCCTGGCCGAGCTTCGTCTCGCCGAGCGAGTACCAGCTGCCCGACCGCGTGAGCGCGCCCTGCGCCTCGGCGAGGTCCACGATCTCGCCGCAGCGGTTGACGCCCTTGCCGAAGAGGATCTCGAACTCGACCTGCTTCCAGGGCGGCGCGAGCTTGTTCTTCACGACCTTCACGCGGGTCCGGTTGCCGATCGACTCCTCGCCCTTCTTCACGGCCCCGATGCGGCGGACGTCGAGGCGCACGGAGGCGTAGTACTTCAGCGCGTTGCCGCCCGTGGTGGTCTCCATCGGACCGAAGCCCATCCCGCCGATCTTCTGCCGGACCTGATTGATGAAGACCAGCGTCGAGCTGCTCTTCGACACCGCCGGCGCCAGCCGGCGCATCGCCTTGGACATCATCCGGGCGTGCAGGCCGACCTGGGAGTCGGACATCTGCCCCTCGAGCTCGTCCTTCGGGACGAGCGCGGCGACGCTGTCGACCACGATGAGGTCGACGGCGCCCGAGCGGACGAGGGCCTCCACGATGTCGAGGGCCTGCTCGCCGTCGTCCGGCTGGCAGAGGATCAGGTCCTCGATGCGCACGCCCAGCGCGCGGGCGTAGCTCGAGTCGAGCGCGTGCTCCGCGTCGATGAACGCCGTCGTGCCCCCCATCGCCTGCACCTCCGCCATGGCGTGCAGCGCGAGGGTGGTCTTGCCGCTCGCCTCCGGGCCGTAGATCTCGACGATGCGCCCGCGCGGGTAGCCCCCGCAGCCGAGCGCGAGGTCGAGCCCGAGCGAGCCAGTGCCCGTGGTGGCCACGGGCTCCGGCTTGGCGTCGAGGCGCATGATCGCGCCCTTGCCGTACTGCTTCTCGATGCCGGCGATCGCGGCGTGAAGCGCCGCCTGCCTCGTGTTCTCCTGGACCTGCATGTCATTCTCCGAGAGGGGCCTTCGCCCCGGCCGATTCCCCGTGGGCGGGCACGGCACCACGCCGCGCGCGCCTCCCGGGGGGGAGGGTTCGCGCGCGGACGAGCAGGCGGTCGCCTTCGTGAAGGCCGCGCGGGAGGTGGTGGAGGGCGACGTCGACGGTCGAGCGGTCGGGGAGCTCGAGCACCACGACGGCGTCTTCGACGCGGTCGACCACGACGAGGAAGGTGACGATCACGACGCTGCCCGCTCGTCGAGGTCGAGGCGGAGCCCCACCGCGCGCGAGACGTGGGGGACCATCACGCGGTCCACGCCGTCGAGATCCGCGATCGTACGAGCCACCTTCAGGAGGCGCCGCCCGACCCGGGCGCTCGCGCCCGCTCGCTCGAGGTGACGCTCGAGGAGCCCGAGAGCCTCGGGGGTTGCGTTCGTGGCCTCGAGGACCGCCTCGGGGCCGACCTCCGCGTTGCACGAGAAGCGACCACCGTAGCGGGCGTGCTGGCGCGCGCGCGCCGCTTCGACGCGGGCGCGCACGGCCGCGCTGCACTCCCCGGGGACCCCGTCGAGGAGCGCACCGGGCGGGACGGGCCCCAGCTCCACTCGCAGGTCGATCCGGTCCGTCAGCGGGCCGGAGAGCCGCGCGCGGTACCTCTCCCGCGCGCCCTCGCCACACACGCACGGGCGCGAAGGGTGCCCGAGGTACCCGCAGGGGCAGGGGTTCGCGGCGACCACGAGCATGAACGCGGCGGGGAGCACGACGCGCCCGCCGGCCTTCGCGAGCACGACTCGCCGGTCCTCGACGGGGCCTCGCAGCACCTCGCGCGCGTTGCGCGGGAATTCGGGGAACTCGTCGAGGAAGAGCACCCCGTGGTGCGCGAGGCTCGCCTCGCCCGGCTGGAGGCTCGCGTTGCCGACGAGCCCCGCGATCGAGACGGTGTGATGCGGCGCGCGGAAGGGGCGCTCGGAGATGACGCCCGCGTCGGGCGCGTGGAGGCCGGCCACCGAGTGGATGCGCGTGCACTCGAGGGCCTCCTGCAACGTCAGGCGCGGGAGGATCGACGGGAGGCGGGCGGCGAGCATGGTCTTGCCACAACCCGGCGGACCCTCGAGCAGGAGGTTGTGTCCACCGGCCGCCGCCACCTCCAGAGCCTCGCGCGCGGCCGCCTGCCCGCGGACGTCCTGCAGATCGAGCGCGTTCCCCGCGCGGGGGCCGAGCGAAGGGCTCCCCAACGGGAGGTCCGCCTCGCCGCGCAAAAACGCCACCACCTCGCCGAGGGTGGAGGCCGCGCGGACTTCGATGCCCGCGACCAGCGCCGCCTCCGGCGCGCACTCCGCCGGGACGATGACGCCGCGGAAGCCCTGCTCGCGCGCCAGGCACGCGAACGCGAGCGTGCCGCGCACGGGACGAAGCGCGCCGGCGAGGGAGAGCTCGCCGAACATCACCCAGTCGACCAGCGCGGCCTGCGAGAGCACACCCGCGGCCCCGAGGATTCCCGCGGCGATGGGGAGGTCCATCCCCGTGCCGTCCTTGCGGAGGTCGGCCGGAGCGAGGCTCACCACCACGCGCTGGCGTGGAAACTCGAAGCCCGCGGCGAGCAGGGAGGAGCGGACGCGATCCGCGCTCTCCCGCACGGACGTGCTGGCGAGCCCGACGATGACGACCGCCGGCAACCTCCGCAGGAGATCGACCTCCACGGTGACCCGCACACCCTCGACGCCGACCAGCGTTGCTCCCGAGACGAGACTGGACATGCCGCACGCTCCGGGCGGCGGAGGTGCAGGCGCCGCGCCGAAGGCAAGTGCCCAAAATCAGGGGCGGCACTGTGTCGAGCGCCAGACGTCCGTCGCCGGGACGGCCCGGACTTTCGTCGAGCGAGAGGCGTCAAGCCCCTCGACGCCGAGCGGCGCAAAAAAGCAAACGCCCCCCGGAGCCATCGCTCCGAGGGGCGCTTCAAGAAAGCGGCCGGCAGCTACCTACTCTCCCACAGCGTTGCCGCTGCAGTACCATCGGCGCCAGAGGGCTTAACTTCCGTGTTCGGAATGGGAACGGGTGTGACCCCTCCGCTATCGCCACCGGCCAAAGGGT
>JBMOQZ010000156.1:0-20228 GCA_049322475.1 Myxococcota bacterium | reverse complement strand
GAAGCCCGAAGCCCGAAGCCCGAAGCCCGACTCCGCGGCGCAGCCGCGGAGTCGCCCGAAGCGGCGCAGCCGCGGAGTCGCCGTATCCCCGCCCACACGATCCCCCGGGGACCCCCGAGCGCGTTGACGTCCGGATGTGCTCGGACTATAAACCTCACGCGTACGTAAGGGTTCGATTCGTGGCCGAGACGACACACGAGATGCGCATCGGCGAGCTCAGCGAGCGGTCGGGGAGGACCGTCCGCACCCTCCACTTCTACGAGGAGCTGGGGCTCCTGTCACCCGCGGGTCGTACGAAAGGTGGATTCCGCCTCTACGACGAGCACGCGCTCCTGCGAATCCAGTGGATCTCCCGGCTGCAGGACCTCGGCTTCTCGCTCCCCGAGATCAAGGAGTTCCTCGGCCAGCTCCAGGGCAAGCCCAACGCGCCGGCGGCGATGAGCGACCTCCGCTCCTTCTACGCCGACAAGCTCCGCGAGACGCGGGCCACCATCGCGCGGCTCGTCGCGCTCGAGGCCGAGCTGAAGGGCTCGCTCGACTACCTCGACGGCTGCCGCCCCTGCTCCGTGCTCTCGGGCGTCCACGCCTGCCGCACCTGCAACGAACACCCGGTCGAGGCGCCGGCCATGGTCGCCGCCGTCACCGAATCGTCCCCGGAAGGAAAATGAAGACCCCGATCTACCTCGACAACCACGCCACCACGCGCTGCGACCCCGCGGTCGTCGAGGCGATGTTGCCCTACCTCACCGACGTGTTCGGCAACGCCGGCTCGCGCAACCACGCGTACGGCTGGGCCGCGCAGGAGGCGGTGGAGCGCGCCCGCGAGCAGGTCGCGGACATGCTCGGCGCCGACCCGAAGGAGATCGTCTTCACCTCCGGCGCCACCGAGTCCGACAACATCGCCGTGCTGGGCGTCGCCCGCTTCTACAAGGAGAAGGGCCGCCACATCGTCACGACGAACATCGAGCACAAGGCCATCCTCGACACCTGCCACGCCCTCGAGAAAGAAGGCTTCGAGGTCACCTACCTCCCGGTCGACAAGGAGGGCCTCGTCTCGGCCGAGCAGGTGAAGGCGGCGCTGCGGCCGGACACCGTCCTCGTCTCCGTGATGTGGGCCAACAACGAGATCGGCGTGGTCCAGCCCATCGCCGAGATCGGCAAGGTCTGCCGCGAGGCCGGCGTGATCTTCCACACCGACGCCGTGCAGGGCTTCGGCAAGCTCGCCTTCGACGTGAAGGCCATGAACGTCGACCTCGTGAGCGTCAGCGCCCACAAGATCTACGGCCCGAAGGGCATCGGCGCCCTCTACGTCCGCCGCGGCCGCCCCCGCATCCGCCTCGAGCCCATCGTGTACGGCGGCGGGCAGGAGCGCGGCATGCGCTCCGGCACCCACCCCGTCCACCAGATCGTCGGCCTCGGCAAGGCCTGCGAGCTGGCGAAGGCGGCGCTGACCAACGGCGAGGTCGAGCGCCTGCGGGGCCTGCGCGACAAGCTCTGGCGCGATCTGCAGGCGAACATCGACCAGCTCTACCTCAACGGCAGCTGGGAGCACCGCCTCCCCAACAACCTCAACGTCAGCTTCGCCTTCTGCGAGGGCGAGGCGATGATGATGGCGATCAAGGACCTCGCCGTGAGCTCCGGCTCCGCCTGCACGTCCGCCTCGCTCGAGCCGTCCTACGTGCTGCGCGCGCTGGGCGTCGACGAGGAGCTCGCCCACACCTCGATCCGCTTCGGCATCGGGCGGTTCACCACTCCGGAAGAGATCGACTACGCGGTCAAGCTCATCACCGACAAGGTGGGGTGGCTCCGCGAGATGTCGCCCCTCTACGAGATGGTCAAGGAGGGCATCGATCTGAAGTCGGTGTCCTGGACCGCCCACTAAGCTTCTCAGGAGATCCCACCGTGGCGTACAGCAACAAGGTCATCGACCACTACGAGAACCCCCGCAACGTCGGCAGCCTCGACAAGAACGCCGAGGACGTCGGCACGGGCCTCGTCGGCGCGCCCGCCTGCGGCGACGTCATGAAGCTCCAGCTGAAGATCAACGACGACGGCGTCATCGAGGACGCCAAGTTCAAGACCTTCGGCTGCGGCAGCGCGATCGCGTCGAGCTCGCTCGTGACCGAGATGGTCAAGGGCAAGACGGTCGAGTACGCGATGACCATCGAGAACAGCCAGATCGCCGAGGAGCTCAAGCTCCCGCCGGTCAAGATCCACTGCTCGGTGCTCGCCGAGGACGCCATCAAGGCGGCCATCGCCGACTACCAGAAGAAGAAGGCGGCGAAGGCCGCCGGAGCCGCGAAGTAGCATGGCCATCGAGCTCACCGAGAGCGCCGTCAAGCGCGTGAAGGAGCTGGCGATGAAGCGCCAGACGCCGGAGGCCTTCTTCCGCGTGGGCATCCGCGGCGGTGGGTGCTCGGGGCTCTCCTACTTCGTCGACTTCGCCGAAGCGGCCGACCCGAAGGACAAGATCTTCGAGTTCGGGCCGGACGAGGGCAAGGTCAAGGTGCTCATCGACCGCAAGTCGTACCTGTTCCTCAACGGGACGATCATCGACTGGAAGAGCGAGCTGATGAAGACGGGGTTCGAGTTCAAGAACCCGATCGCGTCGCGCTCCTGTTCCTGCGGAGAGAGCTTCTCCGTCTAGGGGCCCATGACCTGCTGGAAGTGCCACGAGGCCGCTTCGGCGGCCGTCTGCGTCGGCTGCGGCGCCGTGCAGCCCCCGCCCGCGGAGGCCGATCCCTACGCGATCCTCGGCCTGCCGAAGCGCTTCCACGTCGATCTCGCCCTCGTCGAGGAGCGGTACAAGGCGCTGGCGAGGCAGGTGCACCCCGACAAGTTCGCGGCGCGCCCGGCCGTCGAGCGGCGCATGGCCCTGCAGTGGACGGCCGCGCTGAACGAGGCGCGGCGCGTGCTCAAGGACGACACCCGGCGGGCCTGGTGGCTCGCGACGGGGCAGGCGACGCCGAAGGAGAAGGGGCCGAAGCTCGACCCTTCCTTCCTCGCCGAGGTGTTCGAGTGGCGCGAGGCGGAGGAGGAGCGACCGGGCGCCTTCGCCGAGCTCGCGAAGGAGCGCGCGGCCTCGCTGCGCGCCGAGCTGGACGCGATCTTCACCGCCTGGGAAGAGGGACGCGGCGGGCTCGCCGACGTAGAGGATCGGCTGTCGCGACTGAAGTACGTGGAGGCTTCGTAGATGGCGAACATCGGGATCGACCTCGGGACGACGAACTCGCTCGTCGCGGTGGTCATGGGCGGCAAGGCGCGGTGCCTCCTCGACGAGGAGGGGGGCGCGCTCCTGCCCAGCGCGGTCCGCTACGAGGCCGACGGCAGCGTGGTCGTGGGCAAGCGCGCGCGCGACGAGGCGCCGGCGAACCCCGGACGCACGTTCACCAGCGTGAAGCGCTTCATGGGGCGCGCCCCCGTGGACTGCCAGCTCGACGCCCAGCACTTCCGCTACGCGATGGACGAGGCCGAGCCGCGCTTCGTGCGCTTCAAGGTGCGCGACCGCGCCCCCGTCACGCCGGTGGAGGTCAGCGCCGAGGTGCTGAAGGCCCTGCGCGCGCGCGCGGTGGAGTGCCTCTTCGGCGAGCCCGGCGGCGCCGTCATCACCGTGCCGGCCTACTTCGACGACGCCCAGCGGCAGGCGACGAAGGACGCCGCGCGGCTCGCCGGGCTCGAGGTCCTGCGGCTGCTGAACGAGCCCACCGCCGCGGCGATCGCCTACGGCCTCGACAAGCGCGAGACCGGCACGTTCGCGGTGTACGACCTCGGCGGCGGCACCTTCGACATCAGCATCCTCTCGCTGGACGACGGCATCTTCCAGGTGCTCTCCACCGCCGGCGACACCCACCTCGGCGGCGACGACTTCGACCGCGCGCTCGCCCACCCCTTCGGGCTCGACGACCACGACGAGGCCGGCGCCCGCGCGCTCATCCAGGCGTGCGAGGCCGCCAAGCGCGCGCTCACCGACGCCGAGCGCACGACGATCCGCGGCCGCGAGGTCACGCGCGAGGCGTTCGAGGCCGCCATCCTCCCCATCGTCGAGCGCACCGGCGCCGCCTGCCGTCAGGCGCTCGCCGACGCGAACGTCAAGCGCGTCGACGCGGTCGTGCTCGTGGGCGGGTCCACGCGCGTGCCGCTCGTGCGCCGCTACGTCGAGAAGCTGTTCGGCATCGCCCCCTACTGCGACCTGAACCCCGACGAGGTCGTCGCGCTGGGCGCCGCCGTGCAGGCGGACCTGCTCTCCGGCCAGAGCTCGATGGAGGGCGACCTCCTGCTCCTCGACGTCATCCCGCTCTCGCTCGGGCTCGAGGTGATGGGCGGCGTGACCGAGAAGTTCATCCCCCGCTGCTCCACCATCCCCGTCTCCGCGTCGCAGACGTTCACGACGCACGTCGACGGCCAGACCGCCATCGACCTGCACATCGTCCAGGGCGACCGCGAGCTGGTGCGCGACAACCGCTCGCTCGGGCGCTTCACGCTCTCGGGCCTGCCGAAGCTCCCGGCGGGGGTCCCGCGCGTGAAGGTCGAGTTCCTCGTCGACGCCGACGGGCTGCTCACCGTCACCGCGAAGGAGGAGCACACGGGGCTCACCGCGAAGACCGAGGTGAAGCCGAGCTACGGCCTCACCGAGGACGAGATCGAGCGCATGCTCGAGGACTCCATCGACCACGCCGAGACCGACGTCGACGAGCGCATGCTCATCGAGGCGCGCGTCGAGGCCGAGGGCATCCTCGCCGCGCTCGACAAGGCGCTCGCCGGCGACGCCGCGCTGCTCGCCGAGGGCGAGGGCGAGCGCATCGCGCACGTCGCCGACCAGCTCCGCGAGGCGATGACGGGCACCGACCGCAAGCGCATCGCGGACTTGTCGCACCACCTCGACGAGGTGACCGCGCCCTTCGCCCAGCGCCGCATCGAGCGCGACCTCACCCGGGCCTTGTCCGGCCGCGACGCGGACGAAGTCGGCGCGGGCCTGGGGCTCAAATGAGCGGGAAGAACCCGTACCTCAAGGCCCCCGAGATCGCCGTCCCGAAGCGCGCGTACAAGGTGCGCCTGAAGAACACGGGCGAGACCTTCGAGGCGAAGGACCTCCCCTACGACGAGCCGGGGCTGCCGGGCTCGGTGCTCGCCACCCTGCTCCACCACGGCGTGGAGATCGACCACGCCTGCGGCGGCGTGCTCGCCTGCTCCACCTGCCACGTCTACGTGAAGAAGGGCGCCGACACCTGCAACGAGCCGTCCGACGACGAGGAGGACATGCTCGACAGCGCGCCCGCGATCCGGCCCGAGTCGCGGCTCGCCTGCCAGTGCGTGCCGGACGGGAGCGAGGAGGTCGAGGTCGAGATCCCGGCGTGGAACCGGAACGAGGTCAAGGAGGGGCACTGACCCCCGTTCACTCGAGGACGGGCAGCCAGTCCACCGACGCCACCACGAAGCCGCCGTGCTCCTCGGCGAACTCGTCGGTGACCTTCGCGTGCCAGAGGACCGCCTCGTCCTCGGCGACCTTCAGCTCGCCGAGGTCGCCCCAGGCGGTGAACCAGCGGCCCCCCGTCACGTCGACGTCGCCGAGCGTGGTGGCTTCGGCCTCGCCGAAGATCTCGCCGGCGACGCTGCAGGCGCCGGTCGCCCAGTCGACCTCGAGCTCGACCATGCGCGCCCCGCCCGAGTGCCCGTTGTCGTAGACGGCGACGCCGAGGTCGGTGAACTCGGAGCCGTGGGCCCGCTCGATCTGCTCGACGCAGTCGGCGTCCGGGCCGGTGCCGAGCCGCCAGAGGTCCTCGCCCGTCGCGCGGTCGATCTTCACGAGCTCGCCGTACCAGTAGGAGGACACGAGCCAGGCGTCGTCGTCCGGGTCGTAGTCGAGCGCGTTGAGGTGGGTCCAGTCGGTGCCGCCGGTGACCGGGTACATCCCTTCGTGGCACTCGATCGACCAGTGATCGAAGGCGTTCCACACCTCCGTCACCGTCCCGTCCGCGCCCACCTCCACGATCGCGTCGCCGACCACCCAATCGTCGTTCGCCCCGCACCGCGCGCCGAAGCCGGGCACCTCGCGCGACACGTGCACGAAGGCGGCGTAGGCGACGCCGGGCACCTTCTGGGTGAGCGAGTGGTGGATGCCGTCGATGGAGCGCTCGCTCGTCTCGCCCGTCCAGTCGACCGTCACGACGCGGGCGTTCTCGGGGTAGCCCGGGTCGTCGAAGAGCACCCGGAAGGCGTCCCCGTCGGGCGTCGGCTCGGAGAAGTGCAGGACGCCGCCCACGCCCTCGGGGTTCTGCCAGTGCCACACCGCCGCGCCGCCCGCGTCGACGACGGTCACGCCGGCCACGCCGGTGCCGGACGTGAGCGTGGCGATCGCGAGGAACCCCTCGTGGGTCCCGTCGTCCTCGAGCACGTCGAAGCCGGAGGGGTCACCCTCGATCGCGCCGGTCGTCAACGAGGTGGTGGCGACCTCGCAGCCGCCGGCGGTCTCGTCGACGACGTGGATGGTGTACGCCGTCTCGGGGCGCAGCCCCCGCAGCGGGAGGGTCACGTCGCCCTCGACGCCCCGCGTGGGGCCGGGGACGTCGGGCGCGCCCTCGGCGGACGCGTAGAGCCGCACCTCGACCGGCTCGCCGGCGGTCAGCGCGACCGTCGCGAACGTCGGGTAGGCGTCGTCCACGCTCGCGGAGACGGACGCCGCGTCCACGGCGGTGGTGGTGCAGGTCGCGGGGTCGGGGGAGGCGTCGCAGCCCGCGCAGGCGGACAGGGGGAGGAGCCACGAGAGGAGGCAGCGCATCGCCCCCAAAGATTGCACGTCAAATCGGGAGGCGCTCGCTCAGCCGCGCGCTTTCTGCATGCACGTCGCGACGGGCCCGTCGATCGCGCCGCGCGAGCGCGACGTTCTATCGGCGGTCCCCGACGGTTGACGTTCCGCGTCGTGATGCCAACCTTGTACGGGGGTGCCCATGATCCAGGTGGAGCTGACGAGCGAGGAGGTGGCGTTCCTGCGGCGCCTGCTCGAGCTGGAGGGCGGCGAGCTGGGGATGGAGATCTCGGCGACGGACGCGCAGGGGCTCCGCGAGGCGCTCAAGCGCGACCGGACGATCGTGCGCTCGCTGATCGCGAAGCTGGATCAGCCGGAGCCGATCATCGTGGCGGGCTGACGCCCCTCACCACGAAGGCCTCGTACCCCTCCAACCGGATCTCCTCGCCCGCGGCGAGCTCGCCGGCGAGCACCTCGGCGCCGGTGATCGGATCGTGGGCGACAAACGTCAGGTCGCGACGGGCGGCGAGGTCGACGTGGTCGAGCACGCCGAAGGGGAACACGACGAACGCGTCGTCCTGCGTGGCCGAGAACACGCGCACCGCGCCCGCGGCCGGCGCCGAGAGGTTCGGCCACACCGCGCCCTCGACGCGCGAGCCGTCGGCGCTCTCCGCGTAGATGGCGAAGGGCGCGTCGGCGTCGCCGGGCTCGTGGCGGTCCCAGCCGGGCAGGTCCCCGGGGAGGAGCGTCGCGAGGTGCCGGTATGCGTCGTGGCCGGACATGTCGGCGATCCGGTCCCAGCCGCGGACGCCGGCGCCGGAGTGGAAGACGTGCATCGGGAGACCCGAGATCCACGTCGCGACCGCGGCGGCGCCGAGCTCGTCGGGGTCCTCCTCCGTCGTGACCGAGGAGCCGGGCCCGATGGGCTCGTTGTTCGTCGCGACCTGCAGGCCAGCGCAACCCTCGACGTCCCACGGGCGACGCACCGGCATCCAGCCGCCCTCGACCGAGGAGTTGTCGCGGTCGAAGTGCAGCGTCGCGACGTCGCCGACGCCGCCGCCGTAGACCTCGTCGTAGACGTCGCAGTCGTTGGCCCAGGGGGCGGACGCCGCGACGAGGATGTCGGTGCGCGCCTGCATGTAGGCGGTCAGGTCCCGCAGCTGGGCGAGCCCCTCGTCGCCGTCGAAGCCGTTCTGCCACGCCTCGTTCGCGATCTCGAAGTGCTGGATCTTCTCCTCGCGGCCCTGCGACATCGCGAGGAAGCGGTCGACGAGCGCGTAGCGGTCGGCCTCCTCGGGGATCGAGACCTGGCCGTCGCCGATGAGCGTCCACTCGACGCGCAGCCCGTAGCCGTCCCAGGCGAGGTCCGTGAAGCCGGCGATCACCTCGTCGTAGTCGCTCCAGTCGAGGTCGATCTCGCGGCCGTCCCACGAGTCCTCGCCGTCCGGGTCGCCGACGAGCCCGAGCGCGCGCACGTAGTGGAAGCCGCCGTCGCGCAGGGTCGCCAGATCCTGCTCCAGCAGCGCGCGTTCGTGCTTGTAGCCGTAGGGGGCCCACATCATCGTGGCGCCGAGCGCGAGGAACGGGCCGCCGTCGTCGGAGAGCACGTGGCCGTCGAGCCGCACCGGGCCGCCGCGCTCGGCGACGGGCTCGGTGAACGGGTCGTCGCCGGTGTCGTCGCCGGCCGGATCGCCGCCGCGGCGCCGGAGCGGGGGCTCGATGCCGCGCAGATCGAACACGGGCGACGGGGCGTCGGCGCAGGCGAGGAGCGCGAGGATCACCGGCGCCTCCGAATGGCGAGGAGCGGCAACAGCGAGAGCCACCCGGCGCCGGACGTGCCCGCGTCGCAGGCGCAGCCGTCCTCGGCGGCGGCGCCCTTCGACTCGCGCGGCGTCCGGGGCCGCCAGTCGTCGTAGACGCCGGTGTCGTCGCCGGCGTCGGCGTCCGTGTCGGCGTCCGCGTCGGTGTCGGCGTCGCCCTCGGCGAGCGACACGGTCAGCACGGCGGCGTGGCTGCCGTCGCCGGACTCCTTCGTCTGGAACCAGGTGCTGTCGGCGCCGTCGGACAGGATCGCGAAGGCGACGCGCTCGCCCGTCACGACGCCGTCGGTGACGTCGACCTCGTAGGTGCCGCCGGGCGAGACCGCGCCGAAGCTGCCGAGCGAGGCGCCCGGCTGCGGGCGGCCGTCCCAGGTCAGCGCGTCCTCGCTCCAGCCGGCGTCGGCGACCGCGTAGACGGTGCCGCCGTCGCCGTTGGCGTTGGACGCGTCGCCGGCGGTGAGCGTGAGCGTGGCTCGTGTGACGGTGCCCGACAACCCGGAGAGGTCGAACGCGAGGTAGCCGACCGCGAGGTCGCGCTCGACGATCAGGCTCTCCTCGTCCTCGCACGTGGCCTCGCACCAGCTCGCCGCGGTGACGTCCTCCATCGGCGAGAGCGTGCTCGCGTCGCCGTCGTCGGGGGGATCGGGGTCGCCGTCGTCCGCGTCGCTCCAGCCGTCGAGGCGGAGGTCGGAGTAGAGCGTGCCGATGGGGGCGCTGTAGTCGCCGCCCCAGCCCTCGAGCGGCATCCACAGGTAGCGGACGCGCAGGTCGATGCCGGTGACGTCCATGTGGATGAGCTCGGCGCCGTCGAAGTAGAGGACGAAGTCGGTCGGGTCCCAGGTGATGCGCCAGACGTGGGGGAGCCCGTCCCAGTCCATCCCGTAGTAGCGCTGCTCGGCGACGAGGTGCTCGCCGCCGGGGTTCGTCGTGCGGTCCCAGCCGAGGAGCTTGACGTCGCCCCACTCGTCGTAGGGGTCACCGCCGCCCTCGCCGTAGAACCGCAGGTTGATGGCGCGGTTGTCGTCGGAGTGGCCGCCGTCGCTGAAGAGCTCGATCAGGTGGTTGTTGGCGTCGAGGAGGGTGGCCCAGGAGATGCCCTCGATGGTCACGGAGATGTCGCCGCGTTCGAGCTGGGCGCCGAGGTCCCAGTAGAGGCGGGAGTTGGCGTCGTCGACGCGCCAGCCCGCGCCGGTGAAGGTGCCGCCGCGCACCTCGTCGGCGTCGGTGGCGCCGGTGGCGAGGGACTCGCGGAGCTGGGCGTCCTGGGCGAGCGCGAGGGGGATCAGCACGGGCGCCTCCGGATGGCGAGGAGAGGGAAGAGCGCGAGCCACGCGGCGCCGGACGCGCCGGCGTCGCAGCCGCAGGACGCGGGCTCGGGGGTGGAGGTCTCGCGGGGCTCGCGGGGCCTCCAGTCGTCGTAGGTGCCGGTGTCGTCGACGGCGGCGGGCTCGCCGGTGTCGGCCGGCGTGTCGGAGAGCTCCACCGTGAGCACGGCGGGGTCGCCGTCCTCCTTCGAGGAGAGGTGGAGGCCGTCGGTGCCGTCCGAGAGGATCGCGAAGGCGACGGGCCCGCCCGCGCGAACGCCGTCGGTGACGTCGACCTCGGCGTGCTCGCCGGCGGCGAGGTCCGGGAAGGTGGCGAGGCGGCGCTCGGGCGACGGCTTGTTCGACCACGTCAGCGTGTCCTCGGTCCAGGACGTGTCGGACACGGCCCACACGCCGCCGCCCGAGCCGCCCGAGGAGCCGCCGGTGCGGACGTTGAGGCGCAGCGTCGCCCGCGAGACGGTGCCGGACAGCGCGGAGAGGTCGTACATCAGGTAGGACCGCTCGTTGGAGGCCTCGAGCGGGAGGTCGGACTCGTCGGCGAAGACGCCGGACTCCCAGTCGGCGGCGCCGACGTCCTCGACGGGATCGAGGGTGTTCGGGTCGCCGTCGTCGGGCGGGTCGGGCTCGCTGCCCGGCTCCCACCCGACGAAGTCGAGGTCCGAGTACACCGACCCGATCGGGTGGCTGTAGGACCCCTCCATCCAGGTGTTGAGCGGCAGCCAGATGGTGCCGACGCGCAGGTCCTGGCCGGCCACGTCGAGGCGGACGAGCTCGACGCCGTCCTTCGACAGCGTCGCGACCTCGGTGTCCCAGGTGATGGTCCAGAGGTGCGGGGCCCCGTCCCAGTCCTGGGTGCCGCCCCGGGCCTCGGAGTAGAGCCCCGAGGCGTTGTCCCAGGTCTTCAGCTTGATGTCGCCCCAGGAGTCGCCGACGACGTCGCCGTAGACGCGGAAGGTGACCGCGCGCGTGCACGACCACTTGTCGCCGGCGTCGAACATCTGGATGAACTCGTTGTTGTCGCCGGTGAGGTTGGACCACGACACGTCGTCCACGACGAAGCTGACCGTCCCGCGCTCCACCTGGGTGCCGAGGTCCCAGACCATCCGCGAATTGGCGTCGTCGACGCGCCAGCCGTCGCCGGTGAAGGTGCCGCCGTGGACGGTCGTGGCGCTCGACGTCGCCCGGAGGGACTCGCGGATGACCACGTCCTGGGCGAGCGCGAGGGGGACCAGCAGCATCGGGGCCTCCACGTGGAGGGAGAGCAGGATGCGTGCCAGCCGGAATGCCGGGTTTCTCGGCGGGGTGGGGTGCGACGTCCCCGCAGTCCGTGTCCCAGGGGGCGGACCGGGAGGTCGCTCTCTTGACGCGCCAACACCCGCCGAACTGCCGGCCACCCCCCCGCCCCCCGCGGTTACGCCCCCCGCATGCTCCTCCTCCTCGCGTGCGCCGGCTACGAGGGCGACGTCGCCGGCGAGTGCGCCGACGGCGCCGACAACGACCGCGACGGCGCCTACGACTGCGACGACCCCGACTGCGAGGCCGCGCCCGACTGCGACGCCCCCGGCGACACCGGCACCCCGCCCGCCACCACCGGCTGGACCGCCATCGCCGCCGGCGGCGTCCACTCCTGCGGGATCGCCGACGGCGAGACGACGTGCTGGGGCGACGACACCTACGGTCAGGCCTCGCCCCCGCCCGGCGCCTTCACCGAGGTCGCGGCCTCCTTCTACCACTCCTGCGGCCTCACGGCCGACGGCCTCGGCGCCTGCTGGGGCTGCGACGGCGACGTCGACTACGGCCAGTGCGCCACCCCCACCGCCACGTTGTCCGCCGTGAGCCCCGGCACCTACCACACCTGCGCCGTCGCGACGGACGGCACGGCGACCTGCTGGGGCTGCGCCGACCAGGACGCCGGCCAGTGCGCGCCCCCCGAGGGCACGTTCGCCGCGGTCGCGAGCGGGTCCGAGCACACCTGCGGCCTCCTCGCCGACGGCGCGCTCGCGTGCTGGGGCAACGACGACAACGGCCAGTCCTCGCCGCCCGCGGGCTCCTACCGCGCCGTGGGCGCCGGGAAGTGGCACGGCTGCGCCGTCGCCGACACCGGCGCCGTCACCTGCTGGGGCTGCGCCGGCGACTTCGCCGACGCCCCCACCGACCACGGCCAGTGCGACCCGGAGGTCGCCACCTTCACGGCCGTGGCCGCGTCGACCTACCACTCCTGCGGGATCCGCGCCGACGGCTCGCTCGCGTGCTGGGGCTGCGAAGGCGAGGAGGACGGCGCCACCGTCGACCTCGGCCAGTGCTCGCCGCCCGACGGCACCTACACCGCGCTCGCGCTCGGGAAGTGGCACGGCTGCGCGCTCGCCGACGACGGCACGGTCGCGTGCTGGGGCAACGACTACTACGGGCAGCTCGCGGTCCCCTGAATTCCGTGTCCCCCACCCGCCCCGGCCGGCGGGTCTAATGGGCGTGGACCTCGCGATGCCGGCCGCCCGTACCGACGACGACGACGCCTTCGAGCGCGCGCTCGCGGACACGGCGACGCCCATGATGGCGCTCTGCACCCGCCTGCTCGGCGACGCGGACGACGCCGCCGACGCGCTCCAGGAGGCCTGGCTGCGCGCCTTTCGCCACCGCGCGGCGCTCCAGACCCCCGAGGCGCTGCGCGGCTGGCTGCGCGTCATCTGCGTCCGCGAGTGCATGCGCGCGCTGCGGTGGCGCGCCGTCCGACGCTGGTTCGGGGTGGCCACCCTCCCCGACCCGCCCGACCCCGGCCCCGGCCCGGAGGGGGCCGCCGCCCGCGCGGAGCTCGCCCGCCGCGTCCGCCTCGCCGTCGACGCCCTCCCCGCCCGCCAGCGCCTCGTCTGGGGCCTCCGCTTCGACGAGGGCTGGACCCTCCCCGAGATCGCCGAGGCCGCCGGGCTCTCCCCGGAGACCGTGAAGACCCACCTCGCCCGCGCCACCGCGCGCGTGTCGGAGGCCACCCGTGGACTGTGACACCTTCCGCCGCGCCCTCGCCGAGGGCGTCCCGCCCGACGCCGCCCACCGCGCGACCTGCCCGCGCTGCGCCGCGCTCGTCGCGCCCACGCCCGCGTTCACCGCGCCCGTCCCGCGCGTCGCCCGGCTCCGCGCCCGCCACCAGCGGCGCGTGGCCACGCTCGCCGCCGCCGTCGCGCTGGCCGCGGTCGCCCTGTGGCCGTCGTCGCCCGCGCCCCCGCCCGACCTCGTCGCCGTGCTCGCCGAGGCGGACTCCGCCGCGGAGCTCGCCCCCGACGTGCTCGAGCCCGACCTCCTCCCCGCGCCGGACCCCGTCGCGGACCTCGATCCCCTCTTCTGAAAGGAGACCGCCATGCTGCTCGCGTTCCTGTTCTCGCTCGCCCTCGCCGGCGAGCCCGCCCCGGTCGACGACGAGCCCGACTTCGTCGCCGTCGCCGAGCGCCTCCAGCTCACGGAGGCCCAGCGCGACAAGGTGTCGGACATCGTGTTCGCGTCGCGCTCGGAGAAGATCACGCTCAAGTCGCGGGCCGAGCTCGCCCAGCTCGAGCTCAAGAAGCAGCTCGCCGAGGAGACCCTCGACGACAAGGCCGTGCTCAAGGCGGTGGACGCCGTGAACGCCGCCGAGGGCGCCCTGCGCCGCAACAAGGTCCAGCTCCTGCTGGACTTGCGCAAGGAGCTGACGGCCGAGCAGTGGGCCCAGCTCGCCGCCCTGCGGAAGGAGCGCGCCCGCGAGCGCCGCGAGGAGTAGGCTCCGGGGCGCATGCCCCGCCACCCCGACACCGCCGCCCGGCACGTGCTGACGCGCGTGCCCGTCGCCCGCCCGGACGACACCGTCGCCGGCGTGCTCGCCGCCCTGCCCGGCGCCCACGACACCGTCGACACCGTCTACGTGCTCGACGCGGAGCGCCGCCTGCTCGGGCGCGCGCCGCTCGCCGAGGTCCTCGCCGGCGAGCCGGGGGCCCGCATCGCGACGCTGCTGCGCCCGGCGCCGTCGGTCCCGACGACGGAGCCTCCCGGCGAGCTGCTCCAGCACGTGCTCCACCACGCGATCGCGGAGATGCCGGTGGTGGACGCGGAGGGGCGCTTCGTCGGCGTCGTGCCGAGCGGCGTGCTGATGCGCATGCTCCGGCGCGAGCACGTCGAGGACCTCCACCGCCTCGCCGGCATCACGCGCGAGGCCGCGCAGGTCCGCGAGGCCCTCGGCGAGGCCCCCACCCGCCGCGTCCGCCACCGCCTCCCCTGGCTGCTCGTCGGGCTCGCCGGCGTGGTGTTGTCGGCGGGGGTGATGGGCCGCTTCGAGGACGCCCTCGCGGACCACGTCGCGGTCGCCTACTTCGTGCCCGGCATCGTCTACCTCGCGGACGCGATCGGCACCCAGACCGAGGCGATCGCGGTGCGCGCGCTCTCGCTCGCCCGGATGCCGCTCTCCCGCATGCTCGTCGGGGAGCTGTGGACCGGCGCGCTCGTGGGCGGCGTGCTCGCCGGGATCCTCGGGCCGGTGGTGTGGCTCGGCTGGGGCGACGCGCGGCTCGCCGCGGCGGTCGCGGTCGCGGTGCTCGTCGCCGGCGCGATCGCCACGACGATCGGGCTCCTGCTCCCGTGGGTGCTGCACGCCTCCGGTCGCGACCCCGCCTTCGGCAGCGGGCCGCTCGCGACCATCATCCAGGACGTGCTCTCGCTGCTCGTCTACTTCGGCGCGGTGAGCGTGCTCGTGCGTTAGTCGCGGGCGAGGTCGTCGATGGCGGCCTGCGCTTCCTTCTGCTGGTCGGGCGAGCCGTGCGCGAGCAGCCAGCGCGCGGCGGCCTCGTGCTCGGCGTTGCTGCCGGTGCCCCGCTTCCAGCGCGCGCGCACGACGCGCCAGGCCTTCTGCCGCACCTCGTACGAGGCGTCGTTCTTCATGACCCAGACGATCATCCACGTCGCGTTCGGGTCGTCCTCGTAGCGGGCGACCGCGTCCGCGCGCTCGTCGGCGGTGCCGGTGCGCAGGTCGGCGGGCACCTGGGGCTCGGACGAGGCGGCCGACTTCTTCGCGGTGGCGGCCTTCGTGGGCTCCCTGTACTCGGGGATCGTCGCGAGCGCGGCCTGATCCTCCGGGAGGAGCTGGCGGGCGCCCGTGGGGGTGACGCCCTCGACGAGCCGCAGCGGCACGATGCGGGACTGGGTGCCCACCTGCGTGATCCGGGCGCTGCCGGCGAGCGGGCGGGGGGCGCCGTGCGCGGGCGGGGCGGTCACGAGCGCGACGGTCATGTCGAGCACGATGCCCTCGGGCGCGCCGGCGACGACGAGCATGCCCTCGCCGTCCGACACGACGTCCCAGACGACGGGCGTGGTGGGGGCCGCGGGCGCGGGGGACTGGGTGGCGACGTCGCTCCCGCCCATGCCGCCGCAGGCGAGCAGGCAGAGCGCGAGGAACGGGATCGAGCGCAAAAGCATGGCGGTGTCTACCACATCTCCGGCAACAGGAAGATCCGCGGCGTCCCCTCGACGTAGGGCGTCTCGCCGAGCACCACGCCCCCCTCGACGGGCAACGCGGACTCGACGATCTCGAGGGCGCCGCGGCCCTCGCGGAGGTTCAGCACGAAGCGCACGGTGCCCTCGGGCTTCCCGAGGAGCCGCACCAGCGAACGGTCGCGGACGATCGCGCCGGGCGGCCACTCGTCGCCGGGCAACATCCAGTCGCCCGGGTAGTGGCGGTTGCGGTCGCCGCGCGCGGCGAGGTCGACGGTGAGGTCGTGGGCGACCGCGCCGTCCGCGGTGAAGTACAGCTCGACGCCCTGGGCCGCCTTCGGCACGCGCAGCGCCTTCGCCACGAGGCGGTAGCCGACGAGGGTGACGCCGTTCGCCCAGCGCACCCGCGTGGGCGTCGCCTCGGGCGGGACCGCCTCCACGATCGTGTCGCGGGGCGCCTCGCGGACGGCCGCCGGCACGGCGCGGACGGGCGGCGCGGGCGACCCTTCCGGCCCCGCGACGTCGCCCGGGTCGCAGGCGAGCGTGTCGCCCGCGGGCTCGGCGCCGAGCGCGCGCGTGCGCCCGGCCCACGTCGTGATCGTGGCGGCGTCGCCGAGGACCACCTTGTCCGCCGGGAGCGCGAGGGGGATGGCCTTCACCGAGACCACGCCCGCGCGCGTGAACGCCACGTCGTAGAGCAGGCCCGCGGCCTGATCGCCCGTGCCGGGGTGCCCCGCGAGGAAGTTGCCGGCGTCGTAGAGGATGGGCTTGCCGTCGACGAGCTCGGCGCCCTGCGGCACGTGCGCGGAGTGCCCGAGGATCGCGTCGAAGCCGGCGCGGATCAGGGCCTTGCCCACGCGGCGGGTCTCCTTCGTCGGCTCCGTCGCGCCGTTCGGCCCCCAGTGCGGGGTCAGGAACACGACGTGCGCGTGCCGCCGCGCCTCCTCGAGGATCGGCTTCAGCGTGGCGACCGCGTCCTTCGGGGCGACGGCGAGGATGCCGGGGTGGTCGTCCGTCGCGGCGTAGGCGGCGGTGTTGGTGAGGTCGACGCCCACCACCGCGACGACCGTGTCGCCGACGAGGCGGTAGGCGGGCGTGCGAGCGTCGGCGAGGTCGTGGCCGGCGCCGGCGTAGTCGAGGCCGGCGATGCGCGCGTGGTCGAGGTGCTCGCGCAGCGCGTCGAACCCGTAGTCGCCGGCGTGGTTGTTGGCGTTGGCGAGCAGGTCGACGCCGGCGTCGGCGAGGATCGCCATCATCTCCGGCCGCGCGCGGTAGAGGTGCGGCCGCGCCTCGCCCTTGTCCAGCACCTTGCCGCCCCGCGCGATCACGCCCTCGGAGTTGAGCAGCGCGAGGTCCGCGGCCTTCAGGATCGGCGCGACGTCCGCGAGCATCTCCGCGCGCCCGGCCGGATCGAGGATCGCCTCGTTGAGGGTCTGGCCCACGAGCGTGTCGCCGCCGTACACGAGGTGGTGCACCGGGAGATCCGGCTCGGCGCAGGCGGCGAGGAGCAGCATCGCGGCCCGCCTATACCCGTGCGAGACTGTCGGCATGTGGGCCCTGCTCGCCTGCGCCACGCCCGACGAAGAATCGCCCGCGCCCGTCGCCGAGGACTGCGAGCCCACGCTCGTCGTCGAGCCCCTCGCGGTCGACTTCGGCGAGGTCGCCGTCGGCTCCGCCGCGACCGCGGAGGTCACGCTCTCGAACCCGTGCGACGAGACCTACACGATCACGACGGTCGAGCAGTCCGGCTCGGGCACCTTCGAGGTGGCGGAGGTCTCGCCGATGCTGGGCGCCGGCGAGTCGCGGACGATCGCGGTGACGTACGCGCCCGGCGGGACGCTCGGCGACGAGGGCTCGCTGCGGCTCGACGACACCTGGGTCACCCTGTCCGGGACGGGGGTGTCGCCGACGATCGCGCTCGACCCCGCGGAGCTCCGCTTCGGGCCGGTGCTGGAGGGCTGCACCGCGGAGGCGAGCCTCGGCGTCGCGAACGCCGGCAACGCCGACCTCCTCGTCACCGAGGTCCGCCTCGACGACTTCAACGGCGACTTCGCCGCCGGCGTGGTCGCCCCGGTCACCCTCGCGGTGGGCGAGAGCCTCGTCGTGCCCGTGTCCTACACGGCGAACCACACGGGCTCGGCGACCCTCACGTTCGTCTCGAACGACGCGACCGCGCCCGAGGCGAGCGTGCTCCTCGCCGGCGAGCGCGCCGACCTGCCCGTCCACGCCGACACCTTCACCAACCCCGACGGCTTCGATCTGCTCGTGTCGCTCGACGTCACCGAGTCGATGGCCGGCGAGATCGACGACGTGTCCGACAACCTCCGCGAGCTCGTGGACACGTTGCGCGACGAAGCCCTCGTCCCGTGGCAGATCGCGGTCGTCACCCAGGACGACGGCTGCGTCACGACCAACGTGCCCTTCGTCGACGCCACGACGAGCGACGACGACCTGCGCACGCGGCTCGCCGTCTGGACCGGCGCGGAGGCGGACGCCGGCGCGGAGCAGGGCTTCGACATGGTCGAGAACGCGCTCTCGACCGAGAACCTCGCCGGCTGCAACGCCGGCATGATGCGGCCCGACGCGGCGCTGCAGATCCTGCGCGTCACCAACGACGACGAGGAGTCCGCCACCACGACGAGCGACTTCCACGACCGGATGCTCGCCGTCGACGAGACCGTCCGCTTCCACGCGGTCTCCGGTCCGACCCCCGACGGCTGCATGGAGTGGCCCGCGAACACGTCGTGGTGGGAGCTCGCGAGCCTCACCGGCGGCCTGTCCTTCTCCATCTGCGAGCCCGACCCCTGGCACGACGACCTCGCCGCCACCTTCGACCTCGACGGCCCCGGCGACACCTACGCGCTCACCGAGACGCCCGAGCCCGACACGATCGTCGTCACCGTCGACCGCATCGTGACGACGCGCTGGACGTACGACGCCGACGCCAACGCCGTCGTCTTCGACGAGCGCAGCGTGCCCGGCCCCGGCACCGAGGTGGAGGTCCTGTACACGATCGTGGGGTGGTGCGAGTAAGGTGGCGGCGTGCTCCTCCTCGTCGCCTGCGCCACCCCCGACACGCCCGCCCTGACCGCCCGCGCCAAGGCCGTGTCGTGCCCGACGGGGTGCGCGTGCGAGGCCGACGGCGACCGCGACTACGCGTTCTGCACCACCGCCGCGAGCGAGCCCGACGCCCAGAGCGCGTGCGAGGCCGCGGGCATGACGCTCGCCGACGTGGAGGACGCCACGGAGAACACGTGGCTGTGGGCCCGCGCGGAGAGCCACCACGCCGCGAGCAACTGGTGGCTCGGCCTCTCCGACGTCGCGACCGAGGGGACGTGGGCGTGGGAGAGCGGCTCGACCTCGACCTACACGAACTGGCGGACGGGCGAGCCCAACGACTACGGCGGCGCCGAGGACTGCGTCATCTGGAAGGACGACGGCGGCGGCGGCTGGAACGACAAGAGCTGCGCGGATCGCCTCCCGTACGTCTGCGAGGCCGGCTGCCTGTACCTCGACTGGTTCGCCGACGCCGACGGCGACGGCTTCGGCGACCCCGCCGCGCTCGCCCGCGCCTGCGACGCGCCCGGCGGCTACGTCGCCGACGCGAGCGACTGCGACGACGCCGACGCCACCGTCGCGCCCACCCGCACCTTCTACGCCGACGCCGACGGCGACGGCTTCGGCTCCGCCCCGACCGAGGCCTGCGACGCCCCGAGCGGCCACGTCGAGACCGGCGGCGACTGCGACGACGCCGATCCCGCCGCTTACCCCGGCGCCCCCGAGACCTCGCTCGACGGCGTCGACCAGGACTGCGACGGCGCCGACGCGTGCACGTGGTATCGCGACGCCGACGGCGACGGCCACGGGGTCGCGGGCGACACCACCGAGGACTGCGCCGGCGCCCCCTCCGGCTACGCCGCCACCGCCGACGACTGCGACGACGCCGACGCGACCGTCTCGCCCTCCGCGAGCGAGGTCTGGTACGACGGCGTCGACCAGGACTGCGACGGCAACGACGACGACGCCGACGGGGACGGCGTCGCCGTGTCCACCGACTGCGACGACGGCGACGCGAGCGAGTTCCCCGACGCTCCGGAGGCCTGCGACGCCGAGGACGACGACTGCGACGGCGTGCTCGACGACGGCGCCCCCTGCCCGGGCACGACCGGCGCCTACGACGACCACGCCTACGTCTTCGTGACCACCGACGCCAGCTGGGCCGCCGCCGCCGCCGCTTGCGACGCGATCGGCTACCACCTCGTCGAGCTCGCCGACGCCGCCGAGGACGACTGGGTCGCCGGCGAGGCCTACGCGCTGGAGGGGACCGGCTGGTGGATCGGGCTCTCCGACGTCGCGACCGAGGGCACCTTCGTCTGGCAGGAGAGCGCCGCGACGTACACCGACTGGCGCGCCGGCGAGCCCAACGACTACGGCGGCAACGAGGACTGCGGAGCCTACGCGACGAGCGGCGGGCAGTGGAACGACAAGGACTGCGCGCAGGCGCTCCCCTACGTCTGCGAGGCCGGGTGCGAGAAGGCGACGTGGTACACCGACGCCGACGGCGACGGCTACGGCTCGGCGGCCACGCGCGCGTGTACGCAGCCGTCGGGGACCGTGGCGATCGCCGGCGACTGCGACGACGCCGACGCCGGCGTGTCGCCGCTCCGGGTCGAGACCTGCGACGGCGCCGACGAGGACTGCGACGGCGAGGCCGACGAGGACGCCACCGACGCGCCCACCTGGTACCTCGACGCCGACGGCGACGGCTACGGCACCGACGCGCTCGCCGCCTGCTCGCAGCCGGACGGCTACGCGGCCGCGGGCGACGACTGCGACGACGGCGACCCCGTCGTGTACCCGGGCGCGCCCGAGCTCGACGACGGCCTCGACGACGAC
>JBMOQZ010000155.1:0-20238 GCA_049322475.1 Myxococcota bacterium | reverse complement strand
GCCCCCCGCCTCGAGGATCTGCGTGTAGGTCTCGCCGGCGAGCCGCCGCTCGAAGTCGGCCGCGCGGCTGCCCGCGAAGGTGGTGTGGGTGTGCGGGTCGACGAGGCCGGGCATCCCGACGAGGCCGGCGGCGTCCACCTCGTCGTCGCCCCGGGGCGCGTCGGCCGACGCGCCGACCCAGGCGACGCGGCCGCCCTCCACGAGCACCGCGGCCTCCCGGAGGATCTCGGTCCCCGTCCAGAGCTCCGACAGCCCGCGGACCACGAGGCTGCCTGCATTTCCGGTTGCCACCCGACGAACTCCCGTGCTAATCGGTGCCGCTGCGCGCGGAGGTCTCCCGTGAGGACCCTGGCTTATCTCGCCCTCTCGCTGGCCGCCGTCGGCTGCGGCAACAGCTACTCCCAGAAGGACCCCGACCAGTACGGGGACCTCGACTCCGCCGACACCGGCGAGGGCGACGCCGACACGGACACCGACGCCGACAGCGACGCCGACGCCGACAGTGACGCCGACACCGACGCGGACACCGACGCCGACAGCGACGCCGACTCGGACGCGGACACCGACGCGGACACCGACTCGGACACCGAGGTCACGCTCTGCACCCACGACTGGGACCCGCTCGACGTCTCCGGCTACGAGCGCACCTACGACGTCACGGTGCGCGACGGCACGGGCACCGGCGTGCAGCAGGGCTGGGGCACCGGCTGGACCGCCGCGGGCGACCGCGCGTGGGTCATGTACGAGGAGGTGTCGAGCTCCGAGATGAGCTGGACCGCCGAGATCTACGCCACCTGCGACAGCGGCTCGACGCCCGGGCTCTACGTCTCCGAGTGGTACGTCACCTACGACAGCTACACGGCGAGCACCATCCTCTCGTACCCGCGCCTGTACCTCCCCGAGGAGGCGCTGATGAACGGCGTCGGCACCTGGTCCTACGCCTACGACCTCGAGGCCGACGCCGGCATGGGCTTCCCCATCACCGTGCACGTCTCGGGCGAGTACGAGGAGCTCGGCACGGAGACGGTCACGCTCTTCGACAACACGACGTGGACCGCCTACCACCTCGGCAACGCCTACAACATGTACGACGACTACGGCATGTTCAACTTCAACGGCTACCTCGAGCAGTGGTGGGTCGAGGGCCTCGGGCTCGTCGCCGAGGTCAACACCAACACGGACGACGGCACGAACGTCATGACCCGTGACCTCACGGGCTACACCGCCCTCACCCCGCGATAGGGACCCATGCTCCTCGCCCTCGCCGCGCTCGCCCACGCGACCCACGTCCACACGTTCGACGTCGACCCCAACTACACGAAGTCCCCCTTCTCGGGGCTCGAGTCGCTCACGGTCGACCCTGCGGTCGCCCTCGGGCAGCTCCAGCCGGTGTCGCCGCCGTTCGCGCCCGAGCTGGAGATCCTCCCGGCGCGCTCGCGAGAGAAGGCGCTCGTGTTCACGAACCCGACGTCCACCTGGGCGGAGATCGCCGTCAACGGCCTCGCGGTGGGGACGATCGGCCCCTACGCCACCGCGCGCTTCGAGGGCGTCCGCCCCGGCGCCTACGTCGTGAAGATCAAGCTCCCCACGGGCCTCGAGCGCACGTTCGTCGCGTACGCCGGCCCGACGCCGCGCGACGCGCGCCCCATCTCCGTCCTCGTCGGCGAGAAGAAGCTCGACCTCTCCGACAAGATCTACTTCGAGCTCGACAGCGCGGTGATCGACCCCGCGTCCTACCCGCTGCTCGACGAGGTCGCGAAGGCCCTCGCGGCGGCGGCGGACGTGCTCGTCGTGCGCGTCGAGGGCCACACCGACAGCCGCGGGGCCGCCCTCTACAACCAGAAGCTCTCCGAGGACCGCGCCGCCGCCGTCCGCGACTACCTCCTCGGCAAGGGCGTCGCCCAGGAGCGGCTCGTCGCCGCGGGCTTCGGCGAGTCCCAGCCGATCGACGCCGCCGAGAACGAGGACGCGTGGGAGAAGAACCGCCGCGTCGAGTTCGTGATCGAGAAGCGCGCCGAGCCCGCGCCGATCGAGCAGGAGCTCCTCCCGCCCGGGCCGCCCCCGAAGAAGAAGAAGAAGTAGGCCCCGTCAGACGACGGTGCCGGGCGGCAGCGAGGCGTCCTTCGGGACGATGACGATCCCGTCGCGCACGAACCACCCGTCTCCGTCGGCGTCGGGCCGGCCGACCGCGCCGCGGATGCGGCAGCCGTCGCCGATGCGCGCGTTCTTGTCGAGGATGGCGCGCTCGACGACGCAGTCCTTGCCCACGCCCACGGGGAGCACGCCGCGCTGCAGGTTGGCCGCGCGCACGTCGTCGTCCTCGTAGTAGTCGGCGCCCATCATCACGACGTCCTTGAGCGTGGTCCCCTTCCCCACGCGCGAGCGGATGCCGATCACGCAGTGGTCGATCTCCGCGCCGAACAGCAGGCAGCCGTCGCTGACGATGCTGCGCGAGATGCGCGCGTCGATCACCTTCGACGCCGGCAGGAAGCGCTGGCGCGTGTAGATCGGCCCGTCCGGGTGGTGGAAGCGGAACGGGGGCTCCTCCGCGGTCAGCGAGAGGTTCGCGTCGAAGATGCTGGAGATCGTGCCGATGTCGCGCCAGTGGCCCTTGAAGAGGTAGGCGTGGACCCGGTGCGTCCGGATCATGTCGGGGAGGATGTCCTTGCCGAAGTCGATGTAGCTGGGGTTGGCGAGGATCTCGCGCAGCGTCTCGAGGCGGAAGACGTAGACGCCCATGTTCACGAGGAAGTCGCCCGGCGCCATGCCCCAGGACTGCTGGATGGCCGGCGGGGGGAGCAGGCCCGTGATGTCCTCGTCGGGGCGCGGCTTCTCGCGGAACGCGACGATGCGACCCTCGCCGTCGCACGACAGCACGCCGAGGCCCGTCACGTCGCGCCGCCCGACGGGGATGCAGCTCACGGTCGCGTCCGCGCGGTTGGCGACGTGGCGGTTCACGATCTCGCGGTAGTCCATCCGGTAGAGGTGGTCGCCGGAGAGGATGAGGAGGTGCTCGACGCCCCACGCCGCGAGGCGGCGGATCTGCTTGCGCACGGCGTCGGCGGTGCCCTGGTACCAGTCGCCGCCCTCGTCCGTCTGCTCCGCGGCGAGCACCTCGACGTGGCCCTGGCCGAACATGTCGAAGCGGTAGGTGTTCGTGATGTGCGCGTTGAGCGAAGCGGAGTTGAACTGCGTCAGCACGGCGATGTGGCGGAAGCCCGAGTTGATCGCGTTGCTGATGGGCACGTCGATCAGGCGGTACTTGCCCCCGAGGGGCACGGCGGGCTTCGCCCGGTGGCGGGTGAGCGGGTAGAGGCGCTGGCCCCGGCCCCCGCCGAGGATCACGGTGTAGACGCGCGGCATGGTCCCCCCATGCTAACAAGGTAAGGCATGGCGGCAGCCTTCTGGTTGATCGCGTTGAACCTCGGTTGCGACCCCGCGTGCGAGGGGGCGGGCTGCGGCTCGCTGTACCCGGCCGCCGACCTGCATCTCTTCCTGGGGAGCACGCTCGCGACCGACCGCCTCGATCCGGAGGCCGACGCCGACGGACGGGTCGCGGGCGAGGCCGACGAGGGCTTCGACTGGGCGCTCGCCGGCGTCGAGGGCGGCGTGCTCGCCGGCGTGCCCCTCGCCGGGGAGGTCCGCCTCCTGACGGACGACTCGTTCGCCGGAGGAGGCGTCGCCGGCGTGCTCACGGGCGAGGAGGCCGACGATCGCTTCGGCGCCGCGCTCGCCGCCGCGGGCGACACGCTGCTCGTGGGCGCACCCGGGCGAGCCGCGGGGACGGGGTCCGACGCCGCGGGCGCAGTCTACCGCTTCGACGGGACCGATCTCGCCGGCGACGCCACCCTCGTCGTCACCGGCGGGGACGCCCAGGATCGGCTCGGCACCGCGGTGGCCTCCTGCGGCGACCTGAACGGCGACGGCGAGGCGGACTGGGCGGCGAGCGCCCCCTGGGCCGACGACGGCGGAGATCTGTCGGGGAGCGTGTACGTCTCGACCGACGCGACGCTCGCCGGCGTGGTGGGGCTCGATCGCCTCACGCTCCTCGCCGGGCCCGCGGAGGCGGGCGGGTTCGGGACCGCCATCGCGTGCGCCGCGTCGCTCGACGGCGATCCCCTGCCCGAGCTGCTCGTCGGCGCGCCGTACGTCGGCGGCGAGGCCGGCGCGGCCGCGGGGGTCGTGCGCGTGTGGCGCGGGAGCTCGGGCTTCCCCGGCGCCGTCGTCGCGAACCTCGCCGGCGAGCAGGCCGGCGACTACTTCGGCAGCGCGATCGCCGCCGGCGACCTCGACGGCGACGGCGTCCCCGAGCTGGCGGTGGGCGCGCCCGGACACAGCTCGGACGAGAGCGGCGAGGACGACACGGCCGGCGCCGTCTACGTCTTCCGCGGCACCGACCTCGTGGAGCACCTCAACGTGCCCGAGTTCGTCGCCGGCGAGCTCGAGCCCGCCTGGACCCTGCGCGGCGTGTGGGAGAACGGGCGCTTCGGCGACGCCCTGCTCGTCGCGGACCTCACCGGCGACGATCTGGACGATCTGATCGTGGGGGCGCCGGGCCACAACCCGACGGGCGAGCGCGACGCGGTCCAGTCCGGCGCCGCCTGGCTCTTCGCCGGCGACGCCGACGCGTGGCCCAGCGCCCAGTACGCGCAGGACGCCGCCCTGATGATCGGCGGCGAGCGCCAGTACCTCCGCACGGGCGAGCGCCTGGCCGTCGGCGACGTCGACGCGGACGGCGTGCCCGATCTCGTCGTGCTGACGCGGGCGGAAGCGGAGTAGAAACCGCCAAGCGCGCCAAGCGTGCACCGAGGTCGCCAAGGAAAGAGAAAGGGCGCCTTCGGCGTGGCCATCTCCCCCAGGCTCTCCTCGGCGCCCTTGGAGTCTCCTTGGCGACTTGGCGGTTTGTCATCTTTTCTGTGAGTTAGGCTCCCGCCCTTTCGGAGACGCCATGCGGGAGCTGCAGGTCGCCATCGATGCCGCGAAGGAGGCCGGCGCCGCCGTGCGCGGGTACTGGAAGGACTCGTACACGGTGAAGGAGAAGGGCGAGGACAACCCCCTCACCGACGCCGACCTCGCCAGCGACCGCATCCTCCACGATCGGCTGCGCCACGCCTTCCCCGACCACGGGTGGCTCTCCGAGGAGTCGAAGGACGACCCGATCCGCCTGCAGAAGCGCGTGGCCTGGATCGTCGACCCGCTCGACGGCACCAAGGAGTTCACGCTCGGCATCCCCGAGTTCGTCGTCAGCGTCGGCCTCGTCGTCGAGGGGCGTGCCGTCCTCGGGGTCCTCTACAACCCCATCAAGGAGGAGCTCTTCGCCGGCGTCGTCGGCGAGGGCGCCACCTTCAACGGCGCCCCCTGCCGCGTGAGCGCCCACGGGGCCCTCGACGGCGCGCGCATCGTCTGCAGCCGCACCGAGATGAAGAAGGGCTGGTTCGACAAGTACCTCGACCGCATCCAGCTCCTCCCCGTCGGCTCCGTCGCCTACAAGTTCGGGCTCGTCGCCGCCGGGCAGGCCGAGGCCACGTTCACGCCCCAGCCCCGCAACGAGTGGGACATCTGCGCGGGCGTCGCGCTCGTCACCGCCGCGGGCGGGCGCGCGGGCGATCGCCACGGTCGCCCCTACGCCTTCAACACGAACCCGAGCCCGCTCGTCGACGGCGTCGCGGCGACGAACGGCGCCGTCCACGAGGCGATCCTCGGCCTCATGGCGTGAGCCCGATCGTCGTCGTCTTCCTGACGGTCGTCCTCGACCTCGTCGGGTTCGGGATCGTCATCCCGCTCCTGCCGTTTTACGCCGAGGCCTTCCACGCCACGCCGCTGCAGGTCACGCTGCTCATGGCGTGTTTCTCCGCGGCGCAGTTCCTCGTCGCGCCGGTGATGGGCCAGCTGTCCGACCGCGTGGGCCGCCGGCCCGTGCTCGTCGCCAGCATCGGGCTCACCGCCGTCATGCTCGCGGCGTTCGCGTCGGCGAAGGCGCTGTGGATGCTCTTCCTGTTCCGCACGCTGCACGGCGCGATGACCGCGAACATCAGCACCGCGCAGGCGTGCATGGCCGACCTCACGACGCCGGAGAACCGCGCCAAGGGCATGGGCCTCATCGGCGCGGCCTTCGGGATCGGCTTCACGATCGGGCCCTTCGTCGGCGGCGAGCTCTACGCCTTCGCGCAGGACTCGCCCGGGTGGCAATCCACCGGGCTCCTCCCCTTCGTGCTGCCGCTCGGGTTCGCCGCGTTCCTCTCCTTCGTGGACTTCCTGCTCGCGTGGCGCTGGCTCCCCGAGACGCGCCACCCCGGCTCGGCCCGCAGCGAGCGGTCGATCTCGCCCGCCACGCTCGTCCGCGCGTTCGCGCACCCCGGCGCGGGCCTCTGCATCGCGCTCGCGTTCGCGCAGGTCTTCGCGTTCGCGATGATGGAGAGCACCTTCACGCTCTTCGCGGAGCGCGAGCACGCGATGACGCCGCGCGACGTGGGCCGCATGTTCGGGCTCGTCGGGGTCGTCGGCATCGTGGTGCAGGGCGGCCTCATCGGGCGCGTCGTGAAGCGGTGGGGCGAGCGGCCCCTCGTGCCGCTGGGGCTCGCGACGATGGCCGTGGCGCTGGTCGCCCTGCCGTTCGCCCCCCGGGGCGTGTGGATGCAGCTCGACTTCGCGGTGCTCGCCGTCGGGCAGGGGCTGACGACGCCCTCGGTGAACGCGCTCATCTCGCGCGCGACCGGTCCGGACGAGCAGGGCGCCGTGCTCGGCTCGTCGCAGTCGATGGGCGCGCTCGCCCGCGCGACGGGCCCGGCGCTCGGAGGGGTCCTGTTCGAGCGCCTCTCCCACGCGGCGCCGTTCTGGAGCTCCGCCGTGCTGCTCGCGCTCGCCGCGGTGTTCGCGGTCCCGGCGACCGCCCGCGCCGTCGCCTACGGCAGGCGCAGGTAGAAGGTCGCGCCGCCGCCGACCGCGCCCTCCGCGCGCACGCTCCCGCCGTGCCGGCGCACGATCCGCTCCACGGTGGCGAGCCCGATGCCGCTCCCGGCGAACTCCTCCACCCCGTGGAGGCGGGAGAAGGGCTTGAAGAGCCGTTCCACGTAGGCCATGTCGAAGCCGGCGCCGTCGTCGCGCACGAAGATCTCGTCGCCCGCGCGGCCCACGGTGACGTGGGCGGGGTCGCGCCCGGCGGTGAACTTCCACGCGTTGCGCACGAGGTTGTCCACCGCGATGCGCAAGAGCGAAGGATCGCCCTCCACCACGAGGCCCTCCTGCACGTCGGCGATCACCACCCGCCCCGGCTCCTGGCGGCGGAGCTCCTCGATCGTCGCGCGGGCGAGCTCGCCGATGTCGACGGGGCCCCGCGCCTGCCCGGCGCGGGACACGCGGGCGAGCGCGAGCAGGTCGTCGATGAGCTGGGCCATCCGGCGCGTGTTCACCTCGATCCGCGCGAGGTGGGCGCGCGCCTCGGGCCCGAGAGAGGCGGCGGACTCCGTCACGAGCAACGCGGAGTACCCGAGCACCGCGCGGAGCGGCGCGCGCAGGTCGTGGGAGACGCTGTAGCTGAAGGTCTCGAGCTCGCGGTTGGCCGTGTCGAGCTCGCGCAGCGCCGCGGACGTCTCCGCGACCTGCCGCGCGAGGGCCTCGTTCTTCCGTGAGAGCTCGGCCTCGGTCTCCTTCAGGCGCGTGATGTCGTGGATGACGCCGACGAGGTGGGTGACCTCGCCGTCCGGCCCGCGGAGCGGCGTCTTGGTGGTCGCCAGCCAGTGCAGCTCGCCCCGGGCGTCGGTGATCGGCTCCTCCTCGATCACGACCCTCGCTCCCCGCGCGAACATCTCGATGTCCTTCGCGCGGAAGAAGTCCGCCTGCTCCTTCGGGAAGAAGTCGTAGTCCGTGCGGCCGAGCATCGCCTCGCGCGCGAACCCGACCATCTCGCAGAGCGCGCGGGACAGGAACACGAAGCGGAACTGGCGGTCCTTCACGAAGATGGGGTCGGCGACGTGGTCGACCACGGACTGGACGAAGGCCTCGCGCGACTCGGCCTCCTCGGCGATCCGCCGCTCGGCCTCCTTCGTCACGGTGACGTCGCGGACGACCGCGACCGCGCCTCCCCCGGGGAGCGGGTCGATGACGACGCACAGGTGGGCCTCCCCGACGCGGACCTCGGCCGTGGCGCGCTCGCCGGCGAGGGCGCGGTCCCACGGCAGGCTCGCGCGGGACAAGTCCCCGAGGATCCGGCGCGCGGCGTCGTTGACGAAGGTGACCGTCCCGGTGGCGTCGACCGCGACGACCCCGTCGGACACGCTTCCGAGGATGAGCTCGGGGAGGATCATTTCACCGCGCTTTTCCAACACCCGGCGCGGGCTCGTCAACTCATGCGATGTCGCGGAGCGGACGGATCGGCGAGCACATCCTCTCGACGAAGGGCACCAGCGGCGACAACTCGTCCATCGTCCACTTCATCGCCCGGTTGACCTCGGGGAGGGCCGGGACGAGGTTGAGCGGGTTGAGCGTGCGCTGGAGCGCCACGTACAGGTTCGTGTACGGGACGTTGCGCAGCACGTTCGGCCGGACGACCTGCTGCAGCGCGTAGAAGAGCAGGCTGCGGACCCGGGGCGCGAAGCAGTCCAGGGCGAGGACGAAGGCGTTCCGGCGCGTGATCCGCCCGTTCATCACCTCGACCCACGCCGGGCGAGCGGGCACGTTGTTGAGGATCCCGCCCTCTGCGAGCCGCGTGATGCCGTAGCGCGCGTAGAGCTCGTCGAGCAGGCGCTTCATGCGCTGGTCGTCCCGCAGCACGTCGTAGTGGATGAGCCCCGGGATGGAAGAGGAGAAGCCGGCGGCGTCGAGGATGTCGGCGTCGAAGGTGGCGGGATCCTGGCCGAACACCACCTCGCGGAGCGCCTCGGGCGTCTGGAGCAGCTCCCGGAAGATGTTCGCGACCTGCGCGACCTTCGCGAGGCGGGAGGGGCGCAGGCGAAAGCCCGGCTCGACGGCGTCGTCGAGGAAGTGCTCGTAGAACGAGAGGTCGTGCTTCAGCGCCTCCACGCCGATCCCCGTCGTGACGACGAGCAGGGGGATCTCGAGGTCGCGGAAGGTGAGCGCGCGCCCGTCGGGCGTCTCGAACAGCGAGCCGAGCGCGGCGCGGAGGTAGAGGCGCAGCGTCGCCGGCAGGCCGTAGCGGCTGTCCATCTCGAGCACGCGGAAGACGCGCTCCCACGACAGGCGCCCGGCCGCCGCGATGAGCGGGGCGCCGTCGAAGACGCGGCGGCGCGCGCGGAAGACGCTCATCAGCGCGCCGATCGAGGTGCCGGCGATGAGGTCGGGCTGGAGCCCTCGCCGGTGGAACAGGGTCCACGCGCCCGCGTAGCCGTACCCGGCGCCGCCCCCGCCGCCGCAGACCACGACGAGCTTGCGCGTCGTCACCTCGGCCTCGAGCGAGTCGCGGTCGAGCGCGAAGTGCTCGAGCAGGCGGCGTCGCCGATCGCGCGTCTCCGCGACGAGCTCCGGCAACACGCGCATCGCGCCCCAGAGCGACGGATCCTCGATCAGGTGCGGCGCGAGCGCGCTCTTCACGCGCCAGGCGTGGGGCGCGAGGAAGGCCTGCACGTCGACGTCGACGCCGTCCGCGCGACGGATCGCGCCGAGCTTCGCGAAGTTGAGCACGTACCGCATCGCGTCGAGGGCGTCGTCGTGCAGCTCCCCGGGCCGCGACAGCGCCATGCGCAGCGCGCTGGCCTCCAGCTCCTCGAAAGGGCGGCGATGTTCGAGCAGTCGTTCCGCGTCGACCAGGAGAGCCTCGATCGGCAGAGGATCCTAACGCCCTACGGGCAGACCACGTCGCCCCAGTTCGCGGTGTTGTTGTCCTCGTGACACTCGTCGATGGAGCCGAGGTCGGGCTCGTCCCCGCCGTCGACCGAGACGACGACGTCGAGGAGCGGGGTCGGGACGCCCGAGATCTCGATGTCCTGCGACGCGCTGAGCACGCCGGTCGGGAGCGCCGCGGTCCACTCGAAGGAGTGGAGCAGCTCGAGCCCGGTGCCGGTGTCGCCCCACACGTCGACGATCACCGGCTCCTCGACGTCGTTGAAGCCTTGGTTGCCGAGCGAAACCCACACGGTGACCCGGCCCTCCCCGCACTCGTCGACGCACACCTCGCGGATCTGCGGGTAGAGGTCGGGGCCGCTGTAGCCCTCCTCGCCGGCGGTGAGGTCGCCCGAGCGGAAGTTGTTGTAGCTGTCCCAGTTCGCGTCGACCGTGACCGGGATCGTCCCTTCGTCGTCGACGTTCGTGATGCTGTACGCGTGCTGGTTCCACACCTTGCGGCCGGGCATCCAGGAGTCGTCGGCGTCGCCGATGACGCGCACGCCGACCTCCGAGCCGGAATACGCGCTCGAGGTGTAGACGATCTCGGCGTGGCCGTCGCCGTCGACGTCGGCGACCGCGGGGTACTCCGAGCAGGTGGCCGAGGAGTGGGTGGCCTCCTGGAGCTTCACGGCGCCGGTGGCCCCGTCGAACACGTAGACGTCGTTCTCGTCGGCGTAGACCACCTCGGCGGCGCCGTCGCCCTCGAAGTCGAACACGGAGCTGCCGGTGAAGCCCGACGAGTAGTCCACCGTGGGCCGCGACCAGAGGCTCGTGCCGTCGGCCTCGATGACCTCGTACTCGCCGTGGCCGGCGACGCCGATCTCGATCTCGCCGTCGCCGTCGAAGTCGGCGACGGTGGGGGGCCCGACGGTGCTGCCGGTGTAGTTGGCCGACCAGAGCACGGTGCCGTCGTCGTCCTGGAGCCGGACGTTGCCCGTCCACGCCACGACGATCTCGCCCTCGGGGTCGCCGTCGAAGTCGGCGACCGCCACGAAGCCGTCGCTCTCGCCGTTGTACCAGAGCTCGTTCCCGTCGACGTCGTAGAGCGCGTTGCCCACCACGACCTCGAGGATGCCGTCGCGATCGATGTCCGCGGCCGCGCCCATCGTGGCGGCGCCGCCGCCGGAGTAGCCCGTGCCCTTGCCGTAGGAGCCCTGGCCGCGGCGGCTGCCGTCCTGGCCGTCGAGGATGAGGTTGCCGAGGATGACCTCCGGGTCGCCGTCGGACTCGAGGTCGGCGATCGCGACCCCCCCGCAGGCGGGGCTCGAGGCGGCCTGGCCGGACCAGTAGGAGGAGCCGTCCTCGCCGTGCACGGCGATGGTGCCGGAGTAGCCCGAGCCCACCACCTCGGGGAAGCCGTCGCCGTCGAGATCGCCGATGGCGGCGGTCATGGGCTCGCTGCCGAGGCTGCCGGCGCTCCACAACGTGGTGCCGTCGCCCGAGATCGCCCACAACACGCCGGCGGTGTTGGCGACGACGAGGTCGGGGGTGTCGTCGTCGTCGATCCGGCCGTCGCCGTCGTCGTCGGTGAGCTGGCCGATCACGGGCGTGGTGTAGGTGTTGCCGGGGTCGGTGTTCGTCCACTCCACGACCGGCGTGAACGTCCCGACCTCGGTGCCCTCCCAGTAGCAGTCCTCCGACTGGGTGACGTTCTCGGGGCCCCAGTACGCGTCGTCGCAGGACGGCGGCAGCCCCGTGTCGTCGGTCGTCGTCGTGGTGGTGTCGTCCGTGTCTTCGATCGGGGGGTCGACGGGGTCGCCCGTGTCGAAGCCGTCGGGTTTTTCGCCCTTCCTCGTGAGCTCGTTCTCGGACGCGCAGGCGAGGAGCGTCAGCAGGGTGACGAAACGCATGATCCTCCTACGCCCGCGCGGCCGCCGGCGTGACGCTCAGTTCTCGCAGAGGTTCTCGTCGTACTGGTCGGAGTTGTTGTCCTCGACGCACTCGTCCACCACGCCGCGCGCGGCGTTGTCGCCCTCGTCGACCTCGGCCTGCACGTCGACGAGGCCGGCGGGCACGGGGTCGATCACGAACGTGATGCCCTCCATGCGGCGGGCGGCGGGGATCGTGTCGGTGATGTCGGTCTGATCGAGGAGGCGCGAAGAGCCGTCCTCCATGATGCCGTACAGCTTGACGTTGACGTCCTCGTCGACGTCCTCGTAGCCGGCGTTGCCGACGGCGACCCACACGGTGAGGCGCCCGTCGTCGCACTCGTCGATGCAGACGTCCACCACGCTCACGACGAGGTCCGGCCCGGAGTAGCCGCCGCCGGCGCCGATGTCGCCGCTGCGGAAGTTGTTGTAGGAGAGCCAGTTGCGGTCGGCCACGGCGGGGATGCCGCCGTCGTCGTCGACGTTGGTGATGTGGTAGGCGTGCTGGTTCCAGATGCGACGCCCGGAGCGCCAGCTCTCGTCCGCGTCGCCGAGCACCGTGATGCCGTGGTGCTGCGTGCCGCCGCCCTGGTAGGCGGTGTTGCACACGACGATCTCGGCCTGGTCGTCGCCGTCCACGTCCGCGATGGTCGGGTACTCGAGCCAGGTGTTGTTCGTGTGGTCGGGGCTCTCGAGCTTGACCGAGCCGTCGGGCCCGGCGAACACCCACAGGCGCGTCTCGTCGCCGTAGACCGCCTCCGCGACGCCGTCGCCCTCGAAGTCGAACACCGAGGAGCCCGTGTTGCCCGAGGTGGCGTCCTGCGTGGTGGACGTCCAGATGACGGAGCAGTCCTTCTCGAAGACGGAGTACCGCGAGCCCGCCGAGGCCGCGAACTCCGCCTCGCCGTCGCCGTCGAAGTCCGCGACGGTGGGCGGGCCGCCGTAGTAGCCGGCGTACGGGTTGCTCTCGGAGCCGGGGAGGCTGGCGGTGCAGAGCACCGAGCCGTCGTCGTCCTGGAGGCGCACCGAGGAGCCGGTGGTGACGACGATCTCGGCGGCGTCGTCGCCGTCGAAGTTGCCGACGGCCGGGTACCCGTCGGCCTGGCGGTTGTACCAGATGGTGGAGCCGTCGCGGGCGTAGAGCGCGTTGCCGACGACCACCTCCTGCTCGCCGTCGCCGTCGACGTCCACGGCGAACGAGGCGGTGCCGACGTTCGTGCCGTCCTTGCCGCCGATGCCGTGCTCGCCCGCGCCGACGAGCCGCCCGTCGGCGTCGACGATGGCCGAGCCCATGATCACCTCGGGCCGGCCGTCGCCGTCCATGTCGGAGATCGCGGGGTTGTCGCTGTAGGAGCCGTAGATGTAGCCGCCGAGGCGCGTGTTGCTCCAGAGCACGTTCCCGTCGGCGTCGTAGGCGCGCACGCCGTTGGTGAGCGCGACCACGATGTCCTGCCAGCCGTCGCCGTCGAGGTCGCCCAGCGCGAGCCCGCCGGTGAGCTGGATGTCGCTGGCGCTGACCGCGAGGATCTCGTCGCCGCCGTCGCCGCTCACGACGCGCAGTACTACCGGCGTCGAGCCCGACCCCGAGTAGGTGATGAACGCGACGTCGGGCACGTCGTCGGCGTCGGCGTCGCCGTCGCCGTCGTCGTCCGTGAGCGAGCCCACCGCGGGCATCATCATGCACTCGGTCGAGGACCCCTCCTGCCGGAAGGTCTCCTTCGACCACTCGACGACCGGCGTGAAGGTGCCGACGGTGGGCCCCTCCTCGTAGCACTCCTCGTTCTGGTTGAGGTCGCGCGCCTCGATCGTCCGGTCTTCGCAGGTGTTCGGGTCGGTGTCGGTGTAGCTCGTCTCGCCCGTGTCGGTGCCGGGGCCGCCGTTGCCGCCCGTCTCCTCGTTGCCCTTGTGATCCTCGGCGCGGTTCAGGTCGTAGTCCGAGCAGGCGGCGAGGCCGGCGAGCACGAGGAGGGGCAACGGGCGCACGGAGACCTCCGGGGGGCGCCATTGTACCCTCGAACGCACGAATCACGTACGCGCGTTAGGCGGCGGCTGTGGAAGGCGCGGGCTCGGAGAACGAGGTCCTCCTCGGGGCTATTTTTCAGACGACGGCGGTCGCCATCGGCGTGTCGCGCAACGGCGTGCACCGGCTCGTCAACCCCGCCTACCTGCGGATGTTCGGCTACGACGACGCCGAAGAGCTCGTCGGGACGCCGATCCTCCCCCTGGTCGCGCCCGAGGAGCGCGAGCGCATCGCGGAGAAGGTGCGTCGCCGAACCGCGGGGCTCGAGCCGGAGGGCGTGTACGTCACGCGAGGGCTCCGCCGCGACGGCGTCGCCTTCGACATGGAGGTGCAGGTCGCGAACTACACCTTCGCCGGCGAGATCTACACGCTGGTGCTCCTGCGCGACGTCACCGAGGAGCGCGCGGCGCACGCGGCGCTCCGGGACGGGCACGAGTTCTACCGGGCGCTCTTCGAGCAGAACACCGCCGTCAAGTTCCTGACCGACCCCGAGACCCTGTGCCTCGTCGACGCGAACGACGCCGCCGCGGCCTTCTACGGCTACCCGCGCGAGCGGCTCCGTGGCGCGCCGCTCTCCCTGCTCAACCCGATGCAGCCGGCGGACATGCGGCCCGCCGTCGCCGCCATCCTCGCCGGGAACCTGCGCAGCTTCACGATCCCCCACCGGCTCGCCGACGGGCGGATGCGCACCGTCGAGGTCCACTCGGGGCCCGTCCGCGTGGGCGGGCGCACGCTGATGTTCTCCATCGTGCACGACGTGACCGATCGCGCCGAGCTCGAGGCGCAGCTCCGGCAGTCGCAGAAGATGGAGGCGGTCGGCCAGCTCGCCGGGGGGCTCGCCCACGACTTCAACAACCTGCTGACCGTGGTCACCGGGCACGCCGAGCTGCTCGAGCGCCGCGCCGAGTCGGATCAGCTGCGGCACCACGCCGCGGAGATCCGCCGGCACGCGATGCGCGCCGAGGACCTCACCCGCCAGCTCCTCGCGTTCAGCCGGCGGCAGGTGATGCAGCCGCGCGTGCTCGACCTCGCGGAGGCCGTGCGGGAGCTGGAGGGGCTCGTGCGCCGCCTCGTCGGCGAGCGCGTCGACCTCGTGGTCGACGCGAAGCCGGGGCGGTGGGTCGCCGCCGACCCCGGGCAGATCCAGCAGGTGGTGCTCAACCTTGCGGTGAACGCGCGCGACGCGATGCCCGACGGCGGGAAGCTCCTCCTGCGCGTCGGCGAGCTCCAGGCGCCCACGCCCGCGGCGCCCGACGGGCTGCCCGCCGGCGACTGGGCCGTCCTCGAGGTGACCGACACGGGGCACGGCATGGACGACGCCACCCGCGCCCGCGTGTTCGAGCCCTTCTTCACGACGAAGGACAAGCAGAAGGGCACGGGCCTCGGGCTCGCGACGGTCTACGGCATCGTCTCGCAGAGCGGCGGGCGGGTGACGGTGCGGAGCGCGCCCGGCGAGGGCGCCACCTTCACGGTCCTGCTCGCGCGCGTGCCCCGGCCGGAACGGGCGCCGGAGCCGCCGCCGTCCGTCCCGCCCGTCGAAGCCGGCCGCCCGGGCCGGCACGTGCTGCTGCTCGCCGAGGACGACGACGGGGTGCGCGGCTTTCTCCGCGAGCGCCTGTCCGGGATGGGGTACACCGTGCTGGACGGGCGCGACGGCGAGGACGCCCTGCGCGTGGCGCGCGCCTACCCGGGCGTCATCCACGCGCTGGTCACCGACGTCGTCATGCCCCGGCTCACCGGCCCGGCGCTGTACGACGCCCTCGCGGCGGAGCGCCCCGGCCTGAAGGTGGTCTTCGTCTCGGGCTACGCGGACGGGCTCCTGTCGCGCGAGCAGCTCGATCGGACCGGCGGGGTCTTCCTGGCCAAACCCTTCACGGGGCGCGCGTTGGAGGCGCTTCTCGTCAAGCTCCTCGGCGCGTAGTCACTGGCCGAAGGTGTCGCCGCCGGCCGCGAGCCACGCGGCCTCCTCGGGCGTCGCGGCCCGCCCGAGCGCGCGGTTGCGGCCCGGGAAGCGGCCGAAGCGCTCGACGATGTCCGCGTGCCGCTTGGCGAAGTCGAGCAGCACGGGGCCGTTGGCCGCCTCGGCCGCCAGCGCGCCGAACAACGCCATCGCCCGCGCCTGCTGCGCGCGGTCCTCGGCGTGCTGGAACGGCATGTACAGGAAGATGCGCTGCGACACGCCCGCCTCGCGGTCGAGCCCGGCGTCCACCACCTCGCCGGCGATGCGGAGCGCGCGCGCGTCGGTGGCGAACGCCCGCGCGGAGCCGCGGAAGGCGTTGCGCGGGAGCTGATCGAACGCGACCACCGCGGCGAGCGAGCCCGCGAGGTCGATCGCCCACGCGGCGGCCTCCTCCGGGTGGTCGAGCAGCTCGGCGAAGCGGGCGATCACCTCGCGATCGAAGGCCTCGCCGCCGCGGAACCAGCGCTTCTCGAGCTCCGGCGGGGGCACCGCGCGGGGGTCGGGCGAGCCGAACCAGAAGGTGAGGACGTCGGAGGGGGTCAAGCGGGTGAGAACCACGCTACCATACGCAGGCGATGCTGTTCGCCCGCTTGGCCTTCGCGTACGTGCCCGCCGAGGAGTCGTTCACGGTGGACTACGGCTACGGCGGGTTCGGAGCGGTGGTGTCCGCCGCCGGCGACCTGGACGGCGACGGGCTCGGCGACCTCCTGGTCGGGAGCGCGACCGCGACCGGCGGCTCGAGGTGGGTGGCGGCCTTCCTGGCGTCAGGCCCGCGGGATGAGGCGTCGTACCTCTTTCGGGCGTGGGAGGACGACGAATGGGGCGGGGCGCTGGCGAGCCTCGGCGACGTCGACGCGGACGGCTTGCCGGACATCGCCCTCGGGGACCCCCCCTCGCGTGTCGAGGTCCGGTACGGGTCGGATCTCTCCAAGTACGTCGAGCTGAACGGCTGGGCGGACGGCTTCGGGAGCGCGGTCTTCGTGCCGGGGGACCTGGACGGCGACGGGGTCCGCGACCTCGTCGTGGGGCACAGGTACGGCTTCGACTGGTTCTCGGGCGTCGTGGGCGCGCCTTGCCAGCGCGCCGTGGACGGCGGGCTACTGGTGTCCGCCGGAGACATCGACGGGGATGGCCTCGCGGACCTCGCGACGATCGACGGAGAGGAGATCCGGCTCCTCTACGGCGGCCCCTGCGACGGCCTCGTCCGGGAAGATGTCGTCGCCCTCGAAGGGACGGCCGCGACAGCGGGACTCGGTCCAGACGGGGCGCTCCTCGCGCTCACCTACGACGACGCCTCGAGCTACCGCCTCTGGCGGATCGACGGGGGGAGCCCCGATGAGGTCGCCGATCTGACCGGCTTCGCGTCGGCGTGGCAGGCGGGCGCGGTGTTGGCTCCGGGCGACCTCGACTGTGACGGGACCCTGGAGATCGCCGTGTCGATGGTGGACACCTCGGGACGCGGGACCGTGCGGGTCATGGGGGAGGATGGCGTGATCCTCTACGAGCTGGCGGACGCCGAAGGGGTCGGCTGGACGCTTGCGGCGCCGGGAGACGTCGACGGCGACGGCTGCGCGGACCTGCTGGCGGGCGGCCTGGGAGGGTTCGCCCGCGTGATCTACGCGCGGCCCGCGGCACGCGCGGAACCCGTGGATCCGGTAGGGGACGAGCCTTCGGGGGAAGCGGCCGCTCCACCGCGAGGAGACCCAACGGGTTGCGGCCGTGGGGGCGCCGCCCTGATCCTGCTCGTCACCGCGTCATCCAGGCGAGCTGCGGCCCGAGGATGATCCCGGCGTGGGCGCCACGGACGTCGCCGTCCGGCCCCACCACCACGGTCGTCGGCAACGTCGACACGCTGTAGGCGCGCTTCACGCCCGTCGTGTCGACCAGCACGCGATCGAGGGGCATGTCGTTCGCCTCGGCGAACGCGCGGAGGGCCTCCGGCTTGCCGTCGACCGCGACGAAGAGCACGGGCACGTCGGGGTTCTCCTCCGCGAAGGAGGTGAGCGTCGGGAGCTCGAGCTTGCACGGGCCACACCAGGTCGCCCAGAAGTTGAGCACGACGGTCTTGCCGCGCAAATCCGCGAGCGACACGGTCTCGCCGGTGAGCGCGGGGAGCGAGAGCGGCGGGGCGGCGTCCGGCAGCTCGGGCGCGCGCAGCCAGCCCACGAACACGAAGAGCGCGGCGGCGCCGGCGAGGCCGAGCGCGAGGTCGCGGACCCAGCGCGCCGCGCGTTTGCCGGCGGGCTCGGGCGCGTCGGGCGCCTCGTCGGGGTCGCGGACGCGGAGGTCGTCGTCGGACATGGGCGCCACGTATCCGCAGGGGGGGCTCGGGCGCCCGAGCTCCGGGGCGTCGGAGAGCTCGCCACCTTCGGCGCCGGCGTCCCCCGAGGGTCTCGGCCGCCCGGAGAGCAGAGCCGCCCTCACTGGGACGGATCCGGATCAGAGCCGGACCGACTGGGACTCGCGGGCTCCGCACGGGCGGATCCCGTGGGGGGCCGAACGGACCAACGCGCGTTTTCCCGGAGACCGCTCGACCCGAGTCCCGCTCGGAGGGGCTCTGCTCCGCATTCGTCCTGTTCAGCCCGGCTCTGCCCCGAAGAACCCCGCCGCCGCCTCCCAGGGCCGCCGCGACTTCGTCACCTCCCACCACGGCGGCAGGTGGCGCGCGTACTCCGTCCGCAGGAACCGCTGGCACAGGAGCACGACGAGGCCGCGATCCTCGGGGCCGCGCACCACGCGGCCGGCCGCCTGCACCACGCGCGTCATCCCGGGCTGGACGTAGGCCAGCTCGAAGCCCTGGTCGAAGCGCTCCTCGTACCAGGCCTGCACCAGCGCGCGCTCGGGCGACGGCGGCGGCAGCGCGGGGCCCACGACGATGACGGCGCGGAGCGCGTCGCCGGGCAGATCGATCCCCTCGGCGAAGATGCCGCCCAGCACCGCGGCGAGCACCCGCGGCGGGCCCGGCTCGCGCAGGGCCGCCACCATCCGGGCCCGCGCGTCCTCGTCCATCGCGGGCGTCTGCACGAGCACGGGACGATCGAGCTCGGGCAACAGGTCCGCGAGCTGCTCGAAGCCGCCGAAGTAGACGGCGACGTTGCCCGGCACCGCGGCGACGGTCCGGGCGAGCAGGTCGCGCAAGGTGTCGCGGTCGCGCGGGCGGTCCTTCATCGCGGTCGACACCCCCGGCACCGCGACCACGCGCCGGTTCTCCGGCGGGAAGGGCGGCTCCACCGCGAGCGTCGTTGTCCGGTCGGCGTCGAGCCCGCACCGCTCCCGGAAGAACCACGCCGGCGCGAGCGTCGCGCTCATGCTCACGGACGCGTGCGCGCGGGCGAACGCGGGCGCGAGGAGGCGCGAGGGGTCGCGGCAGAGGAGCCGCAGGCCCACGGGCGTCCAGAGCGCGACGGTCTCCTCCCCCGCGCGGGCGAGCGCGTCGCCGAAGCGGAGTACCGCGCGGGCGAGCGGCAGCCACGGGTCCTCGTCGTCGGGCAGGCGCACCCGCGCGTGGTCGAGCGCGACCTCGTCGATCCGCGCGCAGAGGTCCTCCCAGCGGCGGCGGTTCGCCTCCACGATCAGCGCGCCCTCGACCTCGCCGACGGAAAGGAGCGCGGCGTCCTCGATCGCGTCGCCGATCTCGCGGGCGAGCGCCTTGAGCGCCCCCCACCCCGGCGGCGCCCGCTCCGCCACCGCGTCGACGAGCGCCCGCGGCAGCTCGGGCGAGCCCCACGCCGCCGCGCGGTCGGGGAGCTGGTGGGCCTCGTCCACGATCACGACGCCGCCCTCGCCGAAGCGGCCGAAGCCCGGGTCGAAGACGTAGTTGAAGTCGCCCACGACGAGGTCGCAGCCGTCCGCCCACTCGAGCGCGAGCTCGTACGGGCAGAGCACGCGCTCCTTCGCGACGGCGCCGACCTCGTCGGCGGACGGGAGCGCGATCTCGGCGAGCCGGTCGAGCACCCGGTGGGCGCGAAGGCGCTCGAAGTGGCCGTCGGCGAAGCGGCAGGCCTCCGGGCGGCAGTCGACCCGCTCCGCGAGGCAGGCCTTCTCGCGCGCGCGGAGCGTCGCGGCGCGGATCGGCGTCCCGAGCGCCGCCATGCGCCGCGCGGTGAGCTCGACCACGGCCTGCTGCGTGGTGCGCGCGGTGGCCCAGAAGACGGGGCGCCCCTCCGACGCGCGCAACGCGCCGGCGAGCACCGCGGCGGTCTTGCCGATGCCCGTGGGCGCCTCGAGCAGGAGGTGGCGCCCCTCCCGGACGGCGGCCTCGACGGCGGCGACGATCGCGTCCTGGCCGGGGCGCGGGGCGTCGTGCGCGAAGGTCACGGGCGCGGCGCGGCGGCGGGCGAGCCAGGCGAGGCGGGACTCGCGGGCGACCACCCACTCGTCGAGCCGATCCGCGAGCGCGGCGGCGGCACCCGGGGGCTCGCGGACGGTGACGAGGCGCTGGGCGCCGTCGACGAGCGAGACGACGCGGAGGCGCCCGACGGGGTCGGGCATCCGCGCGGCGACGGCGAAGTGGACGTACCAGGCGAGCTGGCGCTCCCAGGCGCCGAACGACT